>CANRPK010000001.1 GCA_947632455.1 uncultured Bacilli bacterium
TAATTTATAATTGATTATTTTTCAACAACTTATTGCACTGGTTATAAAAATCGGGAACTTTTAATTATAATTAATTATTTCCTCTTCTAATTTGCATTTTAATACCATTTGTGTTATAATACTCCCCAATAAAAGGGGGGCTTTTTTATGTCTTTACATAATCTTAATAGAAAAGAATTAGAAACTTTATTAAATTATTTAGAAACCTATAAATTAACATATAAAAGTAAACTAGATATTCCAAAAAACACTAGTTATGGTCTTGAAGTTGAATTTAGTAAAACTCCATTAAATGAAGTAATGACTAAATTATCCGACCATCCAATCTTTAAAGATTACGATGTCAAAGAAGATTTAAGTGTAAGCCGCATATCCGATATAGATTTTACCACCACTTTAGGTGGTGAAGTATCAACACCAATCTATCATAATACTTTCCAAAATTGGCAAGATCTCCAAAAATTATTAAAAATTTTAAAAGAAATGCAAGCTCTTATTACTGATAAGTGTTCTTCTCATATTCATATTGGTTCCCAAATATTTGCTAATGAAACTAAATATGCCATTCGTTTTATTAAGTTGTGGGTTATCTTTGAACCAATCATTCTTAAATATAGTATTAATGGTTCCCATGCTCGGAGAAATATATTTTATTATGCTCAACCAATCTCGGGTTTGTATTCTTTAAAAGATTTAAATAATTCTGATTTTGACCGTTATCGTTTATCCAAATATAAAGCTGTTAGCTATTTTCAGTTTAGTAATACTAAAGCAGAACAAAGCTATAATACCATTGAAATAAGAACTCCAAATGGTACTTTAGATCCCACTATTATCCAAAATAATATTAACTTTTTTGTTAGTCTCATGAACTTTACTAAAAGTCCACTTTATAATGAAAAACAAATAGATGCTCTTTATGAGCAATTAAATGATCCAAAACGTGATTTATTTGAACCCCATTTACATCATGCCTTAATTTTAAGTGATTTAATCTTTTCTAAGTTAGAATATAAATTAAATTTTTTAAAAATATATTTAAAAGATACTGATCCTGATGTATTAATGCGAAAATTACCACTTTAAGCTTGTAAAAGAAGTCGTTATAAGATATAATAATGGTATTTGAAAGAGGGATATCTAATGAAAAATGTCAAAACTATTGAAATAACAGTTAAAGGAGAAAAATGGGATAACGCCTTAGATAAAGCATATAAGAAAAAAAATAAAGAAGTAAAAATTGAAGGCTTTAGAAAAGGCATGGCTCCAAAAGAAATATATCTTAAAAAAATGGGAATAGAATCTCTATATATGGATGCGATTGATAATGTAATGGATTATGCATACGCTGAAGCTTTAAAAGAAGCTAAAACAACTCCAGTTGTAGAACCAACTCTAGATATTAAAACTATTAATAAAGATGAAGTAACTTTTGCCTTTACTATTATTAGTAAACCTGAAGTAAAATTAGGAGAATATAAAAATCTTGGTTTAAAGAAAGAAACAGCCAAAGTTACTAAAGAAGAAATTGATGCCGAAATAGTTAAATTAAAAGAACAATTAGCGGAGATCGTTCCAAAAGAAAGTGGAAAAGTTGAAAAAGGTAATACTGCGGTTATTGATTTTGAAGGCTTCGTTGATGGCAAATCATTAGAAGGTGGAAAAGGTGAAAACTATCCATTAGAAATTGGTTCTAATACATTTATTCCTGGCTTTGAAGATGGCCTAATTGGTATGGAAATCGGCGAAACAAAAGAATTAAATTTAAAATTCCCAGATAATTATGTTCAAGATTTAAAAGGAAAAGATGTTAAATTTAATATTACTATTAGAGAAATAAAGGAACGTATTATTCCTGAAGTTAATGAAGATTTTTATAAAGATTTAGGTTTTGAAGATATTAAAACCGAAGAAGAATTTAATAAAGAAGTTAAAAATGTTATCAAAGAAAGAAAACAAGCTGAAATTGATGATAAATTTATTGAAGAATGTTTAAATGCTGCAAGTAATAATATGGAAGTGGAACTAAATCCTGAAATAATTGATGATGAAGTTCATAGAATGATCCATCAATTTGAAGAACAATTAAAAATGCAAGGAATTAAACTTGAAGATTATAGCCGTATAACTGGTATGACTCATGATAAATTACATGAACAAATGGAACCAGAAGCTACTAAGAGAGTTAAATATCGTTACTTATTAGAAGCTATTGCGGATAATGAAAAAATTGAATTCACTGATAAAGAAGTTGAAGAAAAAACTAAAGAAATGGCTGATAACTATGGTATATCTCCAGAAGAATTAATCAAAGCATATGGTTCTAATGATATTGTTAAATATGATATGAGAATGCATAAAGCTTTAGAAATCTTAAAAGAAAACAATTAAAGAAAGTAAATCTTTCTTTTTTCTTTATTTAAAATCTTTTATTTGATATAATAATAAAAGAAAGAGTTGATAATCGTGCCGAATATTAAATATTTGTTTAAAAGAGTTATTTCGATGGACTATACTGCCATGTTAAAGAAAATAAATAATATTCATAAAAAAACTGGAAAAGGCCGTTTAGCTATCTTTAATGATATGCGTCACTGTGCACTTAAATATGGTGCCGGTTATATGGACTATGATTTATTTGAAATGTATAATTTAACTGAAGAACAAAGAGATACATATATAACTCGAGGCCGTAATAATGAATTGATAAAAAAATATAATAATCCTAATTATACATATATATTTCGTAATAAATTAGAATTTAATAAATTATTTACTGATTATATTAAAAGAGATTTTCTAAAAGTTCGAGGAACTAATAAAGATGCATTGCAAAGCTTTATCTTAAAACATCAAACATTTATGGCTAAACCTATGACTGGTACTTGTGGTAAAGGAATAGAGAAAATAAATCTTAATGATTATGAAAATATTGATGAACTATGTGATTATCTTAATAAAGAAGGAAATAACTTCTTACTAGAAGAAGTAATAACTCAATGTGATGAAGTAAACGCTATTTATCCTGATTCCATTAATACAGTTCGAATTGTTACTATTTTAGATGATGATCATATACCACATGTTATATGTGCTTATTTCCGTATTGGAAATGGTAAATATGTCGATAATTTCAATAGTGGAGGTATGGTTGCCCCCGTTGATGAAGAAACTGGCGAAGTATTAGCCCCAGCGATTGATAAAAATAAAAATTTATATACCCATCATCCTTTAACTAATACTCCAATCCAAGGCTTTAAATTTCCAAATTGGTCTGAAGCTTTAGATCTTGTTAAAGAAGCCTCTAAAGTAATGCCTGAAGTAAGATATGTAGGGTGGGATGTATGTTTTAGTACTAAAGGTCCACTTTTAGTCGAGGGTAATGAATTCCCTGGTCATGATATCTATCAACTACCGGAACATACTCCAAATAAAATAGGAATATGGCCTAAATTTACCAAAGCGTTTAAGAAGTAAAAAAATAAAAGTTTTTTTACTTTTTTTAGTAGACAAACAGTTTTTAATTATTTATAATAAAAAGAAAATTAGTAAATGGGAGGAAAAGAAAAATGGAACAAATATTACCAGTAATGATGCTAAAAGGTTTAATTTTATTACCTAACCAAGAAGTTAAACTTGAATTAAATAATAAACTCAGTAAAGATATTACTAGTCTATCTACTAAATCTTATGAACGTCATGTTTTAGTAATAACTCCCAAAAATACTTTAGAAGAAACTCCTGAAGTAAATGATTTACCCTCAGTTGGGGTAGTCGGTAAAATTAAAAGTCGAATTGAATTACCCAATAATAATGTTCGCGTAACTATTAAAGGAATTGAACGCGTAAAAATATTAAATTTTGATAATAATACTGATAATAATGATATCTTAGAAGCAAGTGTAACTAAAATTGATTTACCCAAAATTGATGAAGTTGAAAAGAAAGCAACTATTAAAAAATTAAATGAATTAACTCATGAATATGTTGAATCTTCTTCTCATATATCTAATAGTATTTTAAATACAATTAAAACTATTGATGATTTATCTAGACTAACTGATACTATCTGTTCTTTTATGCCCTTAACTTTTAGTAAAAAACTTGAATATATTGAAGAAATTAATTCTTTATATCGTGCTCGTAATTTATTAAAAGATATAAAAATAGAACTAGAAGTTTTAAAATTAGATGAAAAACTTGATCAAGAACTACAAAATAGTCTTGAAGAAAGTCAAAAAGAATTTATTTTAAAAGAAAAAGCTAAAATAATTGAACAAGAATTAGGTACTAAATCTTATAATGATATAACTGAATATAGTAATACCATTTCTTCTTTAAATTTACCTAAAAAGATTACGAAAAAATTAGAAGATGAAATTCATAAATTATCTTATACTAGTGAAACTTCTCCTGAAAACGCTATGATCCGTAATTATTTAGATTGGGTATTAAATTTACCATGGCATAAAGAAAGTTTTGAAAATTTTAATCTTGAAGATATAAAAAATAAACTAGATGCTAGTCATTATGGCTTACAAGAAGTAAAAGATCGAATTTTAGAATATGTAGCCCTAAAAAATAATAATAAAGAAATAAAAAGTCCTATAATTTGTTTAATAGGTCCTCCGGGCGTAGGTAAAACAAGTATTGCTAAAAATATCGCTTATGCTCTAAATCGTAAATTTTATAAAATAAGCGTTGGTGGTTTAAATGATACTTCAGAATTAATTGGCCATCGTAGAGCTTATATGGGTGCTATTCCTGGTAAAATTATTCAAGGTCTAAGAAAATGTGAAACTAAAAATCCAGTATTTTTAATTGATGAAATAGATAAAATGATTATTAATTATAAAGATAATCCTACTAGTAGTCTTTTAGATATTTTAGATAAAGAACAAAATCAAGAATTTATAGATAATTATATTGAAGAACCCTTTGATTTATCTAAAGTATTCTTTATTTTAACCGCCAATAATGTTGAAGATATTCCTGAAGCTCTAAAAGATCGCTTAGAAATAATTTATATAAATAGTTATACTGCCCAAGAAAAAATTGAAATAGCTAATAAATATTTAATTCCTAAAATTTTAGAAGAAAATAAAATTGATAATAAAATTATCTCTATAAGTGATGAAATGCTTTTATATCTTATAAATGCTTATACTTTTGAAGCCGGCGTTAGAAATTTAGCCCGTAACTTAGAAAAGATTATTCGTAAATTAGTAGTCATGGGTAAAATAAATGAAAGAACTAAGATAAGTAAAATTCGTTTAAAAGAATACTTAGGTATTCCTAAATACTTAAAGAATGAATACAAAAAAAATGATAATATCGGCTTAATAAATGCTTTAGGTATTAAAGATAGTGGAGGGCTTGTAATCCCCGTAGAAACTGTTATTTTTGAAGGTAAAGGGGACTTTATTATTACTGGTATGTTAGGTAAAATTATGGAAGAATCCGTAAGTGTTGCTCTAAGCTATATTAAAGCTCATCAAATTGATTTTAAACTAGAAAACTTTTTCTTTAATCTAAAATCTCTTCATATTCATTTCTTAGAAGGGGCCCTAAAGAAAGATGGCCCAAGCGCTGGAGTAGCTATTACCACTAGTATACTTAGTACTCTTTTAAATAAAAAAATAAATGCTTCCCTAGCTTTTACAGGGGAAATATCCCTAAATGGTGATATCTTAAAAGTCGGAGGAATTAAAGAAAAAATAATTGGAGCTTATAATAATAATATTAAAAAAGTTTATATTCCAGCTTCTAATGAATTAGATTTAGAAGAAATACCTTCAGAAATAAAAAAAGAGCTTGAAATAATTTTAGTTAAAAACTATAAAGAAATATATGAAGCTATATTTTAATTCTAAAATAAAAAGTTTATGATATAATAGTTTTAGAAAATAGGTGATTTTAAATGCAGATAAAAGATATTTTAAATATTTCTAATGCTAAATTAATTAAAGGAAATATTGATGATTATCTAACTAATATTTCAAAAGATACTCGTACTATTAATAAAAATGATACTTATATAGCTATTAAAGGTGAAGTATATGATGGTAATACCTTTTATATGGAAGCTATTAAAAAAGGGGCTAAAACCTTAATTTTAAGTGATATAATAAATCCCATTAAAGAAGATGTTAATGTTATCAAAGTAGATGATACTACCGAATTTTTAATTGAATTAGCTAAATTAAAAAGAAAAAGTTTAAATATACCTATTATTGCGGTAACCGGAAGTGTTGGAAAAACTAGTACTAAAAATATTATTAGCGATATATTAAAAACCAAATATAAAGTATTAAAAACAGAAGGTAATTTAAATACTAAAATAGGTTTAGCTTTAACTATTTTATCAATTACCAATGAAGAAATAGCCGTAGTTGAAATGGGTATGAGTAACTTTAAAGAAATAAGTACTCTAACTAATATTGCTAAACCTAATGTTGCTGTTATAACTAATATAGGTACTGCTCATATTGGTAATTTAGGTAGTAGACAAAATATTTTAAAAGCTAAACTAGAAATCTTAGAAGGCTTATCTGGTCCTATAATTATTAATAATGATAATGATCTACTTAATGCCTGGCAAAAAACTGCTTCTATACCTAATAAAATAATTACTTTTGGTATTGAAGAAAATAGTGATTATACTCCAACAAATATTAAATATACTAAAACTGGAAGTACTTTTACTTTAAATAATGAAATAGTTAATATTAATGTTTTAGGTAAACACTTTATTTATAATAGTTTAGTAGCCTTTGCTATAGGTGATTTATACCAGGTTGATCACGAAAATATTATTAAAAGTTTACAAAATTTAAAGCTTGAACCACATCGTATGCAACTTATAAATAAAAAAGATTATACCATCATAGATGATACATATAATGCTAGTTATGATTCTGTATATTATTCTTTATCAATTCTTAATAATTATCCCTATAAAAAAATTGCTATTTTAGGTGATATTTTAGAATTAGGTGAATATGGCCCAGAAATTCATCAAAATATTGGTAAATTAATAGTCGAAGACCATATTGATTTATTACTTACCGTTGGTCCTCTTGCTAAATATATTAATGAAGAAGCCATAAATAATGGTTTTGATAAGAAAAATAGTTTTCATTTTGAAAATAACCAGGAAACTATCGAATATTTAAATAACCTCAATAAAACTAATTCTATTATTTTAATTAAAGCCAGTCATGGTATGAATTTTCTTGAAATAGTTGAAGCCCTAAATAAGTAATTGTCAAATTATGTCGAACGATTTTTCTTGCTATATTACAATAAATGAGTAAAATAAAAAGCGTAGTTCTGAATGAAACCTACACTCCTTAAAACACCAAATAAATCTTAGTTACTTAACTTTGTTCAGAACTACTAAACTTTTAAGCTAAAGCATAAGATACTATTGTTGCCACAACACTAGCAACCATTGCTATTAACATACACCAAGCAAAGATCTTTTTAGTTTTTTTATTCATCATAAATCCCCATTTCTTTAAATATTACTTATATAATTTATCATATTATTAAGAATAATGCAATATAATTTATTGGTGATTTTGATGAAATCTTTAACTCCTCTTATTAAAAAATGCCAAAAATATTCTAAAAAAGTATTAATATTACTTTTTATAAGCTTTATTATTGGCTTTTTTCTTGCTCATAAACTAAATAATTTAGATCTTTTAAATGAATTAAAAAATATATCTTATTTACTTGAAACTAATCATTTTAATTTAATATTTCATCATATATTTCTTATTTGCTTTTTAAGTATTCTTATTTTTTTATTCTTAGCTAAAATAATTATTCCTCTATATTTTATAATTGAATTTAGCTCCATCTTTTTTAATATCTTTACTTTTATAAAAGTATTCCACTTTAAAGGTCTTATTTTTAGTCTAATATATAATTTCAGTTTAAAATTTCTTTATTTAATCTTTATCTTTATATTTTTAAAAAAATTATTAAATATCTTTTATATAATTACTAGAAGTATTAAAAATAATAAAATAATTGATAAAAATTTATTAAAAGATAACTTAAAATACCTTTTTCTTTGTTTTATCTTAATTTTATTAAATGATATTTTAATTTATTTTTATGGTGCCAAAATATTATTAAAATTTATCTTTATCTTGAAATAATTATTTAGTTTCCATTTTCCCTAATATTTGTTATAATATAGGCGTGATATATATGAAAAAAGTTATTGTTGGTATGAGTGGGGGAGTAGACTCTGCTGTTGCCGCTCTATTATTAAAAAAAGATGGATATGATGTTGAAGGCCTATTTATGCGTAATTGGGATTCTATGTTAAATAATGATACTTTGGGTAATCCTAATTTTAATGAAGATATTTGTCCTCAAGAACAAGATTATAATGATGCCCTAAAAACATGTGAAATACTAGGAATTAAATTACATCGTGTTGATTTTATTAAAGAATATTGGGACTATGTCTTTACTTATTTTCTTGAAGAATTAAAAAAGGGCCGCACTCCTAATCCAGATATGTTATGTAATAAATTTATTAAATTTGATTTATTTAAAAAAGAAGCCGAAAAGCTTGGCACAGATTATATTGCAACCGGCCATTATGCTCAAATAATTGATGGATACGTAGCTAAAGCTGTTGATTTAAATAAAGATCAAAGTTATTTTTTAGCTGCCCTAACTAAAGAACAATTAGAAAATGTAATCTTTCCTTTAGGTAAATTAACTAAACCCGAAGTTCGAAAAATTGCTCAAGAAAATAACCTTAACGTCGCTGCTAAAAAGGATTCTACGGGAATTTGTTTTATTGGTGAACGTCATTATCAAGAATTTATTAAAAATTATTTAAAACCTAATGTAGGTCCCATAATTGATGTTAAAACCAAACAAGAAATTGGTAAACATAATGGTCTTATGAATTATACCATCGGGCAAAGAAGAAATGTTGGTATAAGTGGTAATCCTAATAGACACTATGTATGTGGTAAAAATGTTGCTAAAAATATCTTATATGTAGCTTTTGGTGATGATAACGAATACTTATATAGTGATGCCTGTACTTTAGAAAATATTAACATTGTTAGCCCTTTACCTAAAAATTTAAAAGCCAAATTCCGTTACCGGGGAGAAGATATTGATATAATTGTCGATGAAATAACTCCAGATATGATCAAAATTAGTTATCCTAATAAAGCTAAAAGTATTACTCCCGGCCAAGCTTGCGTTTTTTATGATGGTATTCGCTGTCTCGGTTCTGGGTTCATTAAAGATGTCTATAAAAATAATGAAAAATTATGGTACTTATGTTAAAAGGTTTAATTTTCCTCTTTTAAAAACCATTAATCATACTTGACAAGTAAGTGTTAAGTACATTATAATGTAAATGTAAAAGTAGAGGAGAATAAATATGAATAGTTTAAATGAATTATTACAAGAACTAGGTATATCTAAAGTAAGATTAGCTAAATATTTAAATGTATCTCGTCAAATGGTATATAATTATTTAGAATTAGAAGATATAAATAAATGGCCCAAAGAAAAGAAAATATTACTATTAAAATTATTAGATATTGATGATGGTGAAGATAAAACTATTAGTAATATTAAAATAACCACTGATTATTTAATGGCCGTTGAAAATCGTTTAAATCAAGGGGTTAAAAATTCTAGTGATATGGATAATTATTTTGACATGAAAGGTCTAAATAAAGAAGAGCAAACTTTAATTGCCGATATTACTTATTTATTAAAAGAAAAATTAATGGATGAAACTAAAAAAGAAGAAAATAAACATGCGGTAACATACTTATATCATATGTTACAATCTATGGATAATGTTCCCGAAATTAAATATATCTTAGGCTATATGTCTAAAACTACTGGATTTATTAATCCTGAAGAATATGCCTTTGATGAAGAACATCAGTTTATTTTTGAAGGTATATTATATTCTGCTTTAACACTATATAATAATGGTGGTGCAAGTCGTAGTAAACTTCAAGAAAGTCATAAGCGTTTTGTCCAAGAAATAGAGCAAAAAAATGAAGAAAAATTAAGTCGTACTCAACAATTAAATACTATAAAAATTCAAGCGTTACGTGAACTAGGCTATAACCAAATAAATGAACAAAATGCTGCCGAAGTATTTGAAAAAATTGCCGAAATTCAATCTCGTAAAGTGTAGTGGGGGAAAAACAAATGAAAAAGCATAAATATTTAATTTTAGCTGGAATTTTAGTTATTATTACTATTTTAATAATTATAACTGGTGATAAATCAATTCCACTAAATAATGATAATATGGATAAACTATATAGTTACTTAGGTGAAGTTGACATCTATCATTGTGGTGGTCTAAATGCTTATAGTGGTAAAAAAGTAACTAAAGATACCATAAGTAATTCCAATCGCTTATGTATGGCCTATTATAATATTGCTGATACCCTTTTAACTGAAGAAACTGCTGAATCTACTGATAAAAGTGCTAATGATCTGCCAATCTGTAGGGTAGGCGAGGGTATAACCCTTTCTGCAGATGATAATAAAGAATGTGCATATAAAACTTTTACTAAAACAAGTATTGATGAAGCTTATAAAGAAATATATGGTGAAAAACCTCAAAAATATGATGATTTTAATATATCTAATACAGATATATGTTATTTAGAAGGGGATACATATTATTGTGGAACATCTGAAACATATAATGTCACTATTATTCCTGAAACTAATATTTATCGTTTAAAGAAAAGTGCTGTTAAAAGATTTAATGGTGATATAATTATAAGTGATTATTTTATTAGAATAGCAAATGATACATGTTATCTATCTAGTACGGGTGATACTGAAGATGCTGAATGTACTGAAGCCCTATCAAAATATGATAATTTTGAAGCTTTAAAAGATAGTGAAAAAATTGCATTTGTTAAACGTTATGGTAAAGTATATAAACATACTTTTAAAGAAGATAAAAATTCTAACTACTATTGGTATAAAAGTTATTAAAAAGAAGGGGACTTCCCCTTTTTCTTTTATTTTTAAAACCCCTCTCTTATAGTATATATAATTATATAATATATAACCTTATAATAAATATTAATAAGGATATACGCGTATATATTATAACCTTATTATATAATTAAAATAAGGTTATAAATAAACACCAAATTTAAATTTAAAATTTTAAAAATTATTTTTAAGTTTATTTATGTCTAACTATCTATCAATAATAATCTCTACATGCTTACCATCTATTACCATTTAGTTTTTTCACAAAATCAAATATTTTATCTTCAAAACGCTTATTCGCAAAATCAGTATTATGTTAACTTGAACCTCAGAAAAATAATTTTAATTAAGTAAATAATTAATAATTACTAATGCCCCACCACTAAGCATTCCCCATAATAAAAATGGTTTTTGATTATATTTTAAAGCTTTAGGTAAAATTATTTCTATTGCTAAAGTTATCATTATACCCGCAACTAAAATCAAGATTAAACTAATAAAAACATTAGAAATAAATCTACTTAAAAATAGATAAGCAATAATGGCTCCAATCGGCTCAGCAATACCTGATAAAAAAGTTCGCCAAATTGCTTTTTTCTTTGAATATGTGGCATAATAAATAGGTACCGCAATAGATATTCCCTCAGGTATATTATGAAAAGCAATCGCTAAACTAAGCTTAATACCTAAATTTATATCTTTGTAAGAACTCATAAATGTAGCAATCCCCTCAGGAAAATTGTGAAAAATTAAAGCTAACATATTAAGTATACCCAACTTATATAGATCATTTTTTTTAAGTTCTGCTTTAGTAATTAATTTATTTAAATATTTTATAATAATTATTCCGCTTATAAATGCCATTAAACCTATTATAATTCCTTTACTAATCCCCTTCTCTTCTAAAAGAATTAATGAAGCTTCCGGAATTAAATCAGTTATACTAATTCCAATCATTATAGCTAAAGAAAATGCTAGGGAACCCGCAATAAATTTATTTATATTCTCTTCTTTAAATTTAAAAAATATTACTAATCCTCCTAATACAGTTGAAAGTCCTGCCATAGTCGATACTAATAAAGCACCAATTATTTCCATATTATCACCACTAAATTATATGAATTATCTCTTAAGTTCTTGCCATAATAATAATGGGAGGGAAAAGAAAATGAAAAGTCAAAATAGAAATTCTAAACAAGAAAGTTGTAGAAATTCCAGAAACGAAAACTCAAGAAATTCTAGACAAGAAAATTCTAGAAGCCAAAAAAATTCTAGAAATAATGAAAGCTCTAGAAGTAATAGAGAAAGTCGTTAATTAAACGAAAATAAAGAAGCCAAGATCTAATGGCTTCTATTTTTTTATTAATGAATGTTTATCATATTCTTGTTCTAATTTACCGGTTGTAACATGCGTATAAATTTGCGTAGTTGCAATATCACAATGTCCTAATAATTCTTGTACAATCCTTAAATCTGCACCATGTTCTAACATATGAGTAGCAAATGAATGTCTTAATACATGGGGACTAATATTTTTTTTAATACCTTTTTTATCACATAACTCTTTTAAAAATTTAAAAAAGGCTTGTCTAGTAATTTTTTTGTGTCTAGAACTAATAAATACATATTCACTATCATATGTGCCTAAAAGTATTCCACGACCAAACTTTAAATAGTTTTCTAAAGCCTCCTTAGCATAATCATTAATAGGAATAATCCTCTCTTTACTTCCCTTCCCCATTACTTTAATTAAATTTTCTTCTAAATATAAATCACTCATGACTAAATTACATAATTCGGTAATTCTAATTCCAGTCGCATATAAAACCTCTAACATAGCCTTATTACGCATATCATATTCCGTACTACTGCCAATATCTAATAAATTATTTATTTCATCTTCTGTTAAATATACTGGTAATTTCTTTTCTAATTTAGGCATTTTAATATCTTCACAAGGATTAACTTTTATTTTATTATTATTAACTAAATATTTATAAAAATTTCCAATACTTGTTAAATGATGAGCTTTAGTTTTCGCTTTTTTATTTTCTTTTCTTAAATATTCTTGAATATCTTCTTTTTGTAAATAAGTAATATTCTTATTAAAAAATCTCGCAAAATCTAATAGATCATATTTATAAGAATTTCTACTATTTTCTGAAGTGTTATATTCCGTTACTAAATATATTTCAATATATTCTTTTAATTCAGGATTAACTTTATATATTTCTTCCTTTGTTTTCTTTTCCATTTTCTTTCTTTTCTTTATGTTCCCTTACAAAATAATCAGTTACTATCACTAAAAGCAAAAACCAAATTCCCACGAATAACCACAAAATCTCTGCAAAGGGATTATCTTTATAAATTATATAAATAACAATACATATTCCGCCTAAAATTACTTTTAATAAATTAATCAAAATTCGATATTTATTAAATAAAACTACTATAATTATTGGTATTAATATCAATAGTATTCCCAACAAAATTCCCATTTTTAAAACTCCTTTAAAATATTATACCATTAATAATCTTAAATTACTATTAATTACCTTCTAATTTATGATATAATCTGTATAGTGAGGTAATATATATGGAACTTTTAGCAAATAAAATAAGACCAACGAAATTAGATCAAGTAATTGGTCAACAACATCTAATTGGTGAAAATAAAGTTTTAACTAATCTTGTTAAAAATGGTAAATTATTTTCTATGATTTTATATGGCCGTCCTGGAATTGGCAAAACATCTATTGCTAATGCATTAATAAATGAATTAAATATTAAATCTAAATTTTTAAATGCAACTACTAATAATAAAGCTGATTTTGAAATTGCAATCGAAGAAGCTAAAATGTATGGAGAAATGATTTTAGTAATAGATGAAATTCATCGCATGAATAAAGCTCAACAAGATATTTTATTACCCCATATTGAATCTGGTTTAATTATTTTAATAGGCCTAACTACTTCTAATCCTTATCATAAAATTAATCCTGCTATCCGTAGTAGATGTCAAATATATGAATTAAAAGAATTAACTACTAATGATATTATTGAAGGTTTAAAAAAAGCTGAAATAGAATTGCCCGATATTAAAATTGATGATGATACCCTATCTCATATAGCTACTTTAAGTTCAGGAGATTTTCGTAGTGCTCTAAATTTATTAGAAGTTTGCTATTATTCAAGTAACGATCATAATATAACGATTGATGATGTTAAAAAAATAAATAATAAAGCCGTTTTTTTTCATGATAAAGATGCTGATGGTCATTACCAAGTATTAAGTGCTTTTCAAAAATCTATCCGTGGTAGTGATGTTGATGCTTCCTTGCATTATTTAGCTAGACTTTTAGTCGCCGGTGATTTAGATAGTATTTATCGAAGAATGAGTGTTATTGCTTATGAAGATATAGGTCTTGCTAACCCCGGTATGGGTCCTAAAGTTATGGCTGCTATCCACGCGGCTGAATTAGTTGGCTTACCGGAAGCTATTATCCCTTTAGGAACAGTTGTAACAGAAATGGCTCTATCTCCTAAAAGTAATAGTGCTTATTTAGCCATTAACGAGGCCATAAATGATATTAATAAAGGTATATCTGGAGAAATACCTAGGCACTTAATAAATCCGTCAAATGACTATATTTATCCCCATAATTATAAAAATGATTATTATCCCCAAGAATATATGCCTAAAAGTTTGCAAAATAAAGTTTATTATCATCGCAAAAATAATAAATATGAAGCTAATATAAATAAAATATACGATGAAATGAGGAATATAAAATGAATATAAGTATAATTGGTACAGGAATATATAGTATAGCTTTAGCTTTAAATATTTCTAATGATTATCAAATAACTATGTGGTCTGAAAATAAAGATTTAGTTAATCAATATCCAAAAACTCATAGTTTAAATCCTTTAACTGATGTATCTTTACCTTCTAATATTAAACTTACTAATAATATTCAAGATAGTATTAAAGATGCTGATTTAATTATTATAGGAACTTCCGCTAAATATGTCAAAGAAATATGTAATAATATTAAAGATTATTATCAACCATCCATCCCTATTTGTATTGCTAGTAAAGGAATAGAAAATGATAATCCAGTTTTTTTATCAGACATCATTCAATCTATTTTAAAAACTAAACATATCGCCGTAATATCTGGTCCTACATTTGCTATAGATTTAATTAATAAAGCCCCATGTACTCTATGTGTATCATCAACTAGTAAAAAAGCTTCAAAATTAATTGATATAGCCCTTTCTAATAATAATTTAAATCTTAAATTTAATCAAGATATATATGGTACTCAAATATGTGGTAGTATTAAAAATGTTATAGCGATTGCCTCAGGAATGTTAGATGGCTTAGGTTATAATGAATCAACTAGAGCCTTTTTTCTAACTGAAGCTCTTAGTTCTATTCAAGATCTTTTAATTAAACTAAAATGTAATCCTAACACTATTTTAACTGCCGCGGGAGTTGGGGATTTAATCCTTACAGCTAATTCATCTAAAAGTAGAAATTATAAATATGGTTTTTTAATAGGTAAAAAAGCCTCTAAAGAAGAATTAAACGAATACTTGAATAACAATACTACTGAAGGATATTATACCCTTATATCCTTTCAAAATTTATTAAAAATTAGAAATATAAAAAGCCCATTAATAAATACTATTTATAATATTATAATAAATAATGAAAATCCTCAAATATTAATTGATTTTTTAATAAACAAAAAGTAGGAATTACTCCTACCAATGATAAATCTTGCCTATACTTAGAATAAGAAGAAGACGCATAGGCAAGTTTTTTATATGTTTGTTTTTACTACGAATGGATTATCAGATTTACCATTTCCTCCACTAAATTCAATATCAGCCTTCAAATTAATTACGGGACGTACACCAAGATTATCATGATACACACCAGCAGGTGGAAGATTACCATCTTCATTTGCATCAAACATAGTAGCCCAATTATTATTAGCATCATACATAAATGGTGACATTGTCCAATGATAATAGCCTGTATATAACCAATAATTTGTTGCTTTTGTTCCTCCAAAGCCTCCAACCATAACAACTTCATCACTAGTAATTAAAGCCGCTGGAACAGGAAGTTTTCCATTTCCATTATTTGATCCATCTATTGTAAACAGATCTCTCGCTAAAGCTATAGGATCTATTTCATCAAAATTACTAAATCCGGCATCATTTGTTGGATTTATTTCTGGCATTTTTACTCCACACTTTAATGTTGGATATTGTTTTTTTCTCCATCCGCCACTTGGAATTAATCTTGCCGCTGGCGCATATCCTGTTGCTGTTTTTCCAGTTCCGTTTCCACTTAGGCCACTCCAAACATCTTTAACTACTACTCGATCATTGCAAAATCCTGTATTTCCATCTAAGTAATTAGTATAACTAGTCATTGCTCCTGTTCCACTATACCAATTATTTACTGCTTCAGCCACATCACTCGGATGTGAATTAGTATGAGTTGCTTCATATGTATCTTGTCCAGCTTCACCATAATAATAGCCAACATATGTATTGTCATCATATGGCTTTGACTTATAAATAGTGCTACTAACAGCATTTGTTTCTTTTCCTTCAGTTATTTCACAATTTGATGTCGCACATTGAAATATCATTCTTAATGTGCCATCTCCATTTATTCTGATTATTCGCCATGTATGATTAGCAAATGTTACCCAGTTATTTACATCATTATTATTTCCTCTAAATACATAACTTGTTCCATAATTATCTGGACTGGTATATAATTTTTCTTTTCCTTCGGGATTTTCTGTATTTTCATCATATGGTCCTGTTATTGGACTTGGCATTGCATCTATGGTATATTTACTTCCTTTTGAAGTTTCTAATTTACCTAACATTTCTCTTGCTAGACTATCAAAATAGATATAACACTTTGTTCCTTTTTCTGTTAAGTGAGATATATTTATTTCACTATTTAAATATTCTATCTCTACTTCTTCTATTGGTTCTCCATTTACTTCACAATAACTATCTTCACTTAGTTTATATCCAACTGTTGGTATTTTATTTATACTTACATATTCTTTTTCTTCTTTAGTACTATCATCTTTTTCTTGATACATGGCGATTATATTTAAATCTGCTTTATTATAACTTATATTGCCACTTGCTAGTTCTATACTCTCTGTATTTCTATATCTTGCTAAACTCGTTATATAGTTTATTAATATTACTAAACCTATAGTTAGTAATATCCCTATTATTACTCCCTTTACTTTGGAGGTATTATCCTCCAATTTTTCTAATTTCATTGCTCTTATTCCCTTTCCATTATCAATATTATTAGAAATTCCTAATTTATATTTAAATTATAATATCTGTTATCATTAAAGTCAAGAAAAATGTTGTATTTAGGACCACTAAATTTTAAGTTAGAACAATAAATGAGACAATATATTTGGTGATATATATGAATTATGGTACAAAACTAAAGGAACTAAGAACAAATTTAAACTTAAATCAACAAGACATCGCAGATGTTTTAAATGTTGCTAGAATTACCTATAATCATTACGAAACCCAAGAAAAAATCATACCTTTAGAAAGACTAATTGCCTTATGCAACTATTATAAAGTATCATTAGATTATATATTTAATTTTACAAATAAAAAAAGTATAGGTAACCCTATAACTATAAATAAATCAATTTTTGGTAAAAACTTAAAAAAATTTCGCCAAACCAATAAAATAACTCAAGCTAAATTAGCCGAAGTATTAAATACTAATCATTCAGTAATAGCTAATTATGAAAGTGGCAGATATTTAATAACTACATCTTTTTTATATGAAATATGTAAAAAATATAATATATCCGCGGATCATTTATTAGAAAATACCAACTAATCTTTATTTATTTTAAATAATTTAATTTTTGTAAAAAAGATAACTGATTTTTTGTTAAATCATCACATATAAATAATCCCAAAACAAGCTTATAAGCATTAAAAAAGACTATATATCTATAGTCATAATTACCTTGAAAATATATTAAAATTATTATTTCATTGCATTTATTTTCTCATTAGCCATATCCATTGCATTATTTATAAATTTAGCTGTTTTATTTTTAGTTTTCTTATCATTTAATGCATAAGCCATCATTCCTGCCCCTGCGGCCATAGCAATTAAACTACATGCCATCATTTTTTTCATATTTCCACCTCTAGTTATATTATTAACTATTATTCAGAAATTTATTCATTAATTTATCTTTAAGCATTGTTTTTCTAGTAGATGCATAATCATTATTAACTGCCATTAAAAAGGCATTAATTTCTCCAATAACTATTAAACTTTTCTTTGCTCTTGAAACGCCAGTATATATAAGTTTATTATAAAGCATTTTATAATAACTCTTTGTAATAGGTAGAATTACATGTGGAAACTCACTTCCCTGACTTTTATGAATTGTAATCGCATAAGCATGTTTTACTTGATACATATCCTCTTTTGTATATTCTACTTTATTGCCTTCAAAATCAATAATTATTGTATCCTTTTTACCACCTTTTTTATTTATTTTATATATATAACCTATATCTCCATTAAAAACATTACAATCAGGATTATTTTGTAATTGTAATACTTTGTCTTTTTCTCGGTATATAATCTCTCCAATTACTATTTCTTCTTTATTATTTTCTGGTGGATTAAATAATTCTTGTAAAATTATATTTAAATTATCTATTCCATTTTCTCCCTTATACATAGGAGCTAATACTTGAATATCATTTTCATTTAATCCTTTAGACTTACTCATAAGACAAATCTTTTTAATCATATCTTTAATATATTTACTATCTACTTTTAAAAAGTTATAATCATCTTTTTGCATTGTAAAATCTAGAGCTAAATCTTTCTTTTTTATTTCTAATGCTAAATAAGGTATATAAGAATTTTCACTTTGTCGATAAATTTTCTCTAACGGACAAAAAGTAAATAGATCACTCGCTATTAAATCACTTAAAATTAATCCAGGACCTACACTAGGAAGTTGAAATACATCTCCAACCATAATTAATTGTACTCCACTCTTAATTCCCTTTAATAAAGCATCAAATAAACTAATATCAATCATACTCATTTCATCGACAATTATTAAATTTTCTGTAGATTTATGATATTCATTAATTCCAAAATTATTAGTATCTTTATTCCATTTTAAATAACGATGAATAGTCATCGCTGGCATTCCTGTAGCCATACTCATCTTTTTACTTGCTCTTCCTGTCGGAGCTATTAAAGCTATATTTGCTAAAGCTTCCATTGGAGAAAAATTATGAGTTTTTATATATAATTTTACAATCGCATTAATAATTGTTGTTTTACCTGTTCCAGGTCCCCCAGATATAATAGTTATCTTATTTTCCAAAGCTTTTCTAATTGCATTTTTTTGATCAACATTATATCTAAAATTAGTTTCTTTTTCTAATTCATTTATTTCTTCGTCAAAATCATATATAGGTGAAGCATTATCATTTTGCATATCATATAAATTATTTACTACATCTTCTTCAGCTTCATAAAATTCTGTTAAATAATATAAATTATTTTCTAATACTACTTTATTTTCTGTCTCTAACGTATAAAAAGCTTCATCAAAATCATCATCATTTAAAATGATATTAAATTCTTTAGTTAAAGCGTCTTTTATTTCTTCTCTATAATAATATGTATCCCCATTATTAAAACTTAAACGCTTCATTGCTTCTAACATACAAGCTTTAATTCTTATTTGATCATCTAAAGCATGTGTTTTACAATAAATACTATCTACTTTAGCAAAATCTAATATTTCTGTTAAAACATATAAATTAGCTTCAATTATATATTTTGTACCCTCTTGATATTTTTTATATATTTTCGTAGCTTCTGGAATTGAAAAACCTAACTCTTTAAGTTTTATTAAACAATCATCCGCGGCGGAATATTCCAATATAGAATTTCTAATAGTTCGCGCTTTAGCTTCATTAATACCAACCTCTGTAATTAAAATACTAGCATCATCTTTAATTTTATTTATGGCATCTAATCCTAAAGTTTTAACAATTTTATCCGCGGTCTTTGCTCCACATCCTTTAATTAAAGAACTAGTTAAGAATTCTTTAACTGCATCCATACTAGTTAATTCTTCTTTTTCATAACTATTTACTTTGTATTGAAAACCAAATCTCTCATGTTTCAAAGGTTCACCTTTTAAAATATAATTTTCTTCTGTATTAATATCTAAAAAATTACCCGTGATAGTCACTGTTTTATTGATATATTCTTTCATTTTTTTATCATTAGTCTCTTTAACGCGAAAAACAGCCACTACAAAGCCGCTTTCTTTATTCTGATAAATTATATTTCTGATTTTACCTTTGATGTAATTCATTTTTACTCCTACTTAAAGATGTCTAATATCATTATTCTCCATTATATTATATTTTTCAGGAATTATATATAAATAATCAAAATCATCTACATGACTATTTAATATTAAATCAACTAAATACCCTTGCTCATCTTTAATTAAATCTCCATATTCTCCTGCTTGATTAATACAACCAGTTTTTGTAGAATTTATATAATAAATATTCCCCGTTACTCCATAAAAGAATACTCTTCCTAATTTATCAAAATGAAATTCCATTCCTGGCATTTCTCTATTTAACATATTTAATTTTAAATATTCTGGAATATGACTTATTACATCCCAAAAATCTCTTTTAATTAAATAACTATTTCCTTTAGAAAAACGAGCAATATTAGCATTTCCTTTAATAGTATGCTTATTATTCTCGCCATTTCCATTATAAAATCCTCTTATATCAATTATTTGAGCATCAGCATTCTTTTTATCTTCTGAAAAATGAGCAATAATCTTAGAATTAGAACTTCCATTCTCCACTACATAATCATATAAAGTCCCTTCTTTAGTCTCCCCTAAATTTAATTTGCTAGCCTCTTTTAATAAAACTTTAATATCACTATTAAAAAGTGAAGCATTCATAATATCACCCTTCTTATTATAAACTTATTTCTTCATTCCTGCAAGTAATTACATCTGCAAATATTTTTTTATTTTCAATCTTAACTATTTGTACTTCATAAAAAGTATTTAACATACAATCTCGAGATATATATACTTTTAAATAATTGCTTGTATGTCCCACAATATAATTATCCTCAAATTCTTCTGTAAGCACTTCCATTTTCGTATTTAAAAACTTTTTCGCATATTCTAATTCTAAATTATCTGAAAGAGCTAATAATTTATTTACTCTTTGTTTTTTAATATTATTATCTACTTGAGGCATTAAAGCCGCGGCAGTTCCATTTCGCATAGAATATGGAAAAACATGAATTTTAGCAAACTTTAATTTTTGTGAAAACTCTAAACACTCTAAAAAATCTTCATCAGTCTCATATGGATGCCCCACTATTATATCAGTTGTAATAGCTATATCTTTTCTAATATCTCTAATTTCGGCAATTTTTTTAGCAAAAAATGCTTTATCATATTTTCTATTCATTCTCTTTAAAACATTCTCACTACCACTTTGAAGAGGAATATGTAAATGGTTAGCAATTTTATCACAAGTTTTTAATACATTCATAAATTTGCCATTTAACTCTGTAATCTCTATACTCGATATTCTAATTCGTTTTAAATCTTCTATTTTAGCTAACTCCAAAATTAAATCGCTTAAATCATGTCCCAAAGAATTGTATGATCCTGTATGTATTCCCGTTAAAACTAACTCTTTATGGCCCTTTGCCACTAAATCTTTTGCTTCCTCTATTACTAAATTAAAGTCTTTACTTCTAATAGAACCTCTTACATAAGGAATTATACAATAAGAGCAAAAATTATCACATCCATCTTGAATTTTAATAAATGCTCTAGTATGAGTATCAAAATTTTGAATATTCATATTTTCAAAATCTAGTTTTCTTTCTCTTGTAAAATATTCATATTTTTGTTTAGTTTCTAAGTATTCTTCGATAATATCTACAATCATACTTTTTTGTCTGTTACCAAGTAAAATATCAATACCTAAATTTTGATATTTCTCTGGATTATTTTGCGAACTACAACCACACACAACTAAAACACTATTAGGATATTCTCTTCTTTCTCTTCTAATAGTTTTTAAAGATTTATTATCTGCTGTATTAGTTACAGTACAAGTATTAATTATAATAATATCTGGTGTTTCTTCATCTAATATATAATTATTTTTTAATAATTGTTCTCTAATATATTCACTTTCATAAGAATTAACTTTACATCCTAAAGTTATTATTTTAAATTTCATTTAAATTACCCCCATCTAAATTAATTAAGATTTTGTTGCAAAGTTTTAAGTGCTTCTAAAAAAGCTTCTTCTTTTTCATAAGAAATAACTGTTACATTTAAATTTGGTTTAATAGTTACCTCTTTATTTACTAAATTATCTAAATCTACTTTCTTAACAGTTAAATCATCAGCTAAATTTTCTTCTTCACTATAATTTAAAGCAAAATCATTACGATGTTTTAATAATTCTTCATAACTAATTATTGCTTTTTCTTCTTGTTCTTCTTCATATTCATTTAAATTAATATTACTAGGTTCCGCATTTTCTAATGCCTCAGTAATAGCCTTTAAATCATCTACTTCTGTTGTTTGAGTAGGCTTTTCTTCATATATAATATCCAAACTAGAATTATCTTTATTTTCATTTATAAAATAAATTAGCGTTATAATTAGTAACATTAATACTAAAACCGCTACAAAGAATACAACATCAACAAATGATAATGTCTGTAAAAAACTAATTGCATCATTAAGTAGATTCATGTATATCACCACATCTTTATTTTATCAAAAAAACATTTGAGAGAAAAGCCCTAATAAAACATTTACATCTTATTGGCAAAGTATTTACAATTATTGTTCTAAGGTTGGGATATATGGATTTTCTATAGATCCATCACCTGTTACAGTTACTTTGCGGTTAAGACTAATAACTGGTCTTAAATGTCGGAATAATAAACCTGAAACATTGCTAACTACTCTTCCATCAGTATTAATAGCAAAAGGTTTAAAATCTGTTTCTGATGCTAAAGCTAAAGTAGAAGTCCACCAAACATTATCTAAATCAGCATTATATAAATAATATTTTTTATTTTCTTCCCCTGTACTAGCTCCAGCATATATTGCTTCATCTGCGCTTAATAATCCTATTTTACTACTATAAGAGCTACCAAGGCAATTAAAAGTTGGAATTTTATCTGTTACTATTCGATTATAAGCATTATATATTTTATTAGTAGCTCCATTATTTAAAGAATCAATACAAAATTTATGAGCAGCAATATAATTATCATAATTTTGTAAATAAATCTCATAATAAACATTTAAAGCTTTAATTATACTGGTATTTTCAATATCTTCTGAACCTTCAAGTGTATCATTAAAACTAGTAAGCTCACCAGTTGAAGAATTTAATATCATCTTAACTGTACCATCACCATTTATTCTTACTATTCGCCATATATTATCTGCAAATTTAACATAATTATTTGCAATATTACCTCTAAAATAATAAGTATTACCTAAATCATCAAAATCCTCAATTAAACCTTCATTTCCCACGGCTACTTCATCACCAATTTTTGTTAAAGTATCTTTACCTACTGGATTATTTTCTAATAAAGTCATATAAAAATATTCTTTAGAATCAGTAGTTTTTCTAATTGTTAATTTAAAAGAAGTCATTTTATTATTAAATAATGCAAACGTAAAATTTTGCGTTGCTCCTTTTGGTATTAAAAGATTACCAACAAGTACATTAGTGTTTCTATTTAAAGTATTACTAATATCTATATTTCCATCAGTACTAACTAAATTAAAACCTACTTTAGAATCATAATTTTTTAAATTTTCCATAACAATATCATAATAAACATCATTAGCACTATTATTAGTTATTGAAAAAGTATAAGCTCTATTATCATCAATCATTTTTCCATCAATATAATTAATTGATAACTCTTCTACAATTTCCACTTCAGTTCCCACATTAATAACATGATCATAAAAAAGATAACTAACGCCTAAAACTACACACGCTAGAATTAAAAAAGCAATAAAATATAATATTCTTTTGTATTTTCTTCGCATAAGCAAGCCCCTTTATATTTTAAGTATATAAATATTTATCTTAATTGTCAATTTATTAACATTAACTTTACTAAAAAAAGCATCAATCGATGCTTATAAATATTTTTTAAAAGTTTTAAAAGCCGGTTCATCATTTAAAGATGTTTCACTTAATTCTTTTAATAATTTCTTTTGGGTAAGTGATAATTTAGAAGGAGTAATAACATCATATATTACATACATATTTCCCCGACCAATCGCATTAACTTTTTTAATTCCTTTATTCTTTAATTTAACTTTGTCATTAGAATTAGTTCCCGGTTTTACTTCTAAAATTACATTACCAGTAAGCGTAGGAATTTCCTTTTTACAACCAAATATTGCTTCTGTAATTGTTAAAGGAACGTGTAAATATATATCTTCTTCTTCTCGTGTAAAAATTTCATGGTCTCCCACTTTAAATTCTAAATAAACATCACCATTAGGTCCCCCATTAGAACCCGCTGAACCTTTACCGCTAATTCTTAATTGATATCCAGTATCTACTCCCTCAGGAATAGTAACTTCAATATTCTTTTTAGCTCTTACATTACCAGTTCCACGACATTTGCTGCACTCTTCTTGGAATACTACCCCAGAGCCTCCGCAGGCATTACATGTTGTTTGAGTTTGAAAAACGCCAAATAACGATCTTTGTTCACTTATTATATGTCCGCTTCCTCCACAAGTTTTACAAGTAGTTTGTTTAAAGCCGCCGACTCCATGACAAGCATCACAAACATCATTAAGATCTAAAGATATAGTTTTTTTACAGCCAAAAGCTGCTTCTTCAAAAGATAAACGAACAACAACTAAACTATCTTCGCCTTTTCTTGGTCTTTTACTTGAACTCCGAGTAGCCCCACCAAAGTTAAAGCCACTACTAAAACCGCCGAAAGAACCTCCAAATAAATCACTGAATATATCGCCTAAATCAATATCATCCGCGCTAAAGCCACTAAAACCTGCTCCACCATTATTCGTAAAAGCTTGATGACCAAATTGATCATATTGTTTTCTTTTAGCTGGATCAGAAAGTATGGCATAGGCTTCTCCAACTTCTTTAAATTTGGTTTCATCCCCAGTTTGTTTATTATCTGGATGATATTGTTTAGCTAATTTTCTAAAAGCTCGTTTTATTTCTTCATCACTAGCTGTTTTAGAAACGCCTAAAACCTCATAATAATCTTTTTTATCCATATTATCACCTCTAGCTATTTAATTTTTCAAGTTCTAAAACTAAATTATTAAAATAAACAAAAGCATCTTCTAAAGCTTCTGGCTTTAACATATCTACACCCGCAACTTTTAAAGAATCAATCGGTGTTTTGGTACATCCTAGTTTTAAAAACTCTAAATAATTTTCTTTAGCATTTTGTTTACCATTTAATATATCCATAGCTATTTTAATCGCTGCCGCATAAGCTGTTGCATATTGATAAACATAAAAATTCATATAGAAATGTGGTATTCTTTCCCATTCGTATTTAATAATATCGTCCACTACAATATTTTTTCCAAAATACTCTTTATTCAATTTATAATATATATTACATAAATCTTCATGAGTTAAAACATTGCCTGCCTCATCTTCTTCATGGATAATCTTTTCAAATTCTGCAAACATTGTTTGACGATATATAGTTGATTTAAAATCTTGAATTAAATCATCTATTAAATACTTAATTTCTTCTTTATTTTTTGAATTAGCAATCAAATACTTACTTAATAAAATTTGATTTACTTGACTAGCTACTTCCGCTACAAAAATTGAGTAACCATAGTCTTGATAATGTTGATTTTTGCTCGCATAATAGTAATGCATTGCATGTCCAAGTTCATGAGCTAAAGTAGAAACATTGTTTAAAGAACCATCAAAACTTAATAAAACATAAGGATGAACACTATAAGCATTAGTACAATAAGCCCCATTTCTTTTTCCATCATTTGGGCAAAAATCAATCCAACGTTCCTCAAAAGCCTTTTTTAAATCATTTATATAATCATCACCTAAAACAGCTAAAGCTTTATATAATAAATCACGTGCTTCATCTTCTGTATATTTTTGATTTATTTCTTTAGTTATTGGGGCATAAGTATCATATAAATGTAAAGTAGAAACTCCCAACATTTGTTTTTTTAATTTCCAAAATTTTGATAAAGGCTTAATATTTTTTTTAACTACACTTATTAAATTATCATATATTTCTACTGGTATATCATTTTGATATAAAGAAGCATGTAAAGAGCTATCATAGCCTCTAATACTAGCAACTTTATTTGAATTTTTAGCCTCAGCCATTAATAAAGCCGCATAAGTATTTTTAAATTTACTATAAGTAGTTAATAATTTAGTAAAAGCTTGTTTTCTTACTCTTCTATTATTTGATTCAATAAACTTTCTATAACTTTTTTCAGTTAATTCTTCTTTTTTATTATTTTCATTTCTTATTGTTCCAAATTCTAAATCAGCATCACTAAGTAATGAATATACATCATCGGGAGTTTTAAAAACACTAACCATATTTGAAAGTAAATTTTCTTCTTTAGCACTTAATGTATATTTTTTATACTTAAATATTTCTTTTAAACTTCTTTCAAATTCTTTTAATCTAGGTTCTTCTTCAATATATTTTAAAATTAAATTATAATCACTTTTTAAGATTTCTGGAGTAATAAAAGATGTTGTTGCTACATACTTTTCATATAATTTATATGTTTTTCCAAACATCGTTTGAAATTCTGTATCAGTTGTATCTTGATCATTTTGTAAATGAGCATATACATATATTTTTTCTAACGCTTCACTAAAATTAGTATCAAATTTCAATAATTCATATAAATTATTTGCACTATCTAAAATATGACCCTGATATTTTTCATATTCTTTTAAATTATCTTCTAATTTTTTATATTCTCTTTCATAATCTTGTTTAGTTGCATAAATATCATTAACATTCCACTTTAAATTATCAGTATACTCATTTCTTTTCTTTCCCATATATAATATCCTTCTATTTATTTTTTTCACAAAGATAAGTTCTAGTCACCTAGAACTTTATCTTACTTTTCTTCATAATTAGCTTCTTCTACATCATCTTTTTTATTATCATCTTTAGCTTCATCAGCATTTTCACTTGTTGCTTGTTGTTCTTTAGCTGCTTGTTCATAAACTTTTGTTGCTAAACGCATTGCTACTTCATTTAAGCTTTCTGTTTTCTTCTTTATTTCTTCAGTATCTGTTCCTTCAAGAGCTTTTTTAAGTTCTTCCATTTTTTCTTCAGCTTCTTTTTTATCTTTTTCGTCTACTTTATCGCCTAAATCTTTTAAAGCTTTTTCTGTAGCAAATACCATACTATCAGCTTCATTACGTACCTCAGCTTCAGCTTTTCTCTTCTCATCAGCTTCTTTATTAGCCTCAGCTTCTTTCATCATCTTATCAATTTCTTCATCAGTTAAATTAGTTGAAGAAGTAATTGTAATTGATTGCTCTTTATTAGTACCTAAATCTTTTGCTGTTACATTAACAATACCATTCGCATCAATATCAAATTTAACTTCGATTTGTGGCACTCCTCTTGGAGCAGGAGGTATATTTGTAAGTTGGAAGTTACCTAAAGTTTTATTATCATAAGCCATAGGTCTTTCACCTTGTAAAACATGAATATCTACTGCCGGTTGATTATCTGCAGCGGTAGAGAATACTTGTGATTTACTTGTTGGAATAGTTGTATTTCTTGGAATTAATACGGTCATAACATTTCCTAAAGTTTCAAGTCCTAAAGAAAGTGGTGTAACATCAAGTAAAACAATATCTTCAACTTCTCCTGTTAAAACTCCACCTTGAATAGCGGCTCCCATAGCTACTACTTCATCAGGATTAACACTCTTATTAGGTTCTTGTCCAAGTTCTTTTTTAACTAAATCTTGAATGTAAGGAATACGAGTAGATCCTCCAACTAATATTACTTTATCAATATCTTTTGCTGTTAACTTAGCATCTTTTAAAGCTTTATGAACTGGTTCAAGTGTTGAATCAAATAAATCACGGCATAAATCTTCAAATTTAGCTTTTGATAAAGAAGTTTCGAAATGTAAAGGTCCTTCATCATTTTGGGCAATAAATGGTAAACTAATTGAAGCATTAGTCATACCTGATAAATCTTTTTTAGCTTTTTCAGCTGCATCTTTAATTCTTTGCATTGCCATATTATCTTTAGATAAATCAATGCCATTTTCTTTTTTGAACTCTGAAACTAGATAATCCATAATTCTTTTATCAAAGTCATCGCCACCTAAGCGATTGTTACCAGCAGTAGCTTTTACTTCAAAAACACCATCACCAAGTTCAAGAATAGAAACATCGAATGTTCCACCACCTAAATCATAAACTAAAATAGTTTGTAATTTATCTTGTTTATCAAGTCCATAAGCTAAAGCCGCCGCTGTAGGTTCATTTATAATTCTTTCAACTTCTAAGCCAGCAATTTTACCAGCATTCTTAGTTGCTTGTCTTTCGGCATCGTTGAAATATGCTGGAACTGTAATAACCGCTTTAGTTACTTTTTCTCCTAAATAGCTTTCCGCATCTTTTTTTAATTTGCTAAGAATTTTAGCACTAATTTCTTCTGGTGTATATTTTTTACCATTAGCTTCTACTTTTTCTGCAGTACCCATTTTTCTTTTAATTGAAGAAATAGTATTTTTAGCATTTGTTACGGCTTGGTTACGAGCTATTTGCCCAACCATTTCTTCATCGCCTTTAAATGCTACTACACTAGGAGTAGTTCTAGCTCCTTCACTATTTGGAATAACTTTTGGCTCTCCACCTTCTAGGACAGCAACACAACTATTTGTTGTACCTAAATCAATACCTATAATTTTACTCATTTATATCATTTCCTTTCAATTTAATAAGTTTTTTCTCCATAGGTTTTTAGACTTTCTTAGTTATTTTCTTTTTCATTTACTTTAACCATCGCCGGTCTAATTAATCTATCATTATACATATATCCTTTTTGCATACATTCTAAAACTATATTATTATCTATATCATCATGTTTTTCAGTCATTACTGCATGCATAATATTAGGATCAAATTCTTTATTAACAACTTCTATTTCTACTACACCTTTAGCTTTTAAAATATCTAGCAAATTTTCATATATCATTTTAAACCCTGATAAATATTTATCTGCCCCCTCTATTTTAATTGCCATAGCTCTCTCAAAATTATCAATAACTGGTAATAATTTTTCAATTAATTCAAAGCCTTCGTATTTATAGAAGTTTGCCATATCTAAATCATATCTTTTACGCATATTTTGCATTTCCGCACTAATTCTTAAAACTTTTTCTTTAAGTTCTAAATTAGCTTTTAATAACTCATCTTTTTCATGGGAAATCTTTTTATGCTTATTTTTCTTATTAGTATCTTCGGCCTTTTGCTCGAAAGACTTTTCTTTTTCGTTTTTTACTTCATCTTGTTTTACTGTATTATCTTCCATTTATTCACCTTTTTCCTCTAGCCATTTATTTAGAATATTTAATAAACCTACAACTCGGTCATATTCCATTCGCTTTGGCCCTACTATTGCAATAGTACCTTTTTCTCCTCCTAAAGAATAATTAGTTTTAATAATTGTAACATTATCATCAAATTCTGTTTCTTTACCTATATAAATACTAATATCTTTAGCATCATCATTTTTTTCAATTTTTCTAATGGCTTCTTCATCTTCTAATTTAGTAATTAGATTTTTAATTTCCTTAGAATCATTATATTCTGGTTGTTGTAGCATTTTAGCTTTTCCTACCACATGAAAATTTTCTTTAGAACTAACAAAATCATTAAAAGCATTATAAAAAATATCATATATTGTTTCATATTGCTTTATTTGTTGTGAAATAATTGGTTTGATTTCATATTCTAGTCTTTCTGAAATTTGCGATATTGGTGTACCCACTAACATTTTATTAATTATTTCACTAGTTTTTACTATTTCTACAATATTAATACCTTTAGGAATAGTAAATTGCTTATTTTTAACAATTCCTTTATCTGTACAAACTAAAGCTACAATTTGTTCATCTTCTAAAGGAATAATTGATATTTGTCTTAAATTATTTTCATTAGATTCTTTACCTAAAGCAATACTAGTATAATGCGTAATATCACTAATAATCTCTAAACATTCTTCAATCGCATCACTTACAACTAAATTTTTATTAGAAAAAATAGTTTGTAATTTTAGCATATCTTCTCCAGTTAATTCCTTAGGTTTCATTAAATTTTCTACATAATATTTGTAACCAGCTTCACTAGGAATTCTTCCACTAGAAATATGATTTTTCTCAAGTAGTCCTAATTTTTCTAAGGCTGCCATTTCATTTCTAATCGTGGCACTAGAACAATTAAACTTGTTACATAAATGCTTTGAACCAATAGGTCTAGCTTCTTTTATATAGCCTTCTACTATTTCTTTTAAGATGTTTCTTTGTCTTTCGTCCATTTCATCACCTTATTAGCACTATTACATCTTCAGTGCTAATATCATTATAATATTATGCTTAGCACTTGTCAATATATAACTGCTAATTTTTTAAAAACTTCTTTTAACATAAATATTTATTTCTAAAAATATAATCTAATATGAATATTGGGGAAAAATTAAAGAGATTAAAAAATGAAGATTTAATTTGGTTAATATATTTTTTTATCGTTATTGGTGCTTTAATGTCTAATAATTATGAAAAGAATTATTTACTTACTGGTAATAGTAGTAATCAAAAAAAATTTAAAGTGCTCAATATTACTATTTTTAGTGTAGCTTTTTTTATTTATCTTTATTTTGTCCTTTTAAATTATGAAGATGTTGCTACTTTAAGAAAAGATGCCACAAGAAAAGAAGTACTAAATGTCCATATTGGACTTATATCTGCACTTCTCTTTTTAGTCGCGGGAGCACTAGCCTTAATTGGAGAAATCAATCGTGGTGGACCCGATGAAGATATTGGTTTTATTTAAAATTATAATAAGCATGTCCGGCCTCTAATGGTTTATTTTTAAGTTTTGCTAATTCTGAAACACTTACAACATTATAACCATTTACATAAAGCCATGGCAAAATTTCATCTAAAGCTTGATAACTAGTTTCATATAATTCATGCATTAAAATAATTGAACCATCACTAACATTATTTTTAATATATTCAACTATATGATTAACATCATGATAGCGCCAATCTTCTGTATCTAAATTCCATAATATTAAAGGATCATCAATATTTTGTAAATTAGTTTTATTATAAGAACCATATGGTGGTCTAACTAACTTAATAGTATCATTAGTAACACTAGTATATATATCTTCTACCTTTTTTAAACTATTTTGATAATTAGCTATACTATTACTCTTAATATTCATATGTTCATAAGTATGGGACCCTATTTCATTCCCAAACATATAAGTATTTTTAACACACTCTTCACAACTCTTCATCATATTACCAACCATAAAAAATGTTGCGTGTGCTTTATTATTAGCTAAAGCTTCTAAGAAATAATGATTATATACTTTAGTTGGTCCATCATCAAAAGTAAGAGCGACACTTTTTTTATTAGGATCATAATTATATCCATCTTCATTTTCATATTGAGAATCTAAAACTGGCGTAAATTTAATTAATTTTTTTACTTCATTATAATTAATTTTTAAACTTACTTGTTCTTTATATTCATATGGAAATTCTAATCTATCATAATATATAATAACTTCATTATCTTTAACATAATAAGTTTTAGCGGGATTTTCATTAATAATTGTATCTGCAATAAATTTAGGATATTTTAAATTTAGTAATTCTTGTTCCTTTTCTGCAAATTTATCTTGATCTTTTATTAAATCCTCAAAAGATATATATTCTCCTGTCTTAGTATCAATTATTATATTTTTATATTTATCTTCGACTAAATATACTAAACTTTTTATTTCTTTTATTTGCCTAGATTCATATTCTAAAGAATAATCCTTATTTTCTTCTTTTACTTGAGCAATTATTTCATTTATTTTAACCTTTTGCTCTTCTGCTTTTTTAGTTTCATCTATTTTCTCTTCTTTAAAAAGCATAAAATAACCTATTCCTAAAATGCCAATAAAAGCAATCGTTACTAAAACCAAAATCCACCAATTTTGTTTAATATTCATCTAACTCACTACCTAGATTTATTATATCTCAAATTAAATATTTTTTACATCTTTTTTATCAAAGTAAATATAAGTTATACATAACATGACAATCAAATATACCCCCACTACAATTAAAGATGTTGTCGCTGAAAAATTATAAGGATTAGCTTCTAAATTAACTAAATAATTAAAATCCCAATGTAAGAAAACTAAATAATTAAATATTTTAAATTTATAAACTAAAGCTAAATTAGCAATAACATTACCAATTAAATATATTAAGAAAGCTATAGTAATGGCTGCACTAGTTGAAGCCATAATAGTACTAATCATAAAGGCAATAACTCCTAAAATTAGATAAAGTGGAATATTACATAATAAAGTTAAAACTAAATATCTAAAAATATTCCATGTTTTTATTATGCCATGACTATATAACACTACAGGTACATTAAGTGAACTAAAACCAAAAATCATTCCGCCCATAATAATCTCAATACTGCACATCATTACCATCACTATTGGAATAAATAATAATACTGTAATTAATTTACTAGTTAAAATAGTACTTCTTTTATAAGGTCTTGTAAGTAATGATTTAATCGTTCCTTTATTAAATTCTTCGCTAACAATCGAACCACTAATCATTATAATATAAATTAAAATAAATAAATCAAACTCCTGAGAAAAATTTTTAAGAACTGCTCTTAAACTTTGATCATTATTAATATCAACTTTATGTTCAATAATATATTTGTTTATTTGCATTTCTTTTGTAATATAATCAAATCTTGTTTTCTCTTCCTTAGTTAAACTACTAGCATATTTTAAATTATAATACTCTGCTATATCTATTGCAATTTCATTTAAAGCATTATGTAAATAATTATCTTTATCATAGGCAATCCCTTCATTTAAACGATATTCTTCCATCTTTAATAAAGTATTATATCGCTCTTTTGTTGAAGTATCTAAATCATCTTTTAATGCTTCCTTATAATTTGCAATATTAAGTTTTGTAAAATATTCCCAATTCTCTTTTCTTATCTTTTCTTCAATATCTTTTATTTCTTCATCTATTTTTTCTAATTTAGCATCTTCTAAAGAAATATATTTATAATTTAAATATAAACTTATTTTAGGTGCCAAATATCTTTCAATTAAATATTTTTGAACATTACTATCATATTCATCTTTATATTTTTCTACTTCTATTTTTTCTAAATTAGCTACATAAGTTTCTAAATCTTTTTTTAAACTTAAATCTAAAGATTTATTTTCGTCTTCTAAATAGGTGATATCTTCTTCATATTCATTTAATATATCGCTATTTTGATAAATAACATTCGTTAATAAGCAATATAAAATAAAAATTAAAGTTACAATTAAAAAACTTTTTTTCTTAATTATTTTTATAAATTCTGCTTTAATTAAACTAAACATTTTTACCTCCAGCAATATTGATAAATGCTTCTTCTAAAGTAAGAGATTCCTTTATCACTTCATATATATCTATTTTATTATTAACTAAAACTCGAATAAATTCTGAAATACAATCTTCATCTTTATAAACTTCAAAATAATTATTATCTATTACTTTAATTCCCTCTAATTTTAATTTAGTTAACTTCTTAGTATCATCTATTTTTATTCGATATTTTACTTCACTTAAATTTTTTAAAGTATCAATACTACTTTCTTTAATAATTGAACCATTTGATATAATACATACTTTGTTGCAAAAACTCTCTAACTCACTTAAATTATGACTTGAAATTAATATTCCAACCCTTTGTTTAGCTAAGTTTATTAATAATTCTCTTAAATCTTTAATTCCTTCAGGATCTAACCCATTAGTAGGTTCATCTAATATTAGTAAATTAGGATTGTTTATTAACGCTATTGCAATTCCTAATCTTTGACGCATACCTAAAGAATATTTACTAACTTTATCATTGATTCTATTTTCTAATCCCACTAATTTAATAACGCGATATATTTCTTCATCTGTAATATTTTTATATAAACTTGCTTGTAATCTTAAATTATCCATACCTGATAAATACATATAAACATCCGGAGCTTCAACTATTGCTCCAACTCTAGTAATAGCCCTAACAAAATCTTTTTTAATATCAAAACCATTGATTGTAATTTCTCCACCATTTATCTTTTGAAGTCCTAAAATACATTTTATAGTGGTAGTTTTACCCGCTCCATTAGGACCTATAAAAGCTAATATTTCCCCTTCATTTACTTCAAAAGATACAGCCTTTAATACTTCCTTTTTGCCAAATCTTTTATTTAAGTTTGCTACTTTTAAAATTGCCATTTTTTCTCCTTTTTTAACTCAAGTGAAATAGATAATATTAATATATCACAAAACCCTAATTTCCTCAAGTATATAAAAAGTGACTATTTAACATAGCCACATTGCTCACATATCACATTTTTATTTTTTATAACTAATAAGTTTTGACAATTAGGACATATTTCTTTAGTTGGCTCATACCAAGTCGCATAATCACATTTTGGAAAATTACTGCATCCATAAAAGATTTTACCTCTTTTAGTTTTGCGTTTTACAATATCATGTTCACATTTAGGACATTTACCAAAAGAAACTATTTCTTTTTCTTCCTTCTTAATGTATTTGCAAGTTGGATAATTACTACAAGCAACAAATTCTCCATATTTACCAGTTCTAACCACTAAATCATTTCCACATAAAGGACAAACTTCACCTGTTTTTTCTGGTTCTTTTTTCTCCATTTCTTTAAAAGCTTTTTCTACTAAAGGGGCAAACTTTGTATAAAAGTCATTTAATACTTTAATATTATCTAACTTATCTTCCGCAATTTGATCTAATTCATTTTCCATATTAGCCGTATATTCTACATTTACTATATCACTAAAGAATTCTTGTAATTTATCTGTAGATTCATAACCAATATCCGTCGGTATAAACTTTTTATCTTCTAGTGTAACATATCCTCGATCCTTAATTGTTTTCATAATTGTCGCATATGTACTAGGACGTCCTATACCTAAAGCTTCCATTTCTTTAATTAAACTAGATTCAGTATATCTTGGTGCCGGTTTAGTAAAATGTTGATATTTATCAATACTATTTGCTACAACTACATCACTATGATAATTTTTAAAATCTGGTAAAATAGTATCTTCAGTATCTTCATACTCTTTATAAACTTTTAAATAGCCATCAAATTTTAAAACACTTCCAGTCGCTTTAAACAAATAACCATTATTTTCTAAATCAACAACGGTTGCTAAAGTTTTAGCACTACTCATAAGATAAGCTAAACTTCGAATATAAATTAAGCGATATAACTTATATTCATCATTACTTAAATACTCTTTAATAGACTCTGGAGTTCGCATAATACTAGTAGGTCTTATAGCTTCATGAGCATCTTGAGCTCCTTTAGGTTCTTTAGCTACTTTAACACTTCCTACGTATTCATCGCCATATTTTCCTTTTATGTATTTTTTAGTATCATTAACAAATACTTCACTTAATCTAGTAGAATCTGTACGCATATAAGTAATTAAACCTACTGTTTCTTTTCCAATATTCATACCTTCATATAATTTTTGAGCAATTTGCATAGTTTTACTAGATGAAAAATTAAGTCTATTCGCGGCCATTTGTTGTAAAGTTGAAGTTCTAAAAGGATCTTTAGGTGCTTTCATCTTTTCTTTTTCTTCTACATTAGCAATCCTAAATGATAACGATAATGCTTTTAAAATTTCATTAGCTTGAACTTCTGTATGGATTTCTACTTTTTTATTATGGTATTTTTCTAAAACTGCTTTAAAATCTTTAAAATCCGCTTCTATCGTCCAATATTCTTCTGGAACAAATGCTTCTATTTCTCTTTCTCTATCTACCACTAATTTAACTGCAACACTTTGTACCCGTCCTGCACTTTTACCCCCAGTTTTCCTTTGCATTAATTTACTTAATCTAAAACCAATTATTCGATCTAACATTCTTCTTGTTTCTTGTGATTTAACTAAATCCATATCTATTTTTCGAGGATTATTCATTGAATTAACTACAACATCTTTAGTTATCTCATTAAATACTACTCTTTCATATTTATCTTCATTTAACTTTAATTCATCAAATAAATGCCAAGATATTGCCTCTCCTTCACGATCGGGATCGGTTGCTAATATTACTTTATCGGCACTTTTAGCTAATTTTTTCAAACTAGCTATATCTTTTGCTTTACCTTTTATTGCAATATAATTAGGTTTAAAATTATCTTCTATATCTATACCTAATCCATATTTACCGGTTGTAGCTAAATCTCTAATATGTCCCTTACTAGAAACAACTTTATAATCCCCACCTAAATATTTTTCAATCGTTTTACTTTTAGCTGGAGACTCTACAATTACTAAATTATTCATAATAGTTATCCTTTCTAATTATTCCGAAGTGGCCTTATAATTATCCATTTTTTTCTTTAAATATTCAAAATAATTATTTTTAATCGCTAAACTACTCATATCTAATTTTAAACTCACTAATTCATTTATGCCAAGTAATTCTTCATCACTATACACTTTTGATGTATAGTAATTAATAGTATTTGTCGTTGTACTATAAAAACCTATTGCGTTTTTCCATGAACCATCCGCGAATATTACCATATCATCTATATCATCACTTAAAATATCATGTCCCATATATAATCTAGAATCATAATCTAAATTAAATAAATTAGCAATCGTTGGAGTTATATCGATATAACTAGTATAATCATCATATATTTTATTCGTTAATTCACTATTATAAATAATAAAAGGTACTTGATCCGCATTATTATCTATATTAATTTCATATCCATAAGCTTCAGATAAATTTTTATTTGATAATGCATAAGGATAATGATCTGCATATAACACAATAACTGTATCATCTAATATATCTCTTTCTTCTAAGCCTTCTAATAATACCCCTATTGCTTCATCTACCGTTTTTAATTTTGACATATATCTTCTAACATCTTTTGCATATTCACTAGGCATTAAATCTAAATATTTATCATTATAAGTACTAGAATTAGAATAAGGTTGATGTGCCGTCACTGTTGTAATCCATGACATAAATGGTCCTTCTTCCCTTTCGTCTAAACTCTTTAAATAGAAATTCATTAAATCAACATCACTTGCCCAATCTCCATAAGTTGTTCCATAATAAATATCCATATCTTGTACTTTATAAAACTTTTTACTTCCCATATTTTTATGAATAGTTGTTCGATAATAATATTCATCAAAATTATTATGATAACTGCTTGTATTATAACCTTTTTGATTAAATAAGTTAAATATACTCTCAAAATAAGTATTTTTACGATATACATTAGCCGTACAATTATTATAAATAGAATATAACGAAATCATTCCACTCATTTCATTATTACCTGTACTACAAGTATTTCTTGGTGAATAATAATTTTTCCATGACCATCCTTCATTATATAATTTACTAATATTAGGATATAACTCTTCATTAAGCATTAAATTACTACCAGACTCTGCCATAATTATAATTAAATTTTTTCCTTCAAATAATCCAGTATAATCATTAGTCATTGTACTATCTTTACTAATAAAATATTTATTTAAAGCATTATAATTTTTATTAGTCTCATTATCAATTAAATCTTTCCAAAAATCATTATCCACGGTTAAATGAGGAATATATTCTTTATGTTCTACTTCTAAATCAGTATTAGGTATTAAATTTGGATCATAAGAGACATTAATATTTTGATCTTCCCCAGGAAAGAAATATTCTTTTATATCTAATAAAGCAAAAGAAATATAACCAAAATCATTAATCGCTAAACTAGGATTATCTGGTTTTTTAAATAATTCTAAACTTGTTTCTACTTGAGTTTTATTTTGCATAAAAGAAAATTCCAATGTTCCTATATAAGTTAAAATCAAAGAACTAAGTACAAATAAATATATAAAGAAATATAAAATATTTTTCTTACCCTTTTTCTTCTTTGGCATATCTAAAACAATCTTTTTATCAATAAAAATATAATAAATAAATACTATAATAAATGGAATTAATAATAAATAATAAAACCATTTAAAACTCATTACAAAATCTTTAGTATATGAAAGTACTGCCCCAGCTTGAGAACTAGTACTAACGGAAGCAAATACTCCCAAAAAATTCTTAAATCCTAATTCGGCTATTCCATAAATACTTGCAATAAATATCAAAAAAGAATTTATTATTTTCGCTACAATATTAGGTAATTTTTTTTCTATAAATGCTATAATAAAAGCTATTATTGCTACTCCTAAACTAACTCTTAAAAAAGAGTACTCTAATAAATTTAACTTGGAAATTAATCTAAATTCTAATTCTAAAATCATAAAACTTCCAAATAAAATTATAAAGTTCCTCCCAAAATTATTTTGCCATATTTTCAATACTTTTTTCATCCTGTTCCTCCAACAATTCTCTTACTGGTTTATATGATACACGATATTCTTCCATAATACCATACTTTTTTATTAAATTTAAATGTTCTTTCGTCGGGTATCCTTTATGTTTTTTTAAATTATATTCCGGATATTTTTTATCTAACTCATACATTATATGATCTCTTGTAACTTTTGCTACTACACTCGCCGCGGCAATCGATAAAGATAAAGCATCTCCATGAATTATTGGTCTTGATGGAATATCAATATCATCTAAACTCATTGCATCACTAAGTATATATTGTGGTGTAACCTCTAAATTATTTAAGGCTATATACATAGCTTTTCTTGATGCTTCTAAAATATTTATCTCATCAATTTCTTTAGCTTCAACTATTCCAACCCCAATACTTATTGCTTCTTTTTGTAATATTTTAAAATATTCTTCTCTTTTCTTTTCACTTAATTGCTTAGAATCTGTTAACCCCTCTAATTTATAATTTACTGGTAAAATTACTGCTCCTGCTACTACTGGGCCACACAAAGGACCTCTTCCTGCTTCATCTACTCCTGCTATTAAAGTAATGTTATTTTTATATAATTCTTTTTCATATTTTAGTAGATTAGATTTCATTATCAAACACAATTCCTTTTATATATTCATCTTTTAAATCATTAATTATTTTAGTACTAACTCTTTCATAATCTACTTCATTATTTTTAATTGCTCCCATTTTTCTCCCAATAACATCATATACTTCTTCTAAATCCAATACATTTTGAGGAGTTATTTCATATCGTTCTTTTAATTTATCTGGATAATATTTATTTAACTTATTTAATATATGATAAGCTACTTCATTAACATCAAATACATCTATTTTAATCGCCGAAAGAGCAGCTAAATTTCGAGCTACTTCCGCATTCTCTAGCTTTGGCCATAATATTCCTGGTGTATCTAATAAAACAATATTATGATTTGTTTTAAGCCATGTTAAGTTTTTAGTAAATCCTGGCACATTTCCTACTCCCGCTACTTTTCTTCCAACTAATTTATTAATTAATGTAGATTTACCTACATTTGGAATACCCACTACTAAAACTCTAACTTCTTTTTTATTTAACCCTTTTTCTGCTCTTTTATCTTGCATATTTTCCATCAATTCATGAGTAGTATCAATTATTTTTTTAATATCACTATCATCATTTAAATCACAAGCTAAAACCTTATTTCCTAAATTTTCATAATACCTAACCCAACGATCAAGCATTACTCTATCAGCTAAATCTTTTTTTGTCATAATAAGAATTTTTTGCTTAGATCCAATAACATCATATATATTAGTTATTTTTGAACTTCTAGGAATTCTAGCATCAATCAACTCATAAACCATATCAATATTTTTATATTCTTTAATCATTAATTTTTTAGCTTTTTCCATATGTCCTGGATACCAATTAATATCCGTTGTTGCCTTTTCCCTTAACATTTTAAAACCTTCCTTCTATTTTACATTATCATTAATCCAAGCTATTATTTCTTTACTAGCATTCTTAATTTCATAACTTGAAATTTCCGCGACATCATAATCATGGATCTTCTTTATTTCTTTCTCGATTTCCTTAAACTTACTTGCCTTAGTTCTAAATTCTAATTTGTATTCCTCACCATTTTCCAGTTTATTATTCCACCAATATTTAGAACTAACTTTAGTTACTTGACTACCTGCAACTAATCTTTTCTCTAGCAATGTATCTATTATTTTATTGGCTATTTCTTCTTTATCACATAGTGTTGTTACAATTATCCATTTATTCATAATTTGCCTCCAGCCTCTTTTAATAACAGAATAGATCTATATGCTTTTTCTTTTTCACTCAAAGAATATTTTGCACATCTTCTTGAAGGTGATGGTAACATTGTAATTCTAAAAATTTTATTATCTATTTTTGCCAGTGCCTTTTTTATTTTAACTCCAAATACTTCTATAATTTCTATATTTGTTAATTTACATTTATAAGCTTTTTTAAAATAATATATCGCTCCATAAGGAACATCATATCCCGTAAATATTAATTCTACCGATGAAGGTATCTCTTTTAAACAATCAGTTAAAACTTCATTTTTTAAATTAATATCTCCTGCTTTACCATCTTTATGTTCACATTCTTCAATTAAATCAATAAAGCCGACATGATTATCTTCTGCCCATTTTATTTTTTTATCTTTATCTTTTAAGTTAAAAAATTGCCAAAATTCATTATTTTCAGACTCATAAAAAAAAGCCTCATTCGAATTATAATATTCTTCATATAATTTATGACAATATTTCTTTGGAGGCATAGTTCCCACCACTATTTTATCAACTATTTTCGGAAGATACATCCAATTTTTTTTATTACCCCATTTTGGATGAATAGATTTAACCTGTTTATCAAAATATCTGTATAAATTACCTACATTCTTTAATATCAAATCTTTTTTATCTTCCTCTAAACTAGCCCAATAATTATCAAATTTAGGCCAATCTATATCTTTAGTTATATCGATTTTTTCCATTCTTACCTCCCCAAATTATTTAATTATTAGAACTAACTTTTCCAAAGCTTTTAAAAGGATATAATATAAAATTAGTTGTACCCTTTATATTTTCTTTTTTTATTGGTCCAAATTTACGAGAATCAAGAGAAATTAATCGATTATCGCCAAGTACAAAATACTCATCATCACCTAAAGTAATTTCATTTATATTATAAGTTACTCCATATCCATATTCATCATCAATTACTTTTCCATTAATATAAATTTTACTATCCATGATTTCAATCTTTTCCCCTGGCATACCAATAACTCTTTTTATTAATTCGCCATCTTCCTCTGGAACTTTTAAGACTACAATATCATATCTCTTAATATCAGATATTCTACTTAAAAGCATAACTTCTCCACCTTTTAATGTTGGATACATACTTTCTCCATTAACTTTAACTGGTGTAGCTAAAAAAGTTCTTATTAGAACTACCACTACTATAATAACTACATAAGGAACCATACTTTTAATAAATTTCATATTCAATCACCTAATTTATTTAATAGTAACACGTTTTTTTTATTTGTTCAATATTTAAGCAAGAAAAAAGCAATATTTAACACCTTATCTAAGAAGATTAACATCCATATTTTCTTTAGCTTTTAACATAGTATCTATCAAATTTAAAATAAGATTAATACTATAATTATTATTACTAAAGTTCTCTTTAAATTCCTTACAATCTATAATTTCTTGAAGATCACTTTTTAACCGAGCAATCGTTGGAATATCCATAAACATTAAAGTTCCTTTAATTAAACATTGATAATTATTTACTTGATTAATATAATATTGTTCACTATAAAATTCATCGCATATACCTAAAATAGTTAAAGAATATTCAAAAGCTATTTTATAACAATAATTATTACATAGACTAGAATAATCTTCACTTGATAAAATACCACATTGTTCTAATAATCGATAATTATTAGAAATATTATGAGCAAAATGAAATTTATTTTTAATAGCTACATCTTCCATATCCGGTAAAATAAATAATAGATTATAAAAAGTTGCAACTACCTCATCATGAATATTTTTAAGTTGTTTCTCATTAGATAATGTCTCTAATAACCCTAAGAATATATAATAAATATCTAAATTTATTGCTTTAATATATTCAATAATATGATTTTGTAATACTTCTTTAGAAACTTGTGGTTTAACAGTTAAGTTTTTTATTACTTCTTCTATTTCATCAGCTAATGCTTCATTTTTAATTTCACACTATCACTTGCATATTGTAAAATATTAAATATTATTCGCCGATAACTTCTTTTTTCAAAATTACCAGCTAAAACCAAATCTACATCATTAGAATCTTCCATATTATTTAATTCATTTATATATGTAATATAATTATTAACTTGTTCTTTAGTTATCTTTGCTTTCGTATATTTATCTTTTTCTAAAGCTATAACTACTTCTAAATAATAAAGTAATTTTTGAAATTCTAAAGTATCTGTTTTATTTTCACTAGCTAATTTTTGCATTTTAGTATATAAGTCATCTATTAATCTAGTTACTTTTACAAAACCTTCAATAGTATTTAAATCTTCTTCACTTAAATAAATATATTCGCCATAGTCCGCCATAACCTCACCTCAAAAAACTAAACTTATTATATACCATTCTTAAGATTTCAACAATAAAAAAAGAAAGATTAATTTCTTTCTTTAACACGATATTCTTTACGCATATCTTTAATGAAGTTAAGTTTAGCTCTACGTACAATTCCTTTTTTAATAACCACAATCTTATCAATAGTTGGGGCATTAACTGGGAAAATACGAGTAACTCCTACTCCACTGGATTTTTTACGAACTGAGAAAGTTTCAGATACTCCAGAACCTTTTTTAGCTACAACTAAGCCTTCAAAAGCTTGAATTCTTTCTTTCTTTCCTTCTTTAACCCATACATCAACACGAACTGTGTCTCCTACACGAAACTCAGGTATGTCTTTTCTGATATGACGTTCATTAATCTTATCAACTAAATTAGCCATTATCTACATCCTCTCTATATTTATATTAACCAACAATCATTTAACAATTAAAGCGGATTGTTTTCTTGGGTCTTAAGTATTATAACATAATACCATTTAAAAAACAAGTATTATGAAACTTCCTTTAAAAGAACTTCATAGGAACCATTAGGGCTTTCCACTGATACTTTTTCACCAGCTTTATGACCAATTACGGCTTTTCCTATTGGAGATTCATTAGAAATCTTATTATTAAATGGATCTGCTTCTAAAGAACCAACTAGCTTATATTCTTCTTCATCTCCAGGTTCATATTCTACAACGATTGTTGAACCAACATTAGCAATATGCTTATCTTTATTATCAATTATTTCTGAATGTTCAAGCTTATATTCAAGTTCTTTAATTCTGCTCTCTAATTGAGCTTGTTCATTACGAGCCGCATCATAATCGGCATTTTCAGATAAGTCCCCTAAGCTACGTGCATATTTAAGTGCATTTATAACTTCTGGTCTTTTATTTAATTTTAAATCATTTAATTCCGCCTCAAGTTCTAAATAGCCTTCAGGCGTCAAAACTACTTTATTTTCTTTTTTCATATTTTTCCACCTCGAATAAATATTTAATCTATAAAAGAATACTACAAATAAGTATTTTTGTCAAATACTTTTAAACGCATCATAGCCCCCTCAGGTAATGCTTCATCTATCTCTAAATATACTTGCATTCTTGGATGTCTAGCCACCTCAATTTCTTCCATATCTTCATTGTATATTTTATTTATTTTAAAGCTTAATGGTGCCATATTTGGTCCAAAAAATTCTACTTCATCACCAACTTTAAAATAATTACGTTCTTCAATTAAAACTTTGTTTTTTTCTTGTTTTAAAACTATTCCTAAAAAATCTTGATTTGATATCTCTTCTCTACCTAAAAAATATTGTTCTTTATAAGTAGGTAATCCCGTATAAAATTGTGCAGTACTTTCACGATTAGCACAACGATTAATGATATCATTAGAATATAATATGTCACTTTCTTTTAATGTAGAACTAAGCATTTTATCAATTAATTTCCGATATTCATAAATTACTGTAGCAATATAATATACTGATCGCATTCTACCTTCAACTTTAAAAGAGTTAATTCCAATATTAACCATATCTTCAATATATCTTGCCATATTTAAATCTTTAGGTGTCATACTAAAAATTTCATCTTCATCATTAATTTTAAATGTCCAACGACATATTTGTGCGCATCCTCCACGATTAGAATCTCGATTAGTTGTAACATTTGATAATACACATTTACCACTAAAACTAGTACACATTGCTCCTTGAATAAATGCTTCTAAATCAAGACCTGTTTTTTCTTTAATAACTTTAATATCTTCCCTGCTAGCTTCTCTAGCTAAAACTATTCTTTTTACTCCTAATTTTTTATAAAATAACGCGGCTTCATAATTAAGAGTACTAGCCTGCGTAGATAAATGTATTTCTAAATTAATCTTATTTTTTCTAATTGCGTTTATTACTGCAATATCACTTACTATTACAGCATCTACCCCTATATTAGCTAATTCTTTTAAGTAATTAACTAGTCCTGGTATTTCTTTATTATGTAACACAATATTTACCGTTACATATAATTTCTTATTTAAATTATGAGCAAACATTACTGCTTCTTTTAATTCTTCACTACTAAAATTTATAGCATTTGCTCTTAAACTATAATTATATCCTCCGATATATACAGCATCCGCTCCATATAAATAAGCAATCTTTAATCTTTCTAAATTTCCCGCTGGAGCAAGTAATTCAATCATTTTTCTTCCTCCTTTATTTTAACAATCGTTGGTTTTTCACTTAAATATTTATATGGATATAAATCTTCTAAATCTAATGGATTATTCAAAATATTTAATACTTCCTCATCTGTTAAAAAAACTGTATTAATTAAATTATATAACACATTATCTTTTTTTCTTAAATTTAAAGCATTAAATGGTTTAGATGTATAAATAACCGTACCATAAGGATCTTCAATTATCTTAAATTTATGACTAGTAATAGTATCTTCTAATGAAGCTAAATTAGCCACTTTTTTCTTATAATAATCATTATAATTAGTTATTAAAGTCCTTCTTGAATACATTATATTAACATATCCAAAAGTATATAAAACTACTGGTTTAATAGCTTTTTTTAATATTTCGTCAATCTCTTCAAAAGTAATATCAGTACTTACTACTACACTATCTACAAATTCTAAATAAGCATTAATGCTTTCGTAATTGCAATTTAAATGATTTAAATATAATATTTTTACTAAATTATTAGGTGTATTCATTAAAACATTTAATACCCCTAAATCATCAAAAACAATTCCTTTTATGTTTTTAGGTAATTTATCTAAAAGTTTTTTAAACTCTAAAATTGCTTGATTATCCATTATTCTATTTACAAAAATAAAAGCATTTTCTTTAATTTCTTCAATATCAAAAGTTTTTGGAAATCCCACTGAAAATCCTTTAATTGGAAAAAGGAAAGTAATATTACTTTCTTCTTTTAATTTTTGAATTAAATCTTCACTTTGAACTAATAAAATAATTTTATTTTTTTTCATCTTTTTTTACACTCACAGATAAGCCATCGCCAACATCATAAAAATTAGTATCAAATTCTTTATTTTCTTTTAAAAATTCAATATATTCTTCTATTTTACTTACTAGACTTCTTAAATTTTTAGATTCTATTTCATCAGCTTTTCCTGTATAACCATGAAATTTTAAATTATCAGTAATAATTACGCCATTAGGCTTTAAAAAATATTTAAATTTCTCAAAAAATTTCGTATTTTGTGCTTTAGCCGCATCTATAAAGATCATATCATAGCTAACATTGCTTAAATTAACTTCTAAAGCATCTTGAAATACTACATTTATTTTTTGCTCAAAATTACATTTTTTTACATTTTTTAAGCATTCCATATATCGTACTTCATCTCGCTCTATAGTTGTTACAGTAACATCCGGAGCAACACTTGCCATTAAAATTGTTGAATATCCAATCGCACTTCCAATTTCTAAAATATTTTTTATATTATGAGCTTTTATAAACTTCATAATAAAGGCAATGGAATCCTTCTCAATAATTGGAACATTATGCTCCGCGGCATAACTTTCCATTTCTAATATTAATTGTTTCATTAAAAATCACTTTCCTATTTATATTCATACCATAACCCATTAGCTTTTAATTCACTAACTTTTGCTTCATGTTCCGCATTAGTCTTGGTAAAATATGTTTTTTTATTTTTATCAGCAACAAAGAATAAATAATCATGTTTACTAGGTTTTATTGTAGCTAAAATAGAATCTACACTAGCGCTACATATTGGCCCAACTGGTAATTTTCCTCTATTGCAATTTCCTCTTGTATTATAACCATTATTACAATTATATAAATCACTATTTGTTAAATCACTAGAGAAATCTTTTTTAACTGCATAATAAGTTGTAACATCGCTTCCTAATGATTCGCCAATCTTTAAACGATTATAGAAAACCCCCGCAACTCCAGCTCTATCATTTGAAGCTGCCCCTTCTAATTCTACAATGCTTGCCATTGTAAGTATTTCATGAACACTATAATTAGAATTTTCAATTTCATCTCTATAATTATTCAAAACATTTTCCATGCCTGAAAGCATTTTCTCTATTATATCTTTTACTCCACTATCTTTATACACCTCATAAGTACTAGCAAATAAATATCCCTCTAAAGGATAATATATATCATCATTTAATATATCATCTGTTAAAAACCAATATTTATCGATAAGTAGATCTAAATATTCTGGATCATTCATAATATCCATAACATCTTCTGTGCTTGTATTAGTAAGAGTTGCTATTTTTGCCGCATAATCAACTAATCTCTTTCCTTCAATAAAGGTAATATTATAAATATTTTGATTGCCAGCAATATCTCCTTTGTTGATTTTATCTAATATTTTTTTTATTCCCATGTTATAACTAAGCTCATATTTTCCAGCTTGTAAATTCATATCTCTATTTAATAATACATAAATATATCCCGAAAACTTACTTCGTATTAATCCTCTAACTTTTAAATCATTAATAATATCTATTTTATTCGTATTTTCTTTTAAAATATATTCCACACTCTCAGTAGATTTTGAAACTGGACCCAAGCCATAAAAATATAATCCCACAGCTAAGATGCATATTACCACTAAACTAATTACTATTCCCAAAACTACTTTTTTCATTGTAACCTCATTCTGCTATTTTATCTTCAATTTGTGATAATAAATTTTCAATTAGTACCCATTCCTTTTCTGTTTTAATATCATTTAATTCTAATTTATTACCATCCTTTTCATAAGTTGCTGCATAAGTAATAATATTACCATCACTATCTTTATTATTATCAGTAAAAACTATATAACTCTTATTAGTTTCATCTGAATCAAAAGTAAATAATATATCATATTCTACTACATTCCCTAAATTATCAGTAATTGTAAAAGAACGTTCTTTTTCATTCTGCATTTGTATTTTCCTCCCTTTTTATAAAAGTCTCTAAAATTATCTGAGCTGCCATACCATCAATAACCTTTTTTCTTTTTTGTCTACTTAAATCAGCATCTAATAATATATTTTCTGCCTCAAGTGTACTTAATCTCTCATCTATCAAAAAAATAGGAATATTCACTTTAGTTTCCAATAATTTCTTAAATTCTAAACTTCTTGAACTAGCAAATCCCTCTGAATTATTCATATTTTTAGGAAGGCCCAAAACTATTTTCTCTATTTCATAAGAATTTATTATTTTAAGAAGTTTTTCTAAAGCTTCATTATAATCGTTGCTTTTAAATCTAATAACTTCAAGTACATGACAAATCGTTTTTGTTTTATCAGTAATTGCTACACCCAAAGTCTTAGTACCTAAATCAAGACCTAAATAACGCATAAAAATTCCTCTCCTAAGTACAGACAATATTTTAACAAATTTTTCTATAAAATACAAGCTTTCTCACTTTTTAAGTCAAAAAAAATAATCTTATAGATTATTTATAAAATTTTGAGCAATTACCTCTCCAAGTTACAATCGTCGCATTATTATCTAATTTATAATTATAACATATTGTATTATCTTCATTACAAGTTGCTACTTCTTCTACACAATGTCCCTTTAATTCATTATAATTTCTAATTGGTAAAATAAAGCAAAATATTAGTATTTCAATAAATGCTAAAGAACCTATTACAAATAAAAATTTTTTTAAACTTATTTCTCTATCCATACATTTCACCTACAATAATGGAGTTATAAACTTAGCTAAAACTATATAAAGCAAAAATAAAAATGCAAATCCTAAAAATAAAGCTTCATACAATTTTATAGTTTTCCCTTTCTTTTTATCTTTCATATCATTACCTCATATTAATTATAACACACTTTAATATATAAAAAAAGGCATATTGTTTAATTAATAAATTATTATATATCCTCTAATATTTTTTTAATTTATCTATATCTGTAAAAAAGATTTTAATTCCTCTATTATGAAGTTTCATTAAATTTTTAAAATTTTTAAGTATTATTTTTTCTAATTTTAATGGAACTCTTGCTGGTTTTCCATCTATTTGTATGTACATGATCAATGTATTTTTCTAAAGTTGGGAAAGCATTCTATAATAATATAGCACAATCTTCACTGAAAATTTTTTCAATAATTATTGTATTGCAAAAACCATATTTATCTGTCTTTTTGTCCACTATAGAGCTAATAGGAATAAACCATAATATATTTCCTTCTTTAACTGTAAAATACGGAGGCCTCTTCTTGCCTCTTTCATGATTTTGCATTAAATTTTCATCATTAACGACATCAAAATATTCATCTTTGATATGATATAAATATCCAGTTTTTATTTCCATTGTCTATAAACTCCATCTAAAGTAAAAGAAAACTCCATCTTTGATGAAAATTTCTCTATTTTCAACCAAAATCATTTATTATTCGTACTATCAAGAAGCAAAAAAATTTTCACTCTTTCTCAAGGCACAATTAAATATAATTTACTAGCAATTATTTGAATTAATATAGAACACCTTTACGGACTATTTGTTCTCTTTTTCACATATAGCAGCTTGTGCCACAATTTTATTCGGGATGAATAAGATTAAATTTATATAAATTTACTAATGACTAATGTCTCCAATACTATTTAATTATACCACTTTCAGTTCAAAATTAAAACCTAGTTATTAAAACTAGGCTCCGAATGACCTAGAGCTTCAAAAGTTTTCTAGGCACCACTCATTAATATTATATTACTAAATTTAAAAATTATACATTAGGATAACCCATAATTCTTAAAATATTTTTTACACTTATTGAATTTAATTTTTTATCTAATTTTTTAATTTCTTTTTCTATTGATATAATTAAACTATTATATTGTCTTTTATCTAAAATAACTTGCATTGATTTTATCATCATATATAAATTTGTAAGATTATCTTTAGATTTATAATTAACATCTATTTCTTTAAATTTTAAAGTATATTTATCTCTATAGCAAAATAAACGGTCATTATGAGCACAAATATTTCTAACATTCGTTAAACACCTTAATATTTGTTTTAATAAAACATCAGATATTTTAAATTTTTTAGCAATAATTTGCCTATCACTCTGTTTAAGTAATCCATAATAACTACTTATAATTCCGAAAGTTAAAATTTTGGTTAAAACAAATGGTGGAACAAATCCATAAGTATTCTTATAATGTGTAATAGCTAGATGAACACCATAATTTTTATTAATTTCTTTATTTATTTTGTTAATTAACTTTTTTCTGACTTTTATACCAGTATTTCCATCTAAATTATTAACATCAAGGTAATAATCAATATCATAAACACTGGCAAGATGATTAGCTAATAAAGATTTAATAATTGTTTCTATTTCCAAAGAATATTTTAAAATTATTAACTTAATATTTTTGTCAAATTCGTATAAAGCAAATATTTCCTCAAAAGTAACATTAGGCAAATAATTATTATTAGAGTCCTTAAAATTATATTTGTAACTATTAACGATGGAATAATAAGAATATTTTTCTAACCTTTTTAAAGCAAGTTTTCTTTTATTAATAGTAACACTCTTTGATTCTAAATAATTTAGTAGTTCTTCATTAGTTTTATATTGCTTCATTTAACCTCCTGAAATAAAAATGACCTAGGGCTTCAAAAGTTTCCTAGGCACTACTCGATTTATAATATACCATACTTATATAAATTAAGTCAATACAAAATTATGCTAAATATGAAAATTTATTTTTATTTATTATCTATTTTTTTATTTTCTACTTCTTTTTTATAATTTGAATATATTTCTCTTACAATATCATCAAATTTATTTTTACTATCATTGCATTTATAATAGTTTAATGCATAATGCTTAAATTCACTAAAAGTTTCAGGATTAAATGTATATCCATAAATAGTTATTTTATTATGATATTTGACTCCAGCCATTTGTGCTTGCAAATCACACAAAGGTATGAAATCTTCTTTTAAATAATTAAACATTTCCTCGTATGTCATTTTACCATTAAATAAATTAGGATACTTATTTTTTAAATTAAACATTTTTCTAGCATTACCATATTTAAGTTCTATTAATCCATTTTTGTAAACAGCATCATCTGGAATTAATTCATTAGGAATATTTATTGATACATTAAATGAATTATTTTTTCGTGCATATTCAATTAAACTTGGCACTTGTATATGTACTTTATCTAAATATTCAAGTAAAAACAAATAAAATGAATATAAAGTATTTTCTATTGTACTATTTGATCTAGCTAATAAAGTATCATTATTAGGTATAAGAGTAACATTAGTAACATTATCTTTATCGACATTAAAAATTAATCCTTGATCCAAAATACAAATAATTGAAATTTGATTATTACCATCAACTTTTTTGTTCAATTCAAATAATCTTTTTTGTATTTGCTCTAAAGAATAATTTGATGAATAAGCCAATACAAAACCTAACGGATAAGCATTGTCATATAAATTATAAATTCCATTTTTATTAGGCAGTTTACTTAATTGCCTAACACTTTCAACATTTTTTACACTTTGTTCAAGTGTAGAATAATCAAGTATTGATTTTATCTCTACTGTAGCATAAATACTTTCTATTGGTAAAATGGAGTTTGAATCCGTTTTAAAAAAACTTGGACAATTAAAAGCATCATATATTATAAAATCTTGTTGTTTACTTTGATGTTGATTGTTATCTATAACAATTCCACTAGAAATCGAATACTTTTCTGGAAGTAATTTTTTTAAATAGTCTTTAAGTAAATCTTCACGTGCACTTCCTTTAACCCCATTATGCTTAATTTGTTTAGTAATACCATCAAAATCAATTTTTAATTTTTTTGCAATATCTTCAATATTATAAATAAACATATAACATCTCCAAAAAAAGCAACTAATATACATATATTATAACATTAACGATTATTTTTTTCATTTTATTTTGTTATATTGAATAATTGCCTCAATAATATATTGTTCAATATATCTTTTATCCCTTTTTAATAATTCTTTTGGTAATACCGATTCTATTTTTTCTTTATTAAATGAAATTTTGTCATTTTGATTTCCTTTTTTCTCTAGCAATATATTTTCTACCATATCAAAAGTTAATTTTTTCTTTTCACTTATTTTTCTAATTTTCAAAGCTTGAGCATAACTTGGTGTAACTTCTTCATAAGTAATTGTAAAATATACTAATTCTTGAGCAGCTTTTGCTAGATAAGAAAGTTCAACAGCAGTAGTTATTCCTAAAGTTAAAATACTTCTCTTATCATAAATTACTGTATTATCAACAATTTTTAGTATCTCTGGTATCAAATAAGTCAGTCTTATATATCTCCGTACTTGTTCTCGGGATTCTCCACTAACTTTAGATATTAATTCAACTGATGTTAACTTCTGCACACCCTGTGTAGAAGTGTTTTTTTTCCTTGATGTTTAATTGCCTCTAATTTCATTTTATAGACAAATGCTTTTTCTGATGGTAAAATTTTATTTCGATAAATATTAGAATCTACCATGTAAATAGTAGCTTCATCATCATTTAATTCTTCAATATAACAATCAGCCTCATGAATTCCATTTAATTCTAATGCTAATTTTCTTCTATGGCCTGATATCATTTCAAATCTTCCGTTTTCTTTTCTTCTTACCACTAATGGATTTAACAATCCATTTTCTTTAATGCTATTTCTTAATTCATTTAATGATTCATCTTTTTCTACTCTAAAAGGATGATTTTTAAATGAATCTATCATTCTTAAATCTATTTTTATTACTTTTTTCATCTATTCTCCTTCTTTCAATTCATAGTTAAGTTTCCATTCAAGATATTTTTCATAAGACAATTCTCTTGTATCTCGAAGTTTCCTCATTTTTTCCCATTCTTCCATAAATTTTAAAATCAAATTATCTCTATCATTACGAAAGTATTCAGAAATTGCAAAATCAATATTCATTTTAGGAAATAACTCTTCTAACCATAATAGGAAATAAATTATATCTTCAGATTTGTCAAAGTTATATTTTCGAATACAATTAACATTAACATTTAAAATGTTAGCTATTTCTAAAAGTCTATCTTCTTTGGGAACTCTTTCTCCACTTTCATATCTTGCCATTCCTCTTCTCTTATTTTCCTTTTTCATTCCTAACTTTTCCGCAACCTCTTCTTGTGTTAAACCTCTAAACTGCCTTATAAATGCAATTCTTGCTCCTTGTGTTAAATCATCTAATTCATGTCTAAAATATATTCTTCTCATTTTTATTAATCTCCTCTCTTTTACATTAAATATTTTTTAAGACAAAAACTAAGGCATCATTATCATAACTTATTTAGATTGAATTAAAAAATTATTTATCGCATTTTTTCAACTCCTTAAATTTGTCGCAAAAATACAATTTTTAACAAAAAAAGACCAAGATTATTTAAAATCTCAGTCTAAATTGAATTTATATAATTACTTTTTTTAGTTATTTAATTTTAACTCTAATTATCGCAAAATCTTCTAACATAATTATTATAAGTAATTATTTGAATAAATGTAGAACGCCTTTACGGACTATTTGTTCTCCTTTTCACGTATAGCAGCTTGTGCTGCAGCAAGTCTAGCGATTGGAACTCTAAATGGACTACATGATACATAATCAAGGCCTATATTATGGCAAAATTCTACGCTTGATGGATCTCCACCATGTTCACCACAAATACCAATATGTAAATTATCATTTACATTTCTACCTAATTTAATAGCCATATCCATAAGTTTTCCTACCCCATTTTGATCTAATTTTGCAAATGGATCATTTTCTAAAATCTTAGTATCATAGTATGCTCTTAAGAATTTACCAGCATCATCTCTTGAAAAACCATAAGTCATTTGTGTTAAATCGTTTGTTCCAAAGCAGAAGAAATCAGCTTCTTTTGCAATTTCATCCGCAGTAACACAAGCACGTGGTATCTCAATCATTGTTCCAACTTTATAATCTAATTTAACTCCAGCCTTTTTAATTTCTTCATCAGCAGTTTCAACAACAATATTTTTAACATATTTTAATTCTTTAACTTCTGAAACTAATGGAATCATAATTTCTGGAACGATATTCCAATCTGCATGTTTCTTTTGGACATTTATAGCCGCTCTAATAACCGCTTTAGTTTGCATTTTAGCTATTTCTGGATAAGTTACTGCTAAACGACAACCTCTATGTCCCATCATTGGATTAACTTCATGTAAGCTAGCAATTAAATTTTTGATATCTTCCACACTCTTATTTTGTGCCTTAGCTAATTTAGCTATTTCTTCTTCAGTTGTTGGTACAAATTCATGTAAAGGTGGATCCAAATATCTTATTGTAACAGCATAGCCTTCTAATGCTTCATATAACTCTTCAAAGTCATTTTGTTGATAAGGAAGTATTTTATCTAAAGCTTTTTCTCTTTCTTCAACTGTATCAGCACAAATCATTTCTCTAAAAGCTGCAATTCTATCCTCTTCAAAGAACATATGCTCAGTTCTACAAAGCCCAATACCTTCAGCTCCTAATTCTCTAGCTTTTTTAGCATCTTTAGGTGTATCAGCATTAGTTTTAACTTTAAGTTTTCTAAACTTATCAGCCCAATTCATTACTCTTTCAAATTCTCCAGCAATAGTAGCATCTACAGTTTTAATAATTCCATCATAAATATTACCAGTTGTACCATCTATTGAAATATAATCTCCTTCATGGAATGTCTTACCACCTAAAGTAAATTGCTTATTTTCTTCATCCATTGTGATATCACCACATCCAGATACACAGCAAGTACCCATTCCTCGAGCAACAACTGCCGCATGACTAGTCATACCACCACGAACAGTTAAAATACCTTGACTAGCCTTCATACCTGTTATATCTTCTGGAGAAGTTTCAAGTCTTACTAAAATAACTTTTTCTCCTTTAGCATGCCAAGCCTCAGCATCATCTGCTGTAAATACAACTTTACCACAAGCAGCTCCCGGAGAAGCACCTAAACCTTTACCCATTGGAGTAGCGGCTTTAAGTTCATTAGTATCAAATTGTGGATGAAGTAAAGTATCTAGATTTCTAGGGTCAATCATCTCTACAGCTTCTTCTTCAGTTCTCATACCTTCATCAACTAAATCACAAGCAATCTTTAAAGCAGCTTTAGCAGTACGTTTACCATTTCTAGTTTGTAACATATAAAGTTTACCATGTTCCACTGTAAATTCCATATCTTGCATATCTCTATAATGAGTTTCTAATATATTACATACTTCTTTAAATTGTTTAAAAGCTTCTGGAAATTTAACTTCCATTTCACTAATTTTCATTGGAGTTCTAACACCAGCCACAACATCTTCACCTTGAGCATTTGTTAAAAATTCTCCAAATAAACCTTTTTCTCCTGTAGCAGGATCTCTAGTAAAGGCAACACCTGTTCCACAATCATCGCCCATATTACCAAAAGCCATAGATTGAACATTTACTGCAGTTCCCCAAGAATAAGGAATATCATTATCTCTACGATAAACATTAGCTCTAGGATTATCCCAGCTTCTAAATACAGCTTTAATCGCTCCCATTAATTGTTCTTTTGGATCAGTTGGAAAATCTGTACCTATTTTAGATTTGTATTCTTCTTTAAATTCTCTTGCTAATTCTTTTAAATCTTCAGCACTAAGTTCAATATCTTGAGTAACTCCCTTAGCTTCTTTCATTTTATCAATAAGTTGTTCAAAATATTTTTTACCAACTTCCATAACTACATCAGAATACATTTGAATAAATCTTCTATAGCAATCCCAAGCCCATCTAGGATTATTAGATTTTTCAGCTAAAACATTTACTACTTCTTCATTTAAGCCTAAATTCAAAATAGTATCCATCATACCTGGCATACTAGCACGAGCACCACTTCTTACAGAAACTAATAAAGGATTTTCTTTATCACCAAATTTTTTACCAGTTTCTTTTTCAAGCTTTAAGATATATTCATTAATCTGAGCTTGAATTTCTTCATTAATTTCTCTACCATCTTCATAGTATTTTGTACAAGCTTCAGTAGTAATAGTAAAACCTTGAGGTACTGGTAACCCAATACTAGTCATCTCTGCTAAATTGGCACCTTTACCACCTAAAAGGTCTCGCATATCTTTGTTTCCTTCTTTGAAGGAATAAACATATTTTTTCTCCATAATTCCCTCCTAATAATGTTTCTAAAATATTATAGCAAAAGTCAACTAAACACACAATTAAACAAGTTAAATTTTACAAATAATATACAAAAAAATAGGGATAAACCCTATTTGATAAATATATCTTGCCTATACTTAGAATAAGAAGAAGACGCATAGGCAAGTTTTTATATGTTTGTTTTTACTACGAATGGACTACCAGATTTACCATTTCCTCCACTAAATTCTATATTAGATTTAAGATTGATTACAGGTCTAACACCATGATTGCCATACACTGCGAAGCCGTTGAGGTCTCCACCATTAAGTACCCGAAACACATGAACCAGCTTGCCAGTGACATTATAGCGGGATGGAGACATTGTCCAATAATATTGGTTAGTATATAACCAATAATCAGTTGATGCTGTTCCTCCAAATCCTCCGACCATCATTACTTCATCACTTGTTATTAAAGCAGCTGGTACATCTAAAGATTGGTTGCCAACATTTGAACCAATAGTTGTAAATAAGTCTCTTTTTAATGAATTTAGATCTATTTCATCAAAACTTTTAAATCCTTCTACGTCTGATGGACTTGTTTCAGACATTTTTACTCCACACTTTAATGTTGAATACTGATTTTTTCTCCATCTATCAGTTGTCATTAATCTTGATATTGGTGCATATCCTGTTGCAGTTTCTCCGGTACCATCGCCATTATAACCATTAAAAACATTTTTTACGACAGTTCTGTCATTACACCATCCGGTGCTTCCCTCTAGATAATCTGTATAACCACTCATTGATCCTATTCCGTTATACCATGTTTGTACTGCTTCGGCGATATTACTTGGTGTAGTATTTGAGTGAGCCTCTTCATATTTTGGATTAGGATATTCTTCTGATTTTGCTGTTCCATAATAATAGCCAATGTAGGTGTTGTCATCATATGGTGCTGATTTATATGCTGATGTTGTGGCATTTGTTGTCTCTCCTTCAGTGGTTTCACAATTTGGTTCTGCACATTGGAATATTAATCTTAATGTGCCATCTCCATTTATTCTGATTATTCTCCATGTATGATTTGCAAATGTTACCCAGTTATTTACATCATCATTATTTCCTCTAAATACATAGCTTGTTCCATAGTTATCTGGACTAGTATATAATTTCTCTTTTCCTTCGGGATTTTCTGTACTCTCATCGTATGGACCAGTTATGGGGTTTGGCATGGCGTCTATAGTATACTTGCTCCCTTTTGATGTTTCTAACTTACCTAACATTTCTTTTACTAAACTATCAAAATATATATAACATTTTGTTCCTTTTTCTGTTAAGTGAGATATATTTATTTCGCTATTTACATATTCTATTTCTACTTCTTCTATTGGTTTGCCATTTACTTCACAATAACTATCTTCACTTAGTTTATATCCCATTGTAGGTATCTTACTTATATTGATATATTCCTTTTCTTCAGATGTACTATCATCTTTTTCTTGATACATCGCGATTATGTTTAAATCTGCTTTATTATAACTTATATTTCCACTTGCTAGTTCTATACTTTCTGTATTTCTATATCTTGCTAAACTCGTTATATAGTTTATTAATATTACTAATCCTATAGTTAGTAATATCCCTATTATTACTCCCTTTACTTTGGAGGTATTATCCTCCAATTTTTCTAATTTCATTGCTCTTATTCCCTTTCCATTATCAATATTATTAGAAATTCCTAATTTATATTTAAATTATAATATCTGTTATTATTAAAGTCAAGAAAAATTGCATTATTTGTCCCACTTTTAATTATTTTTTTTTATAACATGAGACAATATTCCTGGTGATAATATGTACACGGCTAAATTAAAAGAATTAAGAGAACGCATAGGTTTAAGCAAAACTGAAATTGCAAAAATAATAGGTATTGATCGCAGCCAATATGGCCATTATGAAAATGATTATATAACTATACCTATAAAACATTTAGTAGCATTAGCCAATTATTACAATGTTTCCCTAGATTATATTTTTAATTTAAATCAAAACAAGCAATATCCGAAAATTAAAAAAGTAGTGGATCCCAAAATTAGTGGAAAACGTTTAAAGGAACTTAGAAAAGAATTTAAAATATCTCAAACCAATTTAGCTAATTATTTAAATACAGCTTTTTCTACTATTTCATCTTACGAAAGAGGTATAAACACTATTGCAACAAATTATGTTTATGCCATATGTAAAAAATATAATATTTCTGCTGATTACTTATTAGACAGAATTGATGATCCCAAATATTTAAAATAACCATAAAAAAGAATACCCACAAAGGTATTCTAATAAATATGCCTATACTTGGAATAAGAAAGCAGTATAGGCATATTTTTATATATTTGTTTTTACGATAAATGGATTGTCAGATTTACCAGTACCTCCACTAAATTCGATATCGGCATTAAGATTAATTACTGGACGAACACCAAAAGTGCTATATACACCCCAAGTACGGAGGTTGCCATCGTAATGCACGTGGAAAGCGGCAGCTTCATTAACATTGGTATCATACCAAAAAGGAGACATTGTCCAATAGTTTTGGCCTGTGTATAACCAATAGTTAGTACTTACTGTTCCTCCAAAGCCTCCGGCCATAACTACTTCATCACTTGTAATTAATGCTGATGGTACAGAAAGTCTTTCATTTCCTCTATTTGAGCTTTCAGTAGTAAATAAATCTCTTTTTAATGCTGTAGCATCTATTTCATCAAAACTACTAAATCCGACATTATCTGATGGACTTATTTCTGGCATTACTACTCCACACTTTAACGTTGGATATTGCTTTGTTCTATAGTTTCCTGTTGGAATTAATCGTGAAGCTGGGGCATATCCTGTTGCAGTTTGTGCTGTTCCATCACCTTCATAACCACCCCAAACTTTCTTTACGATAGTTCGATCATTACACCATCCAGTATCTCCATTTAAATATTTGGTATAATTTGTCATTGCTCCTGTTCCACTATACCAACTGTCAACAGCTTTTGCTATATCACTAGGAGTGGAATTTGAATGTGTTTCTTCATATGTTGGATCTTCTTCGTCTTTATCCGCTTTGGATGTTCCATAATAATAGCCGACATAAGTGTTATCATCAACTGGTCTAGATTTATATGCATTATTACCTATTTGAGTTTGAATGCCTGTTGTATCTGTACATTCTGGTGTTGCACATTGGAATATCATTCTTAATGTGCCATCTCCATTTATTCTGATTATCCTCCATGTATGACCTGCAAAAGTTACCCAGTTATGCACATCCTCATTATTTCCCCTAAAGACATAACTGGTTCCATAATTATCTTCGGTTGTGTATAATTTTTCTTTTCCTTCGGGATTTTCTTTTTGTGCATCATATGGTCCTGTTATAGGACTTGGCATGGCATCTATGGTATATTTGCTTTGTTTTGTTGTTTCTAACTTTGCTAACATATCATCTGCCTTATAATCCATATCAAAATATACATAACATTTCGTTCCTCTTTTATTTATTTTACTTACACTTATATATCCTTCTTCATATGTTATCTGTGCTTCTTCTACTTTTTGTCCTTCTACTTCACAATAGCTTTTATTACTCAATGTATATTTTTCAGTTGGTACATCATCTATTTGTTTATATCCATTTGTACCATAACTGCTTTCTTGATACATCGCTATTATACTTAAATCTGCTTTATTATAACTTATATTACCACTTGCAAGTTCTATACTTTCTGTATTCCTATATCTTGCTAAACTGGTTATATAGTTTATTACTATAAATAATATTGCACATACTATAAAGCCATATATAAATAATTTTTTATCTTTTTCTTTACTTAACCCTTTTAATTTCATATCTATCCTTTCCTCAATATTATTAGAAATTCCTAACTTATATTTAAATTATAATATCTGCTATCATTAAAGTCAAGAAAAATATTTCTATTTAGCACGTTTTGTTTTTTATAAAATAAATAAATGAGACAATAATCTTGGTGATTTCTATGAATTATGAAAATAATTTAAAAGCTCTAAGAACAGAATTTAACATCTCTCAAAAACAACTTAGTGAAATGTTAGAAATTGATAGAACAACCTACAATCATTATGAAAATAATTACATAACTATCCCTATAAAACATTTAATTAAACTTAGTGAATTTTTTCACACTTCAATAGACTATATTTTTGGTTTTACTAATTTACATAATAAATTACCCAATATAACCCCTTCTCTTGCTTCTACTCGTCTTAAAGAATTTCGCAAAAATAATAAATTAACTCAAGCCAAACTAGCTGAAATACTAAACACCAATCAATCAGTTATTGCCAATTATGAAAGAGGAAGAACACTAATTGCTACTCCATTTTTATATACGATTTGCAAAAAATATGATATATCCGCGGATTACTTATTAGGCAGAACTGATGAACCAAAAGTCATAAAAAAACAATGATCATCTATTTATCATTGTTTTTTATTTATAACATCTAAAAATACATAATTAGCAAGTGTTAACCCGGCAATTCCTGGTGTAAAAATAGCACTTCCTAAATCTTGATCTGTCTTTAGTGGTAATGCTGCACTAAAGACTACTAAAGTATTTAAATTCAAATTTTCTTTTTTAAGTAAATATCTTAATTTCTTAGCCAAAGGGTCATTAAACGTTTTATTTAATTTAGTTACCTGTATTCCCGAAATATCAAGTCTTCTAGCCGTACCAAGACAAGTAATAATTTTTATATTATTTTCTTGTGCCAATTTTATTAAACCAACTTTAATATCAATATCATCACAAGCATCTATAATATAATCATAATCTTTATTTACATATTCTTCCAAATTATCTTTAGTTAAAAATTTATTTATGGCTTCTAAATTAATATTGGGATTAATACTATAAGCTCTTTTTTTAGCTTCTAAAACTTTAGATTTAGTTAAATTATCTTGAAGAGCAATAATTTGTCTATTTAAATTTGAGGCATCAATTACATCTCCATCAATAATTGTAATATTTCTAAAGCCACTTCTAATTAAAGCTTCTAAAACAAAACCGCCAACTCCCCCAACACCAATTAAAAGCACTTTAGTCATAGCGATTTTTTCTAAATCTTCTTCTGTAATTAACTTTAATAATCTTGAAAACATTTTAAACACCACTTAAATTATACCAAATAAAAACCCAAAGGAAAAGTCTATTTGTCGATAAAAGCCCGCGCACTCGCAGGTGGTAAGAAACATACATACTTCTGGATTCTGGCTAATCAATGACCAGCATTCAACTCCATATGTAATTATTCCCCCAATATTATCTCATAGTCGGTTTTATGTAAAATAAACTATATCCTCTAGGTAATATTATTATATCATATAACATCAAAATTATTCAATATAGATGACAATTATTTACACTTTTTCTTTTATATTTAAGAAACAACTCCTGTAGTATTAGGATTAACTCTTGAAGTAACTCTACTTTGAGCTTGCATTTGTCCCGTAATATTATCAGTTGGAACACCTTCTGTAACATAATTATTCGCTACTGGTTGAGCATTTATTGGTTTTTCTGCAGGCTTTTGTCCCCAACAACCTGAAACATTACAGTTAGTACTATAAGGCATAGGATCTGGCATTTCTAGTTTACAAATCATAGGTATTTTAAAAGCTGACCCAAACGCTACACAATTTCCTGGTTGAAGAACTTTTTGTTTTTCAATAACATCCGCGCTAATATTTGGAAGCATTTCTTCAATATATTTAATATCTTTAGGGTGTGTCATTTTAAATATTAAGAAATTAGAACATTGCGCAATAACTGTATCACTTATTTCAACTGGTCTTTGGCTTATAATATCTAACATAACTCCATATTTACGACCCTCTTTAGCAATTCTATCAAATATATTATAACCTAATAAGAAAGTATCTGTATCTTGTTGAATATACCTATGGGCCTCTTCCAAAAATAAATGAAATGGAATACTTGCTCTTTGTTTTAAACCTTTAGCATAATCAAATAATAATTTAGATATAATTTTAACAATAACTTTAGCCATTGCATCATCAATATCTTCCAAATTTATATTAACAATTTGAGCTTTTGAATTATTTTTTCGACATAACTCTTCAATAAATTCTTCTACACTTGTATATTTTGAACCATCAAAATAATTATTTACTGGTCCACTTATAATAGTATTAAGTCTTACTTGTAAAATCATTGCTTCATTATACATTACTTGATTACCTTGAAAACCTTCACTAATTAAAGTAAACTCTAATGCATTAGCTAATTCTTTTAAAGTATAAAAGCTTTTTTCTGGAATTGCAATTTCTTCAATAGATTCATCGATATGTTTTAAAATATATTCTGTAATTAATACAGATTCTCCAAAATTACCATTAGAATCTATTTCAAAACATTCACTAAAACTTCTAGTATAACCAACTCCTGGAATTATAGAATCAAAATTAAATTCTTCAGTATGACATACTTCAATTACTTTAAATATTTCATTCTTTTTATAACTAGTAGTCATATTACTAAATAAAATAGCAATTAAAGCTTTAGCAATTAAATGATTTTTATATTTAGTTACTTCTTCCCCTTCACTAGCAAATAATTTAGCATATTTTATACTACGTTCCAAAATAGGTAGTTGGGAATGGCTAGAAGCTTGTAAAAGTAAAGCTACATCATCTAAAGTAAGTAAATTAACTGGTATTTTAAGTAAAAAATCTGATGCATCTTGGGGATGGGTTGTAACAAACTTATAACTATAATTTGGATTAATTTTATCTAAAGAGCCAAAAGCATTTTTATATTCACCATAAGCATCAAAGAAAAACATATTGGCATTATAAGTAGTCATTTTAGGATTACTAAAAATATTTTGAATAATCCTAGAAACACCACAAGATTTACCTGAACCAGAATTTCCAAAAATAGCTAAATGATTAGAAAATAAACTATTTATATCTGGACATATTTGAAATCCTTTATATGTTGCACTTGTTCCTAAAACAAAGTTTTTATCACTAAGTCTACCTACAATCTCTAATAATTCTTCGCCATTTATTACTCTAATTTTACTAGATAGTAAAGGCTTTCTAATAACACCATTTACATATTTAGTACCCATAAATTCACCTAAAAAGCGAATAATAATCTCCTCGCTATTTAATTCTACAACTTCCCCTAAAATTCTTTGATCTTTATCTTCAAAAATAACATGAATATTCATTAAATCCGCGGTAATAGTATCTTTACTAATATTTTCAACATGGGCTATATTATCACTTATATATAAAATTTTTCCAAATATCATCTTATCGCACCCTTTTACTATAACCAATTATAACATATTTAATAATCAAAAAAAAGAGGTTTTCCTCTTTTTATGTTTCTCGCCAAATTTCATACCAATTTTTTAAATTAGTAAGACCATCTCCCGCGATATCCTTTATTAATTCCCAAGATAAATGGAAATTTTGTTTTAATTCTGTAAAACCATCTTTTGCCTGATTGCATAAAGTTGGTTCATTAGTACAAACTTTAGTAGTAATAGTTAAATAAGCTTCTACAATTTTACTTTTGACATTTGTATAAACTTTGGTAACCCCATTACTTATCGTTTCTTTATATCCTGGAAAATATTGTTCAATTTTTGTATCAAAATATAAAGCCATTCCTAATACTTTAAGTTTAACTGTATTTGTTAAATCACTAAACTTATAACCCTTTATAGTTCCATTATAAAATAAAAAATCAACTACACTTACAAAACCTTTTTTTATAGTATTACTATTTTTATTTTCATCAATACTTACTTTATAATCATTAAAATAAGCTATTACTTCTGTATCTGCATTACCACTATTACCTGTTTCAGTATTATTATCTTCACTATTATTTAGATCATTATTAGGATTTTTAACCTCTTCATTTTTACTTACTTCATTATTAGGCTTTTCATTAACAATTTTATCCTCTACATTATTTTCTTTATTTTCATCATCTATATCCGGAGTTTCATTTTCTGTATCATCCGTATTTATATCTTCATCTATTTTTTCATCACTATTATTTTCATTAACCTTAATTAATTCTTCATCACTAATTATAATAGTTTTAGGACTAGCATCATCATTTAAATTACTTTTATCATAACTAAATTTAACTTCATCCCCAACTTGATATATACCTTTAATATTTTGAATTAAATAATCTTCATCATCTGCTTCAATCATCACATAATTTGGAGAAGCAATTATAACTACTCCCGTAATTTCTTGTAAGTCATCTTTATTATTATCTTTAATTAAATAATAAATAACTACTAAAGCACCAATAAAAAGAATAAATAAAACAACTAAAAGAATATTCTTTGTTTTATCCCGCATTTTAATCCCCTTTCAAAACAAATATATTATAACACTTATATTATAAAAACACAAATTAACAAAAAAACAAATTAGTTTTATAATTTGTTTTAGTTATTTAATTTTTCATTTAATATTTCTTTAGTTAAAACCGGATTAGCTTTTCCTCTTGTATTTTTCATTACTTGACCAACAAAATAATCAAATAAATTAGTTCTACCAGCCTTATATTGCTCTACTTGATTAGGACTATTACTTATAATATCATCGATTATTTTAATTAATTCATCTCTATCACTTAATTGAGCATTATCACTACTTACATAAGTTTTTATCTCTTGTTTTTCTTCCATAGCTTTCATAAATATTTCTTTAGCTTGTTTTGAACTAATAGTTCCATCATTAATCAAATCTACTAAATCTTTAAGTCTCTTGGGATTTATAAATATATCATTAATACTTAAACCCTCTTTATTAAGATATCCCAAAATCTGTGTAGTAATCCAATTACTTGCTACTTTAGCATCTATTTTAAGTTTTAAACATTCTTCAAAATAATCAGCAATATCTTTTTCTTTTACTAAAATACCAGCATCGTAAGCACTTAAACCATAATTATTAATATAATCATATTTTCTCTCTAAATGTAATCTTGGTATTTGTCTTCTTAACTCTTCCAACCATTCTTTAGAAATTTTATATTTAGGAATATTAGGTTCTACAAAATATTTGTAATCGATAGCATCTACTTTACTACGCATATGTACCGTTTCCATTTTTTCTTCATCCCAACGTCTAGTATCTTGTGAAACTTCATCATATCTTCCTTGTTTTTTTAATTCTGTCTGTCTTTTTATTTCGTAATTTATAGCATCTCTTACTCCACTAAAAGAATTAACATTTTTAATTTCTACTCTGGTTCCTAACTCTTTAGCATCTATATCTTTAATTGAAACATTAACATCACATCTAATTTGTCCTTTTTTAGTATCTGCCTCACTTATCCCACAATAACGATAAACATCTCTTATATGTTCTAAAAAAGCTACTGCTTCTGAAGCATTATGTAAACAAGGCTCCGTAACTAATTCTAATAAAGGTACACCTGCTCTATTATAATCAATCGTTGAAGTATCAAAATAATGATCTAAGCTAGCTGAATCTTCCTCTAAATGAATATCATGAATTTCAACTGGTACTAATTTTCCTTCCACTTCGATTTCAATCTTTCCATTTATACCTACTGGCTCAGACATTTGAGTAATTTGATATCCTTTAGGTAAATCTGGATAATAATAATTCTTTCGATCAAAATACATATATTTAGGTTGACTACAATTAAGGATCATACTCATTTTCAAAGCATCCTCTACACATTTTTTATTTACAACTGGCAAAGTTCCAGGAAACGCCATATCTAATGGTGCAATATTTACATTAGGTGTTTCATCATAAGCATTACGAGCAAAGGAGAATACTTTAGAATTACTTTTAAGTTCACAATGCATTTCCAAACCAATAACTGCGACTTGTTCTTTCATTATTCTACCTCCTTTGCTATTTGATTTTTATATGGCATTTGTGCTTCTAAAGCATAAGCAATATTAAGTACTTTTTCATCATCATAGCAATTTCCTGTAATATTAACTCCGACTGGTAAATTATTTACAAAACCATTAGGAATTGTAATAGATGGAAATCCTCCAAAATTAGCTATTTGTAAATGTTCTTCTAAAACATTAGTATTTTCATCAATTACATCATCAGCTTGTTCAAATAATTTAGCTGGACCACTAGATACTGGCAAAATTAAACCATCATATTCTTTAAAAAGCTCTTTTATTTTATCTACAATTAATCTTCTAACTCTTTGAGCGTTTTTAAAATATCTCTCTTGATTTTCTTTTTGTAAAATATATGAGCCAATAACAAATCTTCTTTTTATTAATGGTGAAAATCCTTTTGTTCTATGTTCCATCATCATCTCGGTAATTTGCTTACTATTACCTCTAGGCCCAAAAATAATTCCTGTTAAATTTGACATATTACTAGTTGCTTCCGCACAAGATAAAATAACATACACGGCTGGTAAAGCATTAAGTAAATCATTATCTATACTAACTGCATCTACTTTTATTCCTAGTTTTTTAGCTATATCTAAAGTTTTTTCAAAATTTTCTAAATGTTTTTTTAATTCATCTGTCGCATGCGGATAATTATTTAAATCTACTAATTCTTTAATATAAAATAATTTTATATTATCTACATTTCCAGTTAAAGCCTTTTCTAAATTAATTTTGCTAGAATCCCAACTTGTCATATCATTTCTGTCTTGACCCTTCATCGCATCCACAACAATAGCCGCATCTTCTACACTTCTTGTTAAAACCCCACAATGGTCTAACGAACTAGCAAAAGGAAATAAACCATATCTTGATAACATCCCATAAGTTGGTTTATATCCCACAATTCCACAATAAGCCGCCGGTTTACGAATAGAATCCCCAGTATCACTTCCTAAAGCATAAGGATAAACCCCAGCCGCCACCGCACAAGCTGACCCAGCCGAAGAACCAGCACACATTCTTTTTTTACTCCACGGATTTAAAACAGCTCCTGTATGGCATGTTGTACCTGTTCCACCCATACCAAATTCATCTAAAGCTGTTTTATTAACCATAACTGCTCCCTTATCAAATAAGTTTTGCACAACACTTGCTGTAAAAAAAGGAACATAATTACTTAAAGTATTTGATGAACCTGTTGAAAGAACGTCTTTAGTAGAATAATTATCTTTAACTCCAAAAGGAATTCCTGATAATAATTCATTAGTTACTTCTGTTTCTTTTACATCATCTAAAATAGTTACAAATGCATTATATTTGTCGGAAACTTCATGAGATTTACTAATCGCTTCTCGAACTAAATCATCACTAGTTATTTCTCCTTTTTTTAATAATTCATGTAATTCTCTAATACTTTTATCTAAATACATTATTCTACCACCTTTGGTACTTCTATTTCTCGACCTTCAACTTGTCCCGCATTTCTTAAAGCATCATTTATTGGAATAGACTCTTCGCTTATATCTTCCCGTAAATCAAAAGCAAAATCATCTAAAGCATGGGTCATAGGTTCTATTTGGGAAATATTAGGAATTTTATTTACCATATCGATTGATTTATCTATTGCTTCAAATTCATTTAAAACCATTTCATTTTCTTCATCAGTTAAACCAATTAATAGTTTTTTAGCGTAATCATCAACCATCTCTTTTGTAAATTTACTCATAATTACCTCTAATATTCGCAATTTCCTGGAGTTCTAGGATAAGGAATAACATCTCTTATATTATCAACTCCTGTAATATAAATTAATAATCGCTCAAAGCCCATTCCAAATCCTGAATGAACACATCCTCCGTATTTTCTTAAATTTAAATACCATTCCATATCTTGATAATTCATTCCTAAATCATCCATCCGTTTTTTAAGTTTAGTATAATCTTCTTCTCTTTGAGAACCACCCATAAGCTCACCTGCTCCTGGTACTTCTAAATCTACCGCGGCTACTGTTTTACCATCAGGATTTTGTTTCATATAGAAAGCTTTAATATCCTTTGGCCAATTTTTTATAAATACTGGACCATCAAAATATTCTGTAATATATTTCTCATGTTCTTTAGCAATATCTTCTCCATATTCTGGAGGAAATTCCCATTTAACATCGGCCTCTTTTAATATTTTTATAACCTCTTCATGATCAATTCTTACAAACTTACTATTAACTAGCTTTTCTAATTTAGCTTTTAAACCTTTTTCTACAAAATTATCAAATAAATTAATTTCTGTAGGACAATTATCTAAAACATATTTAACTACATATTTTAGCATTTCTTCCATAATATCCATATCCCCATTTAAATCACAAAAAGCTATTTCTGGTTCAATCATCCAAAATTCTGAGGCATGAGTTTTGGTATTGGAGTTTTCTGCTCTAAAAGTTGGGCCAAAAGTATAAGTTTTTTTATAAGCTAAAGCAAAAGTTTCAGCTTCTAATTGACCACTTACTGTTAAATTAGTCATTTTTCCAAAGAAATCTTTACTATAATCAACTTCTCCTTTTATTTTATCTATCGGAAGAGTAGTTACTTGAAACATTTCTCCAGCCCCTTCACAATCACTTGCTGTTATAAGTGGGGCATGAAAATATACATATCCTCGATCTTGAAAATATTTATGAATAGCATAAGCAGCTATACTTCTTACTCTAAATACAGCTTGAAATAAATTAGTACGAGGACGAAGATAAGCTATTTCTCTTAAAAATTCTTTTGTTGGACGTCCTTTAGCCTGTAAAGGATAATCTTTTGAACAATCACCAAGTAAAGTTATTTCTCGAGCTTCTAATTCATAATCTTGTTTTCCTTGTGATTTAATTACTTTTCCTACAACTTTTATGGCACAACCTACTAAATATTTTTGTACTTCATTAAAATTTTTTAAGTCCTCATTATATACAACTTGAAAATGTTCTTGACAAGTTCCATCAGCAAAATCAATAAAGCCAAAAGTTTTTTGATCGCGATGATTTCTAATCCAACCTTCCAAAGTTACTTCTTTTTCTAAATATTTATCTATATCTTTTATTAAATCTCTTAAATCCATCTTTTATTCTCCTTAATCTCGTACTTTGATATGTAATTCTCTTAATTGCTTTTCATCAAGTTCATTTGGACTTCCCATTAGTAAATCCATGCCTGAAACATTAGGTGGAAATACTTGAACTTCTCTTAAATTTTCTTCATCACTTAAAAGCATAATCATTCGATCAATTCCAGGCGCCATTCCGGCATGAGGTGGCGCTCCATATTGAAAAGCAGTATATAAACTTCTAAATTTATTTTTAATAACTTCCTCATCATAACCTGCAATGGCAAAAGCTTTTTTCATAATTTCAATATCATGATTTCTGACTGCTCCACTAGCCATTTCATTTCCATTACATACAAAATCATATTGGTACGCTACGATATTTTCAATATCTCCATCTTCTAAAGCTTTTAATCCTCCTTTAGGCATACTAAATGGATTATGTCCAAAATCCCATTTTTGTTCTTCTTCATTATATTCATACATTGGAAAATCATTAATAATACAAAACTCAAAACAATCTTTTTTAATTAAATCTAATTCTTCACCTAATTTATTTCTTAATATTCCTGCTAGTTTAGCTGGATCTTTTTGATCAGCAATTAAGAATATTACATTATTATTTTTTAAACTTAATTTCTCTTTTAAAGCCTTTTGTTCTTCTTCACTTAAAAACTTAATAATTGATCCCTTAAACTCTTCTTCCATTAACTTTAAGTAAGCTAATCCTAAAGCACCTTTTTCTTTCATAAATTCTTCTAATTTTTTATACCAAGAATTAGGTTTATCACATAAATCTACTTTAATAGCCTTTACTCTTTTACCTTTAAAGCCATTAAATTCACTATTTATAAATATATCACTTACATCCTCAATTATTAAAGGATTTCTTAAATCAGGTTTATCAGATCCATATTTAGCCATCGCTTCTCGATAAGGAATTCTTCTAAATGGTGGCTTAGAAACTATTTTATCAGAAAAATGAGTAAAAATATCATAAAAAACTTTTTCGCCTACTGCATAAACATCTTCTTCCGTAGCAAAACTCATTTCCAAATCTAATTGATAAAATTCTAAAGTACGATCAGCTCTACAATCCTCATCTCTAAAACATGGAGCTATTTGAAAATAGCGATTAAAACCTGATACCATAAGTAATTGTTTATATATTTGTGGTGCTTGAGGTAAAGCATAAAATTTTCCTTTATAATTACGCGAAGGAATTACAAAGTCTCTAGCTCCTTCAGGACTTGATGCTGTAATAATTGGAGTTGTTATTTCTGTAAAACCTAAATCTTTCATTGTTTTTCTAATAAAATCAATAACATCCACTCTAAGTTTAATTTTATCATGAACTAAAGGATTTCTTAAATCTAAGTAACGATATTTAAGTCTTGTCTCTTCACTAGCTTCTTTACTTCTATTAATTTCAAAAGGTAAAATATTTAAGCATTTTCCTAATATTTCTATACTTTCTAAAACTATTTCGATCTCTCCAGTAGGCATATTAGGATTAATATCACTTCTTACCCTTACTTCTCCGACAATCGTCGCCGTACTTTCTCTTGTTATATCTTCAAAAGTTTTTACATCTTCACTTATAATTTGAACTAAACCAGTTTCATCTCTTAAAGTAACGAATACTAATCCCCCTAAATTTCTAATAGAATTTATCCAACCCGCTACTCTAACTTTCTTTCCGGCATCTTCTCTTCTTAATTCTCCACAATAATGATCACGATATATATTTTCCATAATTCCTCCTACACATTACTAATAATGTAATCTAATATTTCATTTTCATCAACTTTTGTCTCTTCATGTGTTAAATTATCTTTAACCGTTATAATACCTCTTTGTAAATCTTCACTATTAAGTAATATTAATAATCTGGCATTTAACCTATCAGCTTGTTTAAATTGAGCTTTTAAACTTCTATTTAACGTATCAATTTCACATTTAATTTCACTTAAACGAATATCTTGAGCTAAAGTTATAGCTTTTAATTTTTCTTCTTCATTTACCGCGGTAATATAAACATCAAGATTATTCTCAATAGTCTTATCTTTATTTAATTCTTTTAAAATTAATATTAATCGATCAATACCACAAGCAAAACCTACACAAGGTGTAGATGGTCCATCTAATTGTTCTACTAAACTATTATAACGCCCACCAGCCCCTAAAGTATTAGCATTACCTAATTCTTCCATATTACTAACAAACTCAAAAACTGTATGATTATAATAATCTAAGCCTCTAACTAAATTATCATCTAATTCATAGTCAATATCTAAATAACCTAAATATTCTAAAACTTTAGCAAATCTTTCTTTACTTTCTAAATTATAATAATCTTTTATTTTTGGTGCATTCTTTAAAACTTCATTATCTTTATCTACTTTACAATCTAATATTCTTAAAGGATTAGTTTTAAACCTTTTTTGACAATCTTCACATAAAGTATCAATATGTGGTTCCAAATAATCTTTTAAGGCATCCCTATATCTATCTCTTGTTTCTTTATCACCTAAAGAATTGATTTTCACAGTAATATCTTCAATTCCCATTTCTTCCATAGCTCTATAAGCTAAAGAAATAACTTCAGCATCCTGCATTGCATCATCACTACCTAAAACTTCCACCCCAAATTGTGATAATTCACGATATCTTCCAGCTTGTGGTCTTTCATAACGATACATCGTACCACTATAATATAATTTAATTGGTTGATTAACATCTCCATACATTTTATTCTCAATATAGGCTCTAACTACTCCCGCAGTTCCTTCTGGTCTTAAAGTTAAATCTCGATCGCCTCTATCTTTAAAATCATAAGTTTCCTTTGTAACAATATCACTAGTTTCTCCTACACTTCGATGAAATAAATTACTCTCCTCAAAAATTGGTGTTCTAACATAATTATAATTATATAATTCACTAATAGTGGTAAAAACATTATTAATATAATTATAATATTTAGCATCTTCTCCATAAATATCATAGGTTCCTTTTGGTCTTGTTATCATAATTTTCCTCCTTTAAAATAAAAAAACTTAGTATCTTGTAAGGACGCAAAAACTTGCGCGGTGCCACCTTACTTTACTAAGTACGCTCTAAATTTTATCGCATATTATGCGTTTTCTAATTTTGAAAGTTGTCTTTTCAGTTAATATTATTTAGACCTTTCCACCCTCTAGTCCTCTCTTTAAAACAATAATTAACTTACTTTTCTTTCTTAGAAAAATATTACATAAATATTTTATTATAATTTTTAATCTAAGTCAAGTTTTATCTATAAGAACGTTGTCTAATTTGCATATCAGTTTTTAAATTAAAATCTTGTATTTTTCTTCTCAATTCTCTTTCATAATTAATAATAAAACTATTACCCAATAAATATAAATCTGCTTCTTTTTTATTTTCTTGTATTTTTTCTAAAACTGCTTGATAAATTTTGGAAATCATAATATTATTTAAAAACATCATTTTAACTTCTTCTCTATCATTTTCTACCTCCAGAATGTTTTTACCTAATAAACTATCATCATTCGTTGCTTTTATAAATCCAAATTCATCTATTAAAACTCTTCCTCTAATTAAATTAATTGTTAAACATTTATTAAAAGTTAAATAATTCTTTTCAAATAAACATAAATATTCTAAATCTTCTTTACTTAAAGCTAATAAAGATACATCATCATCTTCTTTAGCTTTCAAAAATTTAGCTTTAACTATAATTGTTAACTTATCTACAAGGCGTCTTAAAAAAGCTATATCTTCATTATCAAAGCCAAAATATTTTTCTGCAAAAAAACAAACTTCCTCTAATTTTTTATTATTTAATTTATTCATATTCATTCTCCTTAACATTTATCTTTTTAAAATCAGATAAACTGCATTATAACAAATATTATATGAATAGTAAATAATAAAATGCCTGCTAAAAATGTAATATTTTTACTCTTTTAATCGAATTATTTATTTAAAACTCTAAACTTATCGTAATAGGTCCATCATTATTAATATTAACTAACATCTCTGCCCCAAATATTCCAGTTTCAACAGGTACATATTCTCTTAATTTTTTATTAAATAAATCATAAAGTTTTATTGCTTCTTCTCCATTTAACGCTTCCACATAAGAAGGCCTATTTCCTTTTTTAGTATTAGCATATAAAGTAAATTGACTAATTGATAAAACCTCTCCTTGTGTCTCTAAAATACTCCGATTCATAACTCCATTTTCATCATCAAAAATTCGTAAGTTAATAATCTTCTTAATCATTTTATCAATTATTTGCTCATTATCATTCTCTGTAAAACCTACTAAAATAACTAAACCTTTATTTATTTTTCCAACAACTTTGTTATCTACTTTTACATAACTATCTTTACTTCTTTGAATAATTGTCCGCATTATCTACTCCTTTTAACACTAATTACAAATGGTAAATTTTCTAAATCTAATATAATTTTATCTAATTCTTCTTTATTACCAACTTTTAATGTTATTTCATATAAAAAACTATTTTCAAATTCTTTAGTTTTTAAAGAATCCAAATATATATTTCTTTTAGTAAATGCCGCGATTATATCTGTAAGAAAATTTTTACTATTTTCTGTTTCAATAAATAGATCAGTTAAATAAACTGCTTCACTATCTAAATTCCATGATACATCAATAAGTCTTTCAGTTTCTCCTAAGATATTTGCGCAATCACTTTTATGTACCGTAATTCCTTGACCTTTAGTTATAAATCCTGTTATTTTATCTCCTCTTACTGGTTTACAGCATTTAGCAATATTAACTAAAATTTCATCCATACCCGCTACAATAATATCATTTTTATTATTAATTTTATTTCCTGAACGATTATTTACTTTTTCTAATAAAGCATCTTCAATATTATCTTTGTTGTCTAATAAACCAATAATAAAACCAGCCGTATATCTAAGAGTACCAATCGATAAATAAATATCTTCTAAATCTTTTAATTTTAAATCTTTGGTAATTTTCTTAACATTAGCTTCACTCATTACATCATTAAAAGGTAATTTTCTCTTTCGTAATTCTTTTTCAAGTATATCTTTACCTTTTTCTACCATAAAGCTACGTTCTTGTTTGCTAAAATAAGTTCTAATCTTATTCTTAGCTTGAGTTGTTTTTACAAAATTAAGCCAATCTTTATTAGGTGTAGCATTACTATTAGTTTTAATTTTTACTATATCGCTATCAGCTAATTCATAATCAAGTGGAACTATTACATCATTAACAATAGCCCCCACAGTTCGATCACCAACATCAGAATGTATTCGATATGCAAAATCTATTGGCGTAGCCCCTCTAGGAAGTTCCATAACATCCCCTTTTGGCGTAAAGACATAAATCATCTCAGCAAGCATATCATTTGTTACTTCATTAGCAAATGAAGCATCATCATCATCTTCATGCGTTTCAATAATATTTCGAAACATCTCTAATTTTTGTTCCATAATACTTTGAACTTTTTTAGTGCCATGCTCTTTATAAGACCAATGTGAAGCCATACCTTTTTCAGCAAATTCATCCATTTCATAAGTTCTAAACTGAATTTCAAATAAATGACCATTTACTCCAAATACTGTTGTATGTAAACTTTGATACATATTTGCCTTAGGCATAGCAATATAATCTTTAAACCTTTTAGGAATTGGTCTGTATTTTGAATGAACAAGTCCCACGGCCGTATAACAATCACTTACTTCATCTAATATTACTCTTAAAGCTAAAATATCGTAAATTTCACTCCATTTTTTACCTGAAGAAAGTTTATTATAAATTGAATGGACACTTTTTACTCGACCCTTTATTTTAAACTTTAATCCATGTTCTTGTAAAATACTGACAATGCTATCTTGCATTTCTTGAAGATCATCATTTAATTCTTTTCTAGTTTCATTTAATTTCTCTAAAATATCATTATAAACATCCGGTTTAGTATAATATAAACATAAATCTTCAAGTTCACTTTTTATTGAGTTAATTCCTAATCTATGAGCAATAGGTATTAAAACTGCTTGTGTTTCATAAGCTTTGTCTTTTTGTTTTTTCTTATCTATTGCATAATTAGTCCGCATATTATGTAGTCTATCCGCTAACTTGATAAATAACACTCTAACATCTGTTGCTAGGCCAACTAGAACTTTTCTTAAATATATGGCACTATACTCTGAATCATCTACTAATTCCAACTTATTTATTTTACTTACGGAATCTACTATAGTCGCTACTTCTTCTCCAAACTTATCACTAATTTCACTAAGTGGTGTTTCCCCATTGTTCATTACTTCATGCAATAAAGCCGCGACAATCGTCGTCGTATCAACATTTAAGCTATTGACAATTTCTGTAACATGTAAAGGATGAGTTATAAAATCTTCGCCATTTAATCTCTTCATTCCTTTATGTTTTTGATATGCAAAATTATAAGCTTCTTTTATTTTTAATAAATCTTCTGTATCTTTAATATTTTCTTTAATTTTATTATATACTTCTTCAAAAGTTATCGTTTCTTCAACTTTCATTATATCGCCTCTTTATCTATGCCTCTCCGATATCCTTTCAAAATATTTTGAGTATAAATATCTAACTCATCTATCTTAACATCAAATATATCATTAACCATACTAGCTAAATCTAAATCTACTGCTTGAAGCCATTTATTTTCTTTTAAAAAATTCCAAATATCTTCTTCATGAATATATTTTAAACCCATCTTATTTAATTCTCTTGCTTTGCTTCTTAAAGCTGGTAAAAGCCTAACATATAAATCTTCCAAACTTCTAAACTTAATTTCATCATTCATACTAATGCCCTTTCTAAAGAATAATATCTCAAAAATTCATAAAATGAGTTAATAAAATATATATATTATTATATCTTATAATTACCATTTTTGAAAGAGGCTATATGAAAAAGAATAAATTTTTAAAAGCAACCTTTATTTTACTTATTGGTGGTTTTTTTACTAAAATACTCGGTTTTATAATTCGTATTATTTACACTAGAATGGTAGGTAATGATGCCATAAATCTTTATTCCTTAGTTATGCCTACCTATTCTCTTTTATTATCTTTGGCAACTCTTGCTCTACCAATCGTTATTTCCAAATTAGTTAGTGAAGCTAAAATTCCTTCTTTAAAAATTATATCTAATGCTACTTTTATTACTCTAATATTAAATACATTAGTTATTATAATTATTTATTTTGTTAAAGATTTTATTGCTATAAATCTCTTACATGATGCTAGAACTAGTATTCTTATATTTGCTATGGCTCTTACTTTTCCCTTCATTTCTATATCAAGTATTTTAAAAGGTTACTTTTATGGTAAACAAAAAATGCTTCCCCATACTATATCAAATATAATTGAGCAAATAGTTCGTTTAACTTTAATTTATATTGTTATTCCCCCTTTAGTAAATAAAGGTATAACCTATGCTGTATTAGGCTTAATTCTTTTAAGTATTGCCTCCGAAACTGCTTCTATAATTGTCTTTTTAATATGTCTTCCTAAAAAATTTAAAATTAATCCTAAATATTTAAAACCTGATCTTAAAACCACTAAAGAAATATTAAATATGTCTATTCCCACTGTTTCATCTCGTTTAATTGGTAATATTGGCTTTTTTTTAGAACCTATCATTTTAACTAATACACTATTATTTTCGGGTTATAGTATGTCTTATATTTTGCAAGAATATGGTTCCTATAATGCTTACTCCATTTCTCTTTTAGCTATGCCTTCATTTTTTATTCAAGCTATATCTTCCGCTTTACTTCCTGAAATATCCCATTACTATTACCAAAAAGATTTAAAAATGGTAAAACATCGTTATAAACAAGCTTTAATCTTATCCTTGATTACTGGTCTTATTTTTTCTTCTTTCATCTTTATTTTCCGCAACTTTCTTTTAACTACTTTATATAATACTACTAATGGTTCTAATTTCATTAAAATTTTAGCTCCATTTTTTGTCTTATTTTACTTAGAAGGTCCTATGCAAAGTACTCTCCAAGCTTTAGGTCAAGCTAAAAAAGCCATGTATATAACTACCATCGCTATCATAACCAAACTAATAACTATGACTTTGCTTTCTTTAATTCATATAGGTATGTATTCTTTAGTTATATCTGAAATAATAGATATATTTGTCGTCGTAATTATAAGTGAGATCACTATCAATAAAACATTAAAAAAGAGAATTTAATTATTCTCCATCTGCAAAATTTACATCAATCTTTCCTGTTAAAGATATATCTGGCCCCATATTATGATTTTGAGCTTTACCAGTATCTACAAAATTAAGTTCTAATTCATAATTAAACTCTTCTTTTTCACTTACAGTTTGAGTTCGAACAGCTAACTCAATTTCTCCTGTTTGTTCTGTTAAATCCCCACTTGCAATTATTGCCCCATTCTCTTTTAAAGTATATTTTAATTCCTCAGCATTTAAATCACAATCATTTTTAATATCATCATGATTACTTGATGTACACTTTTTAAAGGTATTTTCAGAAATATTAAATTTTATGGCATATATAACTGTTTTTTGTTTACTTCCTGGTTCTACAGTCACTTTAAAATTTTTGGTACCTTTACGTCCTGGATAAACATCTGATAAGGTAAAATTAGCATCTTCTCCAGCATCATACGTTACTTTTAATAATTTAGCCATCTTAACATTAGTTGATGCTCCCTCTCCTGTAATATTAATCCCCACCATAAAATAACCAAATGATACTCCAACTACTACCACAATCAAGATTAAAACTACATACAATAACTTTTCATTCTTCATTTAAACCATCCTTTACTTTTCTATTTTATATCATAATATTAAATTTTTCATTACAATCGACAAAACATGTCAAAAATATTTTTTGCACTATATATTGTAATACTATTAGTTATATATATAATAACGTATAATTAGAAATTATTCAATATATTTTAGAAAAAATTTATAAAAAAAAGAAATACTTATGTATTTCCAATTAATTAGTTATATTAGCCATTTCTCGTTTCATTTTTATATTTTTATTTTCAATATTAACTCTTTGTACTACAAAAAGCATTAAAATAACATTTACTGTAAACGATCCTCCATAACTTAGAAACGGAAGAGGAACTCCTGTAAGTGGAATTAATGCTAAAACCCCTAATAGATTAACTAAAATATGTAAAAGTAGATACAAAAATACTCCATAAGCTAAAATACTAAGTCGCAAGTTTTCAGCATTTCTCGCAGTCTTTAATATCCGCCAAAGCATAATCATATAACCAATAATTACTACTACTCCCCCAACTAAACCCCATTCTTCAACAATAATAGGAAATATAAAATCTGTATGACTTTCCGGTAAATATAAATATTTCTGACTACTATTTCCAAGCCCAACTCCAAATAATCCCCCATTATGAATAGCAATAAAACCATTACAAACTTGATAACCAGTATCTTGTGTATACCTTTTACAAGGTTCTCTAAATTCAAACCTTTGTAATTGCCGAGAATTAAATATTTTAGCTCCACTATATAAAAGAGCAATACCACCTATTCCTAAAGCAATAAGTCCTATTTTAAATACCTTAACCATATTTTTTTTAATAAAAGGTAAACTAATAAAAATTAAAAATAGTATTCCACAAATAATTAATGCAGTTCCTAAATCTGGTTGAAGTGCAATTAAGAATACGGCAATTAAAGAAACCGCTAACGGTATTAAATAAGCATATATATTACTAGAATTAAGTTTATCTAATTTTTCATAAGCAACAGCTAAAAAGATTATAATTATAGATTTAGCAAACTCACTAGGTTGTAAAGCAAATGGTCCAATATCATACCAACTGCGAGCATTATTAGTAATTCTACCATAAACGAATAATCCTATTAATGCAATAATAATTCCTAACATTGCTACATATGAAAAATATTTATACTTCGAAGTAGGAAATCTAATTACAAAGACAAAACCCAGAAAAAACGCTGCTAAAACAAATATAGCTTGTCTAATAAAAAAGTGATATTGCGCTACATTATAACGTAAAACAGTTGAAACACTAGAAGCTGAAAATATCATGATTAAACCAAAAATACTAAATAAAATCATGATAAGTAATAACCATTTATCCATCTTAGCTAGTGTTTTCTTCATGTTACTCACCCATCATAATTGTATCATACTCTAAATTTAATTTAAATAAATTTTAAAAATTAGACTTTTTTAATGTCAAAAAGATGTTTAGATGAGTAAACTATAATAGATACATAAAGGAGGTATGAATATGTATTACTATGGAAATAATGGTTACTATGGTGGTGGCTATGGTGGATATAGTGGTTGCCCTTGTGGTGGCTATGGCAATAATAATGGATATGCCGGTTATACAAGTGGATATGGTTTAGGCGCAGCTATATGGATAGTATTATTCATCTTGCTTGTTATCATAATTGGGGCCGGTTGGAACTGGGGCTCAAACAATAATAATAACTAGGAAGAAAACTCATCTTCCTTTTTATTTGAAAAAATATAACATTTATGATAAAATATAACTGCTTTAGGGGTGAAGCCATATGAAATTACCAAATATTACAATTTTAGATGAAACTGATAAATTATTGCATGAAATCAGTGAAGAAGTAAAATTTCCTTTATCTAAAGAAGATAAACAACATATTAATAATATGCTTACATATTTAAAAATGAGCCAAATTGAAGAATATGCTCAAAAATATAATTTACGTGCTGGCATGGGTCTAGCTTATGTACAAACCGGCATTTTAAAAAGAATATTTGTTATCGTTGAAGAATTAGATGATAAAACTTTTAAAAACTATGTTATTATTAATCCTAAAATAATTAGTCATAGTGAAGAACAAATCTATGTTGGCGAAGGTGAAGGCTGTCTAAGTGTTAATCGTGAAGTTGAAGGTATAGTTCCAAGATATGCGAGAATAACTATTGAAGCTCAAGATATTGATGGTAATCCTTTTAAAATTCGTGTTCGTGAAGATATAAGTGTTGCCTTCCAACATGAAATTGATCATTTAAATGGCATATTATTCGTTGATAAAATAGATAAAAAAGATCCATATAAAAATATTGATTTATATCGTGAAATATAAAAAATGCTTTCTAACTAAGCATTTTTTTATTAAGCATTTTCTAAATTGACACTAACTAATTTACTAACTCCAGACTCTTGCATTGTCATTCCATATAAAATATCCGCATATTCCATAGTTCTTTTTTTATGGGTAATCAATATAAATTGACTAGCATCTTTCTTTTCTTGTAAATATTTTCCAAAAGTATCTACATTAGCTTCATCTAAAGCTGCCTCTACCTCATCTAAAATACAAAATGGACTTGGTTTTACATTAAGCATAGCAAATAATACTGATATGGCTGTTAATGTTTTTTCTCCTCCAGATAAAAGTGCAATAGAATTTAATTTTTTTCCGGGAGGTGAAGCAATAATATCTATTCCTGTATTTAATAAATCATCAGGTTCTGTTAATTTTAAAGTCCCACTTCCCCCTTTAAATAATTTTCTAAATACATTATTAAATTCTTTAGAAATAGCTTCAAAAGTATTTTTAAATTTTTCAATCATAATTTTATCCATTTCAGTAATAATATCTGTTAATTCTTTTGAAGAATCTTCCAGATCACTACTTTGTTTAATTAAAAAATCATATCTTTCTTTAACTCTTTCATATTCGCTTATTGCCCCAGTATTTACAACTCCTAAAGAAGCAACTTCATTTTTAATATCTAGTACTTTATTCCTAGCTAAGTCCTCCTCAAGTGTAAGTTCATAATTACTGCAAGCATATTCATAAGTAATACCATAAGTATTTGATAAATCTAAAAGTAAATTATCTAATTTAACATCATACTTTCCTAATATGATTTCTTTTTCTTTAAGTTCATTTGCAACACGATTATAATCTAAGTTAACTTTTTTATATTTTGCTTCTACTTCATTTATTTCTAAACTTAAATCTGATTTCTGTTTTTTTAATTTATTTAATTCATTTAAAGCAATATCTTTATCACTCGCTACTACATTAGCTTCCTCTAAAATACTAACTAATTTTTTATCTAATTTTTTATCGCCTATCTCTTCATTTCCCTTTATTTCCAATTCTTTTTTAGCCATGCTATCTTCTAAAGTTCTTATTTTATTAGTTTTAGTATTTAATATTTCATTTAAATTAATTAAACTTTTATTTATATCATTTTCTTTTGCTTCTAAATTATTAAACTCTTCCAAAAGCTTTTTCAAATCAACATTTAAATCATCCAACTCTAATTTTTTAATTTCTAATTGTTCTACCACTTCATTAAGTTGTAATTTATCACTCATTACTCCAGATTGACTTTTATCTCTACCTCCAGCAATCGCTCCACCAGAATAAAGAATTTCTCCATCTAAAGAAACAACTCGATAATAATAATTTAAAAGTTTCCCAATTCTATTTAAAGCATCAATATCTTTTACCACAATAACATTTCCTAGTTGATTTTTCATAATATTATCATACATTTTATCGTATTTAATTAAATTACTAGCTACGTTTATAAAACCTTCATCATTTTTTATTTTTGCTATATCTTCCTCGCTAATATTTCTAGGTTTTATAACATTTAATGGTAAAAAAGTTGCTCTTCCCAATCTATTATCTTTTAAATAATTTATACATTCTTTACTAGCCTCTGAAGAATCTACCACAATAAAATTACTGCTAGCTCCCAAAGCTGTTGAAATAGCTACATCATACATATTTTCTACTTCAATTAAATTACCCACTGTATTATGTACACCCGTAAGTCTTAAATTATTTATAATACTTTTAACACTTCCTGGTATTCTAGAATTATTATTTATATTATTTTCCAAAATTTCTTTTTTATTTTCTAATAATAAAATAGCTTTTTCATAATCATTTATTTGAGTATTTAAATTACTTTTCTTTACTTTTAAAGTAATAATATCATTATCAATATTATCTTTTAATATAGACTTTTCCTTAATATCATTTATAACATCATCTAATTTAACTTTTTCAATATCTCTTTCTTTTTGTAACTCTAATTGTTCTTCTTTTAATTTTAAAGATATACTTTCTAAATTATCTTCTTTAGCTTCATATTTTTGTCTTTCTAAAGTTACTAATTTTTCAGCTTCCAAACTAGCTAAATTCTCTGTTAACTTTATTAATTCATTATTTTTCAAAGCTATAGCTTCATCTAATTTTAAATCCTCCAATTTAAGTTTTTCTAATAACGAATTATCTTGATTATTATTAGTATTCATTAAAGTTATTTCTTTTTCTAAACTTTGTACTTCAGTTTTAATTTTTTTATAATCTATATTTATATTAGTTATATCTTTGGCAATTAAAGCTATTTCTATATTCTTTAACTCCTGAGTTAAATCTAAATATTTTTTAGCCACCTCACTTTGTTTTTTAAGGGGCTTAACTGATTTTTCTAGCTCATCAATAACTAATTTAATTCTAGCTAAATTTTCTTTAGTTTTTTCTAATTTTTTTAAACTTATCTCTTTTCTTTTCTTATATTTTAAAACTCCCGCGGCATCTTCAAAAATAGTTCTTCTAGCCTCAGGCTTACTATTTATAATATCAGCAACACTACCTTGTGATATTATATTAAAAGAATCATTGCCAGCTCCAGTATCTAAAAACAAATCTGTAACATCTTTTAATCGCACTTTACAATTATTTAAAAAATATTCATTCTCTCCTGTATTATAAATTACTCTTTTTATTTCTACTTCTTGAAATTCACTATTTAAATAATGATCTGAATTATCAAATGTTAAAGAAACATAAGCTCTATTAGCCGCACTTCTCGTTTTAGACCCGCTAAATATAACATCACTCATGCTTTCTGTTCCTCTTAAGGATTTAATAGACTGTTCGCCTAAAACCCAACGAACTGCATCTACAATATTACTTTTACCTGAGCCATTAGGCCCAACTATTGCCGTAATTCCTTTTTTTATTTCTAAATCAATCTTATCTGCAAAAGACTTAAACCCTTGACTTCTTATACTTTTCAAATACATTTTGCATCTTCCCTTACTTTGCACACTTTTCTAAAGCATCTTTTGCTGCTTGTTGTTCAGCTTCTTTCTTACTTTTTCCAACTCCGCGACCATACACTATTCCATCAATAACGACATCAAAAGCAAAAGTCTTATCATGACTAGGTCCTTCTTCACTAGTAAGTACATACTCTAAAGTTTTCCGATCAGTTTGAACTAACTCTTGAAGTCTAGATTTATAATCACCTAAAAAAATATGATGTTGTAAAATATATGGTTTTAAGACTGTAAGTACATAGTTTTTAGCCACATCAAAGCCTTTATCTAAATAAATAGCTCCTAAAACGCTCTCAAATGTATCCGCAATAATCGTATCATTTACATCCTTTAATTGTCCATTTCCAACTCGAATACATTTATCTATCCCAATATCTTTTGCATAGGTTGCTAAAGCTTCTTCACAAACAAAACTAGCTCGAATTTTAGATAATTCCCCTTCTCTTACTTGTAAAGCATTATAAAAATATTCACTAGTAACAAGCTGTAGTACTGCATCTCCTAAAAATTCTAATCTTTCATAATTATCTCCACCATGTTCATTTGAATAACTACTATGTGTTAAAGCCGTTAATAATAAATCATGATTATCTATTTTAATACCATATTTTTCTAAAAAATTCATGTTTTTTCCTCAATTCTTATTAAGCTAAACTAATTATATCAAAAAAAGTCAAAAAAAGAAATAAGATTAACTTATTTCCTAAATCCATTTTGAAATATATATTTTTCTTGTCGCGTCTATTTCATATTTTCTAAAAATTTCAATTAAACCATCCACGATTGCTCTAATCATATCTGTAGTTCCTCTTTTAACCCTTATTTGTCGCATTTCTTCTTGTAATTTTTTTCTAAAAGCATAATCAACCACATATTTACCCATTACTGCATCTATTTCTACAGCTTTTTTCAAGTCTTCTTCATTGCTAATATCTATTTTAAATATAAAATCTTTGTATATATCTACTAATCTTGCTGATAAAGTATCTCCTTCTAAAAAATCAGTATTCATAATATAATCAAAGTTCCGACAATAGTTTAAAACTAATTTATTACTTTCCATTCGCATACCTTTACTTTCAACTTTACAATAACATATTAACGCGTTTATTTTAATTTGTCAAATATAAAATTTCTCGATATAATATACTTAGGTGATAATATTGAAAAAAACCAAATTAAAATTGAAAAAAGAAGTATGGATTACTCTTATAATAATTATTTTTCTCTTAATTGGCTTAAAAGTAGGCCTAAGTATTAATAAAAATATTCAGTACAAAAAAACTGATGAATACCATTTATTAAAAGCAGGATATACTTTAGAAGAAATAAACTTTTTAGAAAAAAATTTATCCCAAGATGTCTTTAAAACTTTATTAAATTCTGAAAAAAATGAATTTTTACTAAGTCTTTTACATGAAAAATACTATTTATCAAAAAATCTCAATAGTTACTTAGAAGAAGAAAAACTTCATCCTAATTATACTCCTACTAAAATTGTTAGCTTAATTAATACCCACCGAAATAATGCTTACTATGATTACGATATTGAAGCTGATCCAACTAAAAATGAACTTATACTTGTAAATAAATACTACCACTTAGATGATAATTTTGAACCTCAAGATTTAACTAGTATTTCTCGTGATTACTATTATGGTGAAAATCATCAAATAAATAAAATAGTATATACAGCTTTTAAAAAAATGTGGGAAGAAGCCAAAAATGATGATATTTATTTAATTATTAATGCTAGTTATCGCGACTATGAATCACAGAAAAAAACTTATGATAGCTATAAAGATAAAAAAGGTACAACATACGCTGATAATGTTGCCGCAAGACCAGGTTATTCTGAACACCAAACTGGTTTAGCACTAGATATATTTAGCAAAGAAAATATCTCAACCAATACTTATAAAGACTCGGAAACACATATTTGGCTTCAAAATAATGCTTATAAATTCGGTTTTATTGAAAGATATCCTGAAGATAAAGAAGATATTACAGGGTTTGCTGCCGAGCCATGGCATTGGCGCTATGTAGGAATTGAAGCCGCCACATATATTTACAATAATGATATTACCTTTGATGAATATTATGCTTACTTTGTAGAAAAGTAAGCTTTTTTTAAAGTTTTTAAAAAATATTCCAATTTGTACTTGCCTTTTATATAAAATATGTTATAATTAAATAGCATTTACGAGATGTCTCCTTAGCTCAGCTGGTAGAGCAACTGACTCTTAATCAGTGGGTCCAGGGTTCGAATCCCTGAGGGGACACCAATGTTTATTAATGGGATTGTAGCTCAGCTGGTTAGAGCGCACGCCTGATAAGCGTGAGGTCGGAGGTTCAAGTCCCCCCAGTCCCACCATTTTTTTGGCCAGTTGGTGAAGTGGCTTAACACACTGCCCTTTCACGGCAGCATTCACGAGTTCGAATCTCGTACTGGTCACCAATAAAGTTTTAAAAACGACTTATTTGTTAAGCCGTTTTATTTTTCGCTTTTTTTAACTGCTACCATTTTAGGAAATCTTTTATTCATATATGTATCATTATAAATTTTATCAATAGTTTTAAAAACATGTTCATTTCTTACTATATTATTAGCCCGCTCCCCATACCGCATTACCGCCACATAAGTAAGACCTATATTAATAAACATCATAAAGCTTACTACAACTGTTCCAATTTTTAAAAATAAATTAGGAACTTTATTTAAAATTTTTCTAATTCTAGGTTCTAAAAAATCAATACACAAAATAGCTATAATTCCCCATAATAAACAATATGGTAAATATAATCTACTTCCAAGGCTCAAGTGAAATTTAGAATAATTCCAAGTCGAAGTTTTAAATACATATTCCTGAAAAAGACTGCAAATATATTCAAACCCACTGCCAATTATTACTCCTAAGAAAAATTTAAAACTTCTTTTTTTATCTCTAAAATTTTTCATAATTAAAACTATTAGTACAAAACCTAGTCCATATATTGGTTTAAAAGGCCCATATAAAAGCCCAGGCTTATTTATCCATATTCCATGTTTTATAAAATACCAAACAGTTTCAATAATATACCCTGCTATGCATCCAGTTATAAATAACCAAATACATTCTGCTAAAGAAATCTTTTCTTCTTTTTTCATATTTCACCAATAAATATTCATAAAGAAATTATAACATGTAAAATAACTAATGTAAATTATCAATTTTTATGATAGAATAAACATGAGGTGTACTATGAAAAAATATTATCAAACTCTAAATAAAGAAAAGAAAAATGAAATTAAAAAAATATATAATGAAACTTATAAAAACACTGAATTACAAAGTAGATTTACTCGCTTAAATATTTATATTATCGTAGCAATATTATCAGCTTTTATACTATTAATATTATCTTACAAATATGAAGATAACCATGTATATAGCATAATAATATCCATTATTTTAATTGCCACTGCAATCGTCTTTATAATCGGCAAAAACATTATAAAAAGCAATTTATTAAATAAAATAGCTCTAAAAAATAAGCCTAACAAATAGACTTATTTTATTTTATCAATTAATTCTTGTAGATCTTCTTTAGTTCTAAATCCAATAACTTTATTCTTTAGCTCTCCATCTTTAAAAAAGCAAATTGTAGGAATACTCATTATTCCAAATACTTGAGCTAACTCTTCATGTTCATCAACATTTACTTTTAAAATGTTTTCTTCTAGCTTTTCTAATTCTGGTCCCAACATCTTACAAGGTCCGCACCACTCTGCATAAAAATCTACAATCCAAAAACCAGTTTTAATTTCTTCTTTAAAATCTTCTTTTGCTAAATATTTAATCACCATTATCCTCCTTATAGCTATCTATTATACTCATTACCCCATTAAATTCAAGTTTATTTTCATCTACTAATTTTTCCGCTACTTCTGGAGTAATCAGTTTATAATTAAGCATAATATTTAAGATTTCACAATTATACATATCTATATCATCGGTATTTTTATACTTTTCTTCCAATTTTATTATGTCATTAATTGCCTTATAAGAATCATCAACCATTGTCCCAATTAAAGGTGTTTTATCAATAATATTTTTTGCCAAAGTACTATTCGTTACTAAAGAATGAGTACTACTAAATTGTAACATCACAAATAAAACTATAAAAGAAAAAACTAACGCTTCAATAAATCCTAAAATAGCCCCAATTATCTTTGAAGGTATTCCTAAAATAATTGTCGCATTTAAAAATTTTTCAATAATTCCCGATAATTTCAATAAAAAAGAAAGAATACTAGATAAAACCACAAAAACTAAGATATAAGCAATGCCTTCATAAAGTAAAATATTTAAAGTTACAAGCCCTTCCCAAGCCCCATTAAACTTTATAAATGGACAATACTTAAATAATATATCTGCAACCGGATTTTTTAAATAATATGAAATAACTACTAAGAATATAGTTCCTATTAAGGCCACTAAACTTTTTATGGCACCCTTTTTAAAACCAAGTACTGCCCCACATAATAGGAATAACAATAATATTGCATCAACCATTGTCAAATAAATCACTCCTCATTATATAATTATATCTTAAACTTTTTGAAAAATAAAGCATTATATGATATTATATTTATAGAGGTGTAAAAATGACAATAGTCTTCAAATTAAGTGATAATCTAAAATCGCAAATGTTAGAATTTTACCATGATAAAATGGATCTACATAAACCACCTTATTCTGTTTTTCAAGCCAAAGAATTTGATTGTGTGGTAACTCTCTATGAATCCGGAAAAGTTATGTTCCAAGGCATTGGAGCCGATATAGAAGCAAGTTATTGGATTGAAGAAGAACGTATTAAAAATAATCGAATAATTAATATTAATAACAAAGAAAAAAAATCAACTGAAGAAAAGAAATTCTTTTTAAATGTTAACACTATCGGATCTGATGAAGTAGGAACTGGCGATTTTTTTGGACCTATAGTAGTCACAGCTTCTTTTGTTGCCAAATCCGATTTTGATTTTTTAACTGAATTAGGTGTAAGAGATTCTAAAAAAATAGATGATACAAAAATTTTAAAAATTGCTCCTAAAATAATGGAAAGAATCCCTTATTCTACTTATATTTTAAGTAACACAACTTATAATAAAAATTGGAATGAAAATACCAATATGAATAAAATCAAAGCCCTGCTTCATAATAAAGTTTTAAATGATTTAGTAAAAAAGAATTATGATTATGACAAAATAGTTATTGACCAATTTGTCTATCCCCAAAAATATTATGAACATATAGCTAATGCTAAAGAAAAAGTCACCAATATAACATTTATGACCAAAGCTGAAGACAAAGTTTTAAGTGTTGCAGCTTCTTCCATAATTTCTCGATATGTATTTTTAAAAGAAATGGAAAAACTAAATAAAGAATACAATATAACTATTCCAAAAGGTGCTGGTCCTATAGTTGATGAAGTAGGCATGCAAATTGCTCAAAAATATGGTTTTAATAAACTATCTGAAATTGCCAAAATGAATTTTAAAAATAAAGACAAAATCAAAAATAATCTTAAAAACAAATAAGATTATTTTTTTACATGCAAATATCTAAAATAAATAATTCTAAGCCCATAAAGCGATCAACTTTTCCCATTTTTATATCTAAATCCAATTTTGCAAGTTTAAATATTATACTTTCTAATTCATTCTTTTTATAAGGAAAAATTTTTTTTAAATATTTATCTAATTGCCAGTCAGCTAAGCCTAATTCTTCCATCATAGCGTACTCTCTTCTTCCTTCTTCTTGCATATTTTTGAGATTCAACATAATTCTAAAATCTCTAGCTAATAATGAAATAAGTATGCTTGGTTCTATTTTCATAATTTTTAAATCTTTAAATAACGCTAAACTTGTTTCTAAATCATTATCCACTACGGCATCTACAAATAAAAAATTATTGGTATTAATAGTTTTAGCCGCTAAATTAACCATATCTTCATAACTTATATAAGAAGGTTCATTATAATATAATATTATTTTTTTAACTTCATTCATTACTAAATCGTAATTATTTAAATTATTACTAACTAAATATTTTATTGAAGCATTATCTACTTTAAAACCTTTTTTAGTTAAAAAACTATTCACCCTATTTTCAATTTCATAAGGCTTCAAATTTGGTATTATTTTCAAACTATACTTATCTTTAATTATTTTTGTTATTTTCTTTCTCGAATCTATTTTATCATTGCAAACAAAAATTAAAATTGATAGATCATTTGGTTGATTAAGATAGTTAATCAATAGATTAGTATCTTTTTCACTTAATTTATCAGAGCCAAAAAAATTAGCATTTTTTACAATGATATATTTTTTTTCATCAAACATGGAAACATATCCTGCCTCAACCATAACCATATCTAAAGTATCCACACTTAAATCAAAAATAGTAACATTTTTACTATCCTTAATTATTTCATTTATATTTTCATTTATTAAAAGATAACTTTCACTATTTACTACATACACATTCATCATTATCACTTCTTTATTATAACATTAAATAATTAAAAGATATAGTTAAGGAGTATAAAAAATTATTTTTTTTATTTCTTTTTTTAACACCAACTGTATCGTCCCCTCCTCTTTAGTAGTATAGTACTGTAAATTTAACTTTTTCAAATTATCCAAAGTCTCTTGATGAGGGTGATTATATCTATTACCTCTCCCTGCTGAAATAATACTAATCTTAGGATTAACCATTTTCAAAAACTCTAAAGAACTACTTGTATTAGAACCATGATGTCCTATTTTCAATATATCAGTATGTATATCATATTTTTTCATAACTTCATTTTCCACTTTTTTAGGTGCATCTCCCATATACAATAAATTAAAATTATCTAATTTAATATTTAAAACAAGTGAGCTATCATTTTCATTTTCAGTTATTAAATCATTTATATTGTTCATCAATATTCTTTTTCCAATATATTTATCTTTTATAATTTTCTTACTTTTTTTAGCTAGAGTAAGTTCATTATTATTATACGAATTATCATTAAACATCATTTGCTTTATTTCTAACCTATCTACTAAATCTAGCCCATATCCTAAATGATCAAAATCCCCATGTGAAATAACTAATAAATCTAATTTTGTTATTCCAAGACTTTTTAAAAATAAAACTATATTATCCGTTAAATTAAAATTACTATTTCTTTTTTGCCAATCATCCTTTTCATAAGTAATAACCCCTCCGGTATCTATAAGTATCACATCTTTTCTATTAGCACTTATTATTAACGAGCTATCTCCTTGACCGACATCTAAAAAATACACATAGCTATTAAAATCTAAATAAACCGATAACTTATAACAGCTTATTAAAAGAATTATTTCCATTACGTATTTAAACCCTTTTTCAAAAATTAAAAATAATAAGGCATAATAAATAACTATAAAAAGGACATTTATTTTAGGAACTACTATTTCTAATTTTATATATCCTAAAATTAGATTTATGCTTTCTAATAATTCAAAGCCCCATTTTAAAAATATTTCTAAAAAAGGCAATATAAAGGTAAGCAAAGATAAAGGAAATAAAATTACACTTACGATTGGAACAATAATAATATTATTAAGAATAGTTAGAAAATTAAATTCATAAAAATATAGCAAAGTTATAGGTAAACTAAACAAAAAAGCAATGAGACTAACCAATAAAGTTTTTTGCCAATAATTACCCTTAATTTTACTAGAAAATAAAATCAAGCCAAAAGAAGTAATATATGAATAAAGAAACCCAATATTATAAATATAAAATGGTTGAATTATTAATAAAATTAAAAATAATAAATAAAGAACCATTAAATTATTTAATTTTAAATTAGTTTTTTTATTAATTAATAAAAAGAAAAACAATAATGATGCCCTAACTACTGAAGCACTAAAACCTACTAAGAAATTATAAAATAATAAAAAGATTAATATTATTAATTCTATTATATTTTCTCGTATTTTAATTTTCTTTAAAATCTTTTTTATAAATTCTACCAAAAAACTGATATGCATTCCTGAAACTGCAAATAAATGAGTAACTCCATTTATTTTATATAATTGATAAATACTTTCATCTATATAATCATTATTTCCTAAAATAAAAGCTTGCATATATTCTTTTGTATCATCAAAGCTAGTTATTCGTTTATTTATAGCATTTTTTATTTTATATAAAATACTTACCCGATTATCTTCAATCTCTATTTTATCTACCGAAAAAGTATAATATATTTTATTATTATATAAATATTTTTTATAATTAAAAGTATTAGGAATAGTATTATTATAAGGAGCCTTAAAAGTACCACTTAATTTAATTAATATCCCAAATTTCATATTTTTTTGCCAAAATTCTTTTTCTTCAAGCGAAGAAATATAATAATTTATTTGAACTTTTTCTTTAGCTTTAAGAACAATACTTAATTTATCGCCATCTATTTTATAATTTATAATAGTTCCTACCAAATTAGTATCTTGAATATTATAATGAGATTTATATTTAACTATTTTTGTAAAAAATATCACATAGCAAATTAGAAAAATTAAACTTAATACTATAAAAGCTTTAGACTGTAATATAGTTTTTAATCTTTGCAAAAACAGCCTCTCCAATACCGCTTACATTTAAAATATCTTCTATCGTTTTAAAGTTTCCATGTTCTAAACGATATTGCACTATTGCTTGTGCTTTAGATGCTCCTATTCCAGAAAGTGAAGTTAACTGTGAAACACTAGCAGTATTAATATTAACCACTAAACTTTCATTAGCTCCTGGACTTTTATCTGATGTACTATTATCTGAACTTCCTACTTCAATTACACTTTCACTATCTAAGACGCATTCTGTTATATCATAAGTTGGCACAGTACATATTTGCGTTGCTACTTGCTGACTTTGAGTTTGATTTTGAGTATTAGTTTTATTTTCTTTAGAATATACAAAAATAACCATTTCATCACTAACTTTTTTACTTAAATTAATCCCATCTTTGTAAGCATTACTTTTAAATCCTCCCGCTAAATTAATTACATCATTAACAATAGCGCCTTCTGTAATTTCATAAACACCTGGATTTTTAACTGCACCCTTTATATCTACTTTAAAAGTTTTTTGTATTTCTTCAGGAATTTCCTCAGTTTCATTATCATTAGAAACTGGTGTTGAGAAAGCCAAATCTGATGAAGTAGTATTTTCATCTTTAGCAACTACAAAATACCCTAAAAATCCAATTACCACAATTAAAAGTAATATAATCATTTCTTTCACATGATCTTGCATCCACAATAAAACATTTTGCATAAAATACCTCCTTTCAAAAGGCATTTTATCAAAAATATTTCTTTATATCAAAAACAGATTTTAATTAAAATATCTGCCAATTATACAATATTTTCTACAAAACAACGCTAAATTTATTATAATAATTATTCAATTTATTAAAATTTACATTTCTTACTTTTTCTAAATAAAAATGTAAAAAAAAGTAAAATAAAAAGAAAACAACCACAAGCTATTGCAGGTGCTACATAAGTTGGCATTTCTAAATCTTCTCTTTCCCCTTTATTTATAACATTTGATGTACTTATAGCTTTATCATCATCTTTATATACATACAAATAATAACTATTTAAATCTTCATCATTATATACAGAAATAACAACTTCATTTAATCCCTCTTGCAAATTATTACCATAAATTGAAATTTTATCTTGATCATCTATTTCATATTCTAACTTTAAACTATTTTCATCACTAGGAACATTTATAGTATAAATCGTATTTAAACTATCAAATTTTAAAGGCATCTCTCCATTTAAAATTTTTAAATTCTTAAGCATAATACCACCTATATTTAGTGTAAACAAAAAAGAAAAGATTATTCTTTTCTTAAAATAAAAATATTATATCAATTTAATCAATATCTCATTCATAACATATAACTTTTTTGGATTAATATAAATTCGACCATTTTTAAAAATTAAATCGCCACTTTTAATTAAAGGTTTTAGTGGAAAAATATTTTGCATATTTTCCTCATATTTATTAAAAAATTCTTCTAAACTAATTCCCTCTAATTTTCTAAAACCTAAAATAAGTTCATTTTCCATATTATCAACTTTACTCATTAAAGATTTTGAACTTATAATATTTCCTTTTAAATATTCTGTTAAACTTTTAGTATTATCGTAGCGAACCGCTTCTACAAATCCACTAGCTCCACATCCAAATCCATAATATTCTAAATTGTTCCAATAAGTTAAATTATGGCGAGATTCCAATCCTTTTTTAGCAAAATTCGACACTTCATAATGCTCAAAACCTGCTTTTTTTAATTTTTTGCATATCAATTCATACATTTTAGTATCTTTTTCTTCTTCGATGGGTTTTATTTTATTTAAGCCTACTAAAGTATTTTTTTCAATCATTAATGAATAAGTACTTATATGATCGGGTTTAAGTTTTAAAAATAATTTAAGATCTTTCTCTAAAATCTTTACTGTTTCATTAGGTATTGCATAAATCAAATCTACATTAATATTTTTAAATCCAATATTTCTAGCTAATTCTATTTTTTTCTTTACTTCTTTAAAATCAGCTTTTCTATTCATAAATTTAAGCTTTTCACTATCAAAAGATTCTATTCCTACACTTAATCTATTAACCCCATTTTCATATAATAATCTTAACTTTTCTTCTTCTAAATCATTAATATTACACTCAAAAGTAAATTCGATATCTGCACTTTTATTAAATTTTTTTATAATATCAAATAATGATTTTAATTCTTCTATATTAAGACAAGATGGCGTTCCACCCCCAATATATAAAGTAGTTAATTCCTCACCCATATAACTATTGTCAATTTCAGCTTCTAAGCATTTTAAATAAGGCTTAACCCAATCATCATTATATACTACTTTGCAAAAATCACAATATGAACATATATTATTACAAAAAGGAATATGAATATAAACTGCTTTAATCTTTTCCATTTTTATTCCTCCCCACTAAGTATTGCTAAAAATGCTTCTTGAGGAACTTCTACCGAACCAATCGTTTTCATTTTCTTTTTGCCTTCTTTTTGCTTTTCCAAGAGTTTCCTTTTTCTTGATACATCGCCACCATAACATTTAGCTAACACATTTTTTCGCATTGCACTTACTGTCTCTCGAGCAATTACTTTAGCTCCTACACTAGCTTGAATAGGTAACTCAAACATTTGTCTTGGAATTAATTCTTTTAATTTTTTTACTACTAAACTACCTCTAGCATATGCAAAATCTTTATGGACAATAATTGATAAAGCATCTACAACTTTTCCATTTAATAAAATATCCATTTTAACTAAATCAGATTTTCGATAACCACATATTTCATAATCAAAAGAAGCATATCCTTTAGTATAACTTTTTAATTTATCAAAAAAATCATAAACAATTTCTGATAAAGGAATTTCATAATGAATATTTACTCTAGAAGTATCTATATATTCCATAGATTTATAAATACCCCTTTTATCTTGACATAAATCTAGAATTGAACCAATATATTCACTAGGTACAATAATATTAGTAAAAATAAATGGTTCTTCAATATAATTAATAGTTCCTCTTTCTGGCATTTTATTAGGGCTATCAATTAATATTTGCTCTCCGTTAGTTAAAGTTACTTTATAAATAACACTAGGACTAGTCGCAATAATATCTATATTAAATTCTCGCTCTATCCTAGTCATAATAACATCCATATGAAGTAAACCTAAAAAACCAGTTCTAAAGCCAAAACCTAAAGCATCTGAAGTCTCTGGCTCAAATGCTAAAGCTGCATCATTAAGTTTCAATTTATATAAAGCATCCCTTAAATCAGGAAATTTATTTGGCTCTACTGGAAATAAACCTGAATATACCATCGGTTTCATTGGTTGATAACCTTTAATCGGAGTAGAAGCTTTATTATTACTTAAAGTAATTGTATCTCCTACTTGTACTTTCTCGATATCTTTAATGCTTGCGCAAATAAAACCAACTTCTCCAGCTTTTAATTCTTCTTTTTTTACTTCTTTCGGCGTATTAGTTCCTAATTCAACTATTTCAAATTCTGCTTCAGTTCCCATTAAAAAAATTTTATCTTTGACTTTTAATGAGCCACTTTCTACTTTAACTAAAGCCACTACTCCGCGATAAGCATCATACTTACTATCAAAAATTAAAGCTCTTGTCTCTTTAGCCTCAGGAATTGTTGGCCCCGGAATTCTTTTAATAATCTCCTCAATTAATTCTGGTACCCCTTCCCCAGTTTTTCCACTACAAAGAAGAATTTCTTCATCTTTAAAACCAAAAACATTATTAAGTTCTTTTTTTACTTTAGCAACATCCGCATTAGGTAAATCAATTTTATTAATAACTGGAATAATTTTTAAATCATTACTTAAAGCCAAATAAAGATTAGCAATCGTTTGAGCTTCAATTCCTTGAGTAGCGTCCACCACTAAAATAGCCCCTTCACACGCGGCTAAACTTCTTGATACTTCATAAGAAAAATCTACATGTCCCGGCGTATCAATTAAATTTAAAGTATATTCTTCACCATTATAATTTGTATGTAGTTCTACTGCATTAAGTTTAATGGTTATACCTCTTTCTCTTTCCAAATCCATATTATCTAAAACTTGATCCCGCATTTCTCTTTTATCAATCGCATGAGTATATTCAAGTATTCTATCTGCCAAAGTTGATTTTCCATGATCAATATGCGCTATAATAGAAAAATTTCGAATGTTTTCTCTTTTCATATTTAACACCACCCATATTATACCTTAAATTAAAAAAAGATTAAAGCCTAACTTCAATTCTTCTTTTTTTTCTCTTCTTTTCTCTGTTCCCTATATTTTCTCATCATTTCAAAATAATTATGATATTCCATTTCTACATAAGGATAAGCTTTTAATAATCGACTTGGAAAAGCTTTAAAACGGCTAATAGATTGTTTAAGTTTCTTTTCTAATATTACTGGTATTAAAGCAATTTTTTCATTTTTTAATTCTTCTACAATTATAATTCTATTTCGTAAATTATAAGCAATTATAATTGAATATATTAAATCTAAAATAAATAAAATAGCTGTTACAATACTAAATATTACTAATGTTTTAAACTTAAATAATCCTAAAAATTGTAATAAAATCGGTGTTATAAAATAAATAATTACTAAAGATAATACTCCAAAAAATATTGAATTACGTAAACAAACTCTTCCATTTATATTATATTTCTTAGTTGAATAATCCCACCATTTATTATGAAATAATTTTTCTAATATAAATGAAACAAAATATTCCAAAGCACTAGTTATAATTACTCCAAAAACAAATACCACGACCGGATCATCATAGTAACGCATCAAAGTAAATAAAATAAATAAAGCCCCTATTCCATAAATAGGAATTACCGGTCCACATAAAAAACCTCTATTAACTATTCTTTTCGTACTTATAAAATAAGCCGCAACTTCTAAGAGATATCCCCCAATACTATAAATTAAAAAAATTAAATAACTATAAACCAAAATATATTTCATAATAACCTCTATTTAATTATATCAAATAACTATAAAATTAACCATACTTTTAACATAATTATTTCACTAGCACATATACTATACTATAAATGAAAGGACAAACTAATTATGATAAATAAACAAAATTTATGGTTTCTTACCTTATTTTCTTTAATAATGGTTTTAAGTATTTACTATTTAACGATGAGCGAAGATACTCTAGCCACCCTAAATGCAGAAGCTAAAGAACCAACTTCTCAAGTTGTTATATCCGAAAATGATACTATCATTGCTCTAAAAGTTGCTAGTGAAGAAGCCTTAGTAAATAAAATGAATGAATTAGAAGGTATTATCCTAAGTAAAGATGCTTCTGTTGCCGAAAAAAATAAAGCTTATGAAGACTTACAAAATATTAATAAAAATGAAGCTGATAAAGAACAAATTATCAAATTAATAAAAGAACAATTTAAATTAGATTCTTTTGTAGAAATAGATGGTAATAATATTAAAGTAATGGTATCCTCTAAAGAACATAATACCGCTTTAGCTAATAATATTATAAGAGTAGTTCAAGATTTATATAATGAAAATAAATATATAATAATTAAATTCGATAATTAGGCCTTTATATAACCATTTTTACGTGTTACACATAAAATAAACTAGATGTATCAATGATTGTAAGGAGGGTGTACACGTGAAAAGAAGTATTTTAACTAAAAGAGAACAAGAAATATTTAATTTACTTATAAAAAATAAATCCACTAAAGAAATTGCTTTAGCCCTTAATATAAGTGAAAAGACAGTTAGAAATCATATTTCTAATGCTATGCAAAAACTAGAAGTTAAAGGTCGTGCTGGAGCCGTGGTGGAACTCTTAAAATTAGGTGAAATAACAATTTAACAATCTCCTTTGGAGATTGTTTTCATATATTCTTAAAACTTTCGTATAATTTATTAGGTGATTTTAATGCTTAAAGAAAATGCTATAAGAAGAATTATTACTTCAACTATTGCTTTAATAATTGTTACTATTCTCTACTTTTTCCCTAGTAATGATGCTAACCCTATTAAAACTACTACATCATATCTTAATTTAAATAAAACGCCCATTTACTTATTAAATAACAATAATTATGTTATTAGAACAACAATACCCACTTCTAATCAAAATATTGCAGATAAAATAAAAGAGCTTATCTCCGCTTTAACTATTGGTTCTGATAAAAATGAATATATTCCTTCTAATTTTCAAGCTATAATTCCCCAAAATACTAAATTAATAAGTCAATCTTTAGAAAATGGTTTATTAAAATTAAATTTTTCTAGAGATTTATTAAACGTATCTAAAGAAAATGAAGAAAAATTAATTGAAAGCCTTATTTATACCTTAACAGATCTTAAAGAAGTTAAAGAAATCATGATTTTCATTGAAAATGATAAATTAGAATATTTACCCCAAGCTAAAATAAATTTACCCAATACTTTAACCCGTGAGTTTGGTATTAATAAAATTTATGATATCACCAATCTTAAAGATTTAACTAAAACTACTATTTATTATATTGGTAAAGAAGATAATCTTACTTACTATGTACCTGTAACTAAAATAGATAATAACCCCGATAATAAAATTAAAATAATTATTGATGAATTAAAAAGTAGTCCCATCTATGAAACTAATTTAATAAGTTATTTAGCCTCTAGTGTAGAATTGCTAAATTATGAAGAATTAGAAAATCAAATATCTCTAAGTTTTAATAACGCTATATTTTCTGATTTAAATAATAATGATATTTTAGAAGAAGTAAAATATTCTATTGCTCTTTCAATTCAAGATAGTTTAAATATAGAAAATATTATTTTTAAAGTAAATGACCAAGTAATATCGACAATAAAAGCTAGTTAACTTTTATTGTTTTATATTTTAAAAAAATTCTTGTATATCTTATTTTTATTTGCCAATAATATTATAGAAAAGACTTGAATTATTCTCTAAAATAAGATATAATGTTTAACGTCCAGTACAAATGACTCCGTAGCTCAGCTGGATAGAGCAATCGCCTTCTAAGCGATCGGTCGAGCGTTCGAATCGCTCCGGAGTCACCATAAAAAAATATAACTCAGAAATTATTTTTCTGAGTTTTTCTTTTTATCTAGTAATACCTTTTTCTGGTATTTTTTGTTGTTCTTCAATTAATTTATAATCAATAATCTTTATTCGTAATTCATTTTCTAAAATTTTTAATTTTTTCAATAATTTTTCTAAAGTTTTTTTACTTAACGCTCTTTGATATTTTCTAATTATTATACTTCTAAGTCTGTTTACTTCCCCTAAAGCTTTCATAAGCGTTCCTTCACAGTCCCCTTCATCTTCTAAAGCTTTTAAATATAGCTCTAAAATATTTTTATATTTTTTATCAAAATCAGTTCCTATTAATTTATCTATTAACTCCGGATTTACAATAATAATTTCTTTAATTGCCTGATGCTTTGGCACATACTTAAAGCCATCAATAGAACTTATAGCCTTATCCAATTCTAAAGTTTTATCTAATTTTCTAATAATAAAGCTCTTCATTTTAACCTCACTTCAATAAATCCGGTCTTTTTTCCATGGTTGCTCTTAATTTTTCTTGTTTTCGATATTCATCGATTTTTTTATGATCACCATTTAACAAAACATCTGGAACTTTATAACCTCTAAAATCTCTAGGTTTAGTATATTCTGGATAATCTAATAATCCATCCCTAAAAGAATCATTATTAAACGACTCATCATTTATTACCCCAGGAATAAATCGTGCGATTGCATCCATAATCATTAAAGCTGGAAGTTCTCCTCCCGTTAAAACAAAATCTCCTATACTAATTTCTCCATCTACAAAATTAAGTATTCTTTCATCAAACCCTTCATAATGTCCACAAACTAAAATTAAATGTTTGGTTTTATCGACAATATTTTGGGCTAACTCATGTTTAAATATTTGTCCTTGAGGAGTAAGTAAATAAACTAAGGCATCATCATCTTTGACTGCTTCGATTGCTCTAACTACCGGTTCACACATTAGAACCATGCCTCTTCCTCCTCCATAAGGAGTATCATCAACTTGCCCATTCTTAAGTAAAGTATAATCTCGAATATTAATTACATTAACTTCTATTAATCCTTTATTAATCGCTCTTTTAATAATACTTTCGTTTATATATGACTTAATTATATCTGGGAATAAAGTTAAAATATCAAATCGCATATTATCCCTCCTTAGATTAATTCTTCTACTCTACAAACTTCCACTTCTTTTTTATCTTCTCTTATTTCTTTAATAAATTCTTTCACATAAGGAATATAATAATCTTTATTATTAAATTCTACTTCTAATAAATAATCATGATTATTGCTTCTTATATCTTTTATTATACCATAAAACTTTTTATTATTAACTATTTTATAATTAATTAAATCACTAATAAGCCATGTATTTACCTTTAAATCATCTCTATTTATATAAACGTCTAACCCTTTATATTTTAAAACTTCATTTATATCATTATATCCTTTTAATGTTACCATATCATAATTCTTATGAACGCGATAAGTATTTATTATCTCTTCATTTTTTTCTTTGCCTATATAAATCTTAAAACCATTTTTAAATACTTGTCCTTTTTCTTGAAAATCACTAATTATTCTAATTTCTCCCTTAATTCCATGCGTATTTACTATTTTCCCTAAATATATATATTCCATTTATCTTCTCCTTGTTCTAGAATAACCTTTATCATAAGTTAACTTATATTTAATTTCATATTTTAATTCATTATCTCGCCTAAGTTCTTTAATAAATGCTATTTCATAACCTTTTAATGCTAAGCCCAATCTTAACATTTTAAAATATGTCTCTCTTTTTAATTTTATAATATATTCATAACTTTGCCCATAACATAAATAATATTGTATTTTATCATTACCATCACTAATATGTTTAATGCTAGGATTATCTATATCCATTAATGTATTTAAAGCATCAATTACTATATTATCCGCTCTATTACTATCATAAATCATTTTTAATTCTTGATAAGTATTATGATGCATTTATTATTCTTCTTTCCTATTTATTTCATAAAATATTATACTAGCCGCAATACTAGCATTTAAGCTCTCACAATTTTGACTGATTGGAATATTTAAAAGCTTATCGCAATAATTTTCTAAATATTGATCCATACCCTTTCCTTCATTACCGATTATTATTGCACATTTATTATCAAAAGTGATTTTACTAGGACTAATACCATCTCTTACATTTGTCCCATATATTTTATAATTATCATTTTTAAGTTTTAGAATTATATCTTTAATATCAGTTCTAATAATATTTAAATGAAATAACATTCCTTCACTTGCTCTTAATACTTTTTCATTATATAAATCCACTGTTTTTTCACTTAAAATAATATTTTTTATATCAAATGCTAAAGCACTTCTTATAATAGCACCCAAATTACCCGGATCTTGTATATCATCTAAAATACAGACATTACCCTTAATAGGTTTCTCCATAATTTTTTTTACCACGGCTATTACATTTGTTCCACTAACTTGATTAGATATATTTTTTAAAATAGCATCACTTACTAAATAAAAAGGAATATTATCTACTCTAAATTTTTCATCACTAGCTATTATTTCTTTAACTAAACCAGTCTTTAAGGCTTCATTTAATAAATGATCACCTTCAATTAAGAAAAGTCCTTCTTTATCTCTTTCTTTTTTTTCTTTTAATTTTTTCCAATACTTTACTTTAGCATTACTACTAGATTCTATTATCATCCTCTAAGTTCCTTTCTTATTTCTTTATAATTTGGTTCATAATAACTAACTTTTCGCCAAAAATCTTGACCATGATTATGATATTCAAAATGACACATTTCATGAATAATAACATATCTTAAAGCTTCTTTAGAATATTTAATCAATTCACTATTTAAAGTAATAGTCATATTTTTATAATTACAAACTCCCCATCTAGTTTTCATTTTTCGTACCTTTAGTGTAAATTGTGGAGTTTTAATAACTTTTTTTAATTCTAAAACTTCCTGCATAAATATATTTTTAGTTTCATTTTTTATAAAATTATTTAAAACTTTTTCATTTGGTACATAAATAATTCCCTCTTTTATTTCTATATTTTCTATATCTGTATATCTTATCTCATATTTATTACCTAAATACCAAAATTCATCATTTTTATTATTCTTTTTTATTTGTTTATTTAATAATTTATATAAAGCTTCATTATTATCATTAATTAACTTAGTAATTTCTTTATCTTTAATTCTTTTATTAGCATTTACTACTAAATTTAAATCATCATCAAAACGAAAGTAAATATTTTTATTATTTTTTCGATTTATTATAACATTTACAAGCTTATCTTTTAAATATACTTCCATTTTCCCCACCTATAAACATTATATAATATTTTTATCTTAAGATAAAGAATTAAATAAAAATCCACGTCTTCAAGGCGTGGTTTTTCGCTAAGGCCTGTAAGGCCCAATACTGGCGGCCTCCATTTGGAG
>CANRPK010000002.1 GCA_947632455.1 uncultured Bacilli bacterium
AAATCTCTCAATTCCTTATAAATAAAGGGTTTGGGAGATTTTGCTTTTTAAAAACTGATAAATTTAGGATTATAACACAAAAATGTAAAAAATAAATATTTTTTTGTAAAATATTTCAAAATATGTAAAGATATGATATTATATAGATGGTGGCTAATGTGAAAAAGATATTAATAAATATTAAAGATAATACCATTATCTTCTCATATAAAACTAGTAATAGTACTATAAATAATGATTTAATTAATACTAATATTATAAGTAATAATGAATTAATTTTTAGTGATATATATATTAAAGAAAATACTAAAATTCTTACTTCTTTTATCAATGAATTATCTATTCAATACCATGTATCTAAAGTTATTATATCTAAAATGGATTTAGCCCTCTTAACTTTAAATTTATTATCTAAATCATCAAATATAAATGAAGTATATTTTAAAGATGAAGAACCCTTAAGCTATGCTATATGTGAAATTTTAATTAATATCAAAAATATTAAAAATATAAATTGTTATACTATTCAACCCTTTATGTTAGAATTACTAGATAAAAATAATATTACCTGTAAAACTCGTTATGAAATACTTTATTTAAGTAATTTTATGGAAACAAATAACTTAATTCAATACTCTAATATTTATTATAAAACTAATATTAGAATAACCTTCCCCCTATCTATCGAAGATAAAACTGATATAGAAAGCTTTTTAAAAATAAATAAATATTTAAAAACTATTCATATCTATAAATTAAATACTACTGAGTTAACTAATTTATTACAAACTCTAAAAACTTTTAATCGTCATTTAAAAATAGTTATTCATGAAAATATAAATGATGAAAAAACTGCTAATTATTTAAAAGAATTAAATAAGAATTATAAAAAATATCATATCTTCCTAACCTTAGAATATTCTAAAGATTACCTAGATGAAAACATTTTTAAACAAACAATAATTAATACTTTAAAAACTTGTGGTTTAATTATTTCCAGTCTAGTTATTTTAGTTGTAACTTATATTGGTATTTCCAATTATGTTGCTCTAAAACAAGTAAATAAAATAAAAGATGATTTAGCTAAAGTTGTAGAAATTATTGATCCTACCCCTATTATTGAACAAAAAAATGAAGAAAATAAAAGCAAAATTGAAAATACTCCCGCTGAAGAAAATGAACCAGAAAATGAATTTAAAACTATCACTAATACTAATTTAGCTGCTCTTCTGACAGTAAATAATGATATTGTTGGCGAATTAAAAGTAAATAATACTAACATTGATTATCCGGTTGTTCAAAAACAAGATAATGAATACTATTTAAATCATAATATAAATCGTGAAAAAAATGCTAATGGTTGGATTTTTATGGATTATCGTAATAATTCTATGAATTTACATAAAAATACAATTATTTATGGTCATAATATGTATTATAGTGGTGTTATGTTTGGAACCCTTTATAAAACTGCAAATAAAGATTGGTATACTAATCCTGAAAATCAAATAATTACTTTTAATACTCTTTATGAAAATATGAAATTTCAAATCTTTTCTATATATCGTGTTCCTAAAACTAATGATTATTTAAAAGTATATTTTAAAGACGATAATGATTTCTTAGATTTTATCTCTTTAGTTCAAAATCGTAGTATTTATAACTTCAATGTCACTGTTACTAAAGATGATAAAATACTTACCCTATCTACTTGTTCTAATAATGGTACTAAACGTTTAGTTATTCATGCCAAATTAATAGATACTGAAGTTTAATCAGTATCTTTTTTTGCAACTAAATAATTAATTTTTATTCCCTGCTTTATAAATTTACTCTCATATTCAGTTATAACATTTTCAATATCACTATTAGTTAAATCTAAATTAACATCTATAAATTTATATCCATAATTACTTAATGAAACTAAAGAACTAGCAAATAAAATTAAATTATCAGTTTTCATAATAATTGTAGGAACATTTTTACATATTTTATCATATATAGGTAAAAATAATTCACTTGTAAGTCTTCTTTTAGCTTGTCTTTTCTTAGGCCAAGGATCTGAAAAATTTAGATATATAACATCTATTTCTTTATCAAATACATTTTCTAAATTTAATGCATCCATATTAATTATTCTTAAATTATCTAATTTTTCTGGATACTTTTTAATTGCTCTAGCAATTACTCCAGAATATTTTTCAATTCCAATAAAATTAATATCCGGTGATTTCTTAGCCATATTATAAATAAAATCACCCTTACCCATTCCTATTTCTAATCTAATAGGTTTATTATTATTAAATTCTTTTTGCCATAAACCTTTATACTTTTCTGGCTCATCTATTAAATAGTTACAACTATTAATATATGTATCTTGTAATTTTAAATTTCTAAGTCGCATTTAAATCACTTCTTTCTTCTTATAGCATATAATAAAACTGAAAGGAAAATCAATATGAAAAAAGATCGAAATACCTTTTTTGAGGGAACTTCTTATCTAAATCAATCGGGATTTCAAGCCCCAAATATGAACATTCCCTTCCAAGCTAGTGCCTATAATCAAGCCTTTTATGCTGGTGGCTTTGGAGGCAATATTCCCACCAATAATTTAAACTCCCCTGATTATTCTGATATTGAATCTCGCTTATCTAAAATTGAAAGACAAATAAATCGTTTAGATATTCGCTTAAATAAATTAGAAAATAATAGTTTTTATTCCACCGATGACTTAGATAATACCACTAATGTTTATATGGTCTAATTAGACCTCTTTTTTATTTTTTAAAAATTTTCCTTTTATTTTAGCAAGTATATCATTTCCAAAAATATCTTCAATAAGTCCCATTTTATGTGCCACGATAAAATATACTATTGCTCCAATTAAAGCGACTAATAATATATATAACACAACCATATATTTTTTAGCATAATTAATTGAAACAAACGCTACTATTAAACCTACTGCTATAATCATTGTTAGAAGTGGTACTAAAATATTTTTTATAGTTTTTCCAATTTCTTTATATTTAAAACCATAATCTTTCTTTAAAAAATACATAGCGAGTATTAAAGTTGTCGAATAACCAATAATTGATGCTGCAGTCGCTCCAAAATAAGCCGGAATATTAATTAAATTAAATAAAAGCATTATTGGTACATCTAAAAATGCATTAACTAAAATACCTGTTATTGCACATATATAAACTAATTTAAATTTATTCATACTTTGTAAAGTATAATTGGAAATTGTAAATAAATTAGAAAACAATGGAGCAAATATCCCAATCGCTAATATATTAGTTCCAATATTTAAAAAATCAAGCCCATAAAACACTGCCCAAATAGCTTTGCTAAGTAAAGCTATTCCACAACACATAGGTAAACAAACAAATAAAACTAATTCTATTGCTTTATTAAATCTATGATTTAAAACATCATATTTTTTTAAAGTAAATGCCTCAACCATCGTTGGAATTAAACTTGCCGATAATCCTAATCCTACTGAGGTAATAATTACGCTAATTTTTGATGCCCAAGTACTAATTCCACTTGCAATAAATTCTACTTCTAATGGATCAAAACCTAAATAATCCATTACTCTTATAATTAAAATCATATCAACATTATTGTATAAAGAAAATGCTAAACTAATAATAATAGTAGGAATCGCATAAGAAATTATTTTTTTAATTATTTGTTTATCGGTAATTTCATCTTTCTTCTCAAAAGATACATCTAAACATAAATTATGTTTATTATTATTTAGTTTTCGATGAACATATATAAAAGCACATAATCCTCCAATAAACGCCCCAAATACAGCAATACCAATCGTTTCAGTTAAACTTAAATGTAATACATTAAGAGCAATAAAACTTCCTCCTAAAATTACTACTACTCTAGCTAATTGTTCTATAACTTGGGAAACACTTGATACATAAATTATATTATGTCCTTGAAAAAATCCTCTAGTTACACTTAAAAATGGAAAAATTAATATTGCAAATGAAACACATCTAATCACAAAAGTTACATCCGCAACTGTATTTCCTCCACTTAAATCTCCTAATATTAATACTGCTAAATCTTTAGCAAAAACAAATAATATAATAAAAGCTATTATAGCAAAAAAAGTAAGAAGCTTTCTTCCTAATAAGAAAGTTCTAATCTTTGCCTCTTGCCTATCTAAAGTATTAAATTCATTTACTAACTTTCCTACTGCATTAGGAAGCCCGGCTGTAGAAATCTCTAAAAATAAACCATAAATATTATAAGCATAAGCATATAAAGCTGCCCCTTTAACTCCAACCATTGCATAAAAAGGAATAACATAAAGCATACCTATTATTTTTACTAAAAAAATCGCTATTGTTGCAATTATTGTACCTTCTATAAATGAATTCTTTTTCATACTTCACCTTCTATTATTGATATATTATCATTGCCGAAAAGCAATAAATTTGTTCCTCTCCCATCGCCATTATCGCAGTTTCAAACTTAATATCTATTACTTCTCCCTCTATTTTATTTAAAAACTCATTAATCTTTGTCTCTAAATCTTTTTCATGAGATTCATCAAATACTTTTACTTTCATCTTGATCACCATGAAAATTTTATCATAATTTTTATTTTTTTATTGTCGAATTAAATAAATCTTTAAAAGCCTTTATAACTTCCAATTTTTCTTTTGGTCTATTATTATTTTTTATATTTATATAAGTATTTTCATAATGATTATTACGATTATCATAAATACATAAATAAACCCCTTTATCATCACCTGATAATCTTCCTGTTATTCCTACCCCTATATCACTTTTAGCCACTTTAGCAATATTATAAGCCATTTCTTCAGCAACTTCTTTACTATAAACCGTATATTTATCAATTACTTCTTTAGAAACACCCATATATTCTTTATATTCATTTGAATATGTAATGGCACTAAATTTTAATATTGCACTAGCTCCTTCAATATCAGTAAGCATACTTCCTAATAAACCACCAGTACAAGATTCCATTGTCGCAATTTTAATATCATTTTTTATTAAATATTTTACTATATCTTCTAAAATCATGAAAATCACTCTCTATTAAATTTTATCATAAATAATACCTAAAGTACAGAAAACAGTAAATAAATTGACAACTAAAAAGTTAAACTAAGTTTAACTTCATCTATAAGGAATATATCCACCATAAGAATAATAAGAGTATGGAGCTCCATATCCTGGCCCATATCCTGGTCCTGGTCCATAATTATTAGGAGCGACATTATATATCGGTCTTGGTCTAGTAAGTCCTACCGCAGCTCCCCCAACTAAAGCTCCTGTTAAAAATGGAAAAAAGAATTGTCTTTCTCCTCCTTGTACTCCAAATGGTCTACCATACATATTTTGATAGTTCATATCTTCACCTCTATTTTAAGATATGATAATAATCCTAAACTAAATAAATAATTCGCCCAATAAAAAAGAACTATTTTACTAGCCCTAAATAATAGTTCTTTTTTCCTTTTTTAATAATCATTACTTTATTATCAATAGTATCTTTATTATCTACTATATAATCTAAATCCATTACTTTTTTATTATTGATATTAATTGCTCCTGCACTAATAAATTCTCTTGCTTCTCTTTTACTTGAACATATTTTATTATTAACTACAAAATCAACTATATTATCACCTAAAGTTAGTTCTATATTAGGTACTCCTTTTAAAGAATTAATAATATCTTCACTCGAAAGTTCATTTACTTTTTCACTAAATAAACTTTCACTTATTTTTACAGCTTTCTCATATTCTTCATGTCCATGTAAGAAAGTTATTACTTCTTCAGCCAATTTCTTATGGGCAATTCTTTTTTCTGGTGAAAGTAGATGAACTTTTTCTATTTCTTCTATTTCTTCTTTACTTAAAAAAGTTAGTTTCTTTAAATAATCAATAACCATTTCATCTTCTGTATTTATAAAGAATTGATACATTTCATAACTACTTGTTTTATTTAAATCAAGCCATATTGCATTACCTTCACTTTTACCAAATTTTGTTCCATCTTTTTTAGTTATTAAAGGCATAGTAAAAGCATAAGCTTCTTTTCCTGTTTTTTTTCTAATTAAATCAATACCCGCGGTAATATTTCCCCATTGATCTTGCCCAGCCATTTGCATTACACAATTTTTATGTTCAAATAACCATAAAAAATCTAAAGATTGCATAATCATATAACTAAATTCAGTATAAGTTATTCCCGCGTCTAATCTTCTTTTTATAATATCTTTATCAAGCATATAATTAATACTAAAATATTTTCCATAATCTCTTAAATAATCAATAAAATTAATATCTTTACTCCAATCCCAGTTATTAACAACTTCAAAGCCAAAAATATCTTTTACTTGTTTAGTTAAAGCATCTACATTTTTTTGTACTTCTTCTTTAGATATCATTGCTCGTTCTGCACTAGGTTTAGGATCTCCAATCTGTCCTGTTGCACCCCCAATAAGTAAAATAGGATTATGTCCCGCTTTTTTAAGTCTAGTTGCCATTAAAAATGATGAAAAATGTCCTATATGTAAAGAATCCCCTGTTGGATCAGTTCCGATATAAAAAGTTAAACCACCTTTATTTAATAATTCTTCTAATGCAGGACTTGATATATCTTTAATTAAACCACGCCACTTTAGATCTTCAAAAAATGTCATACTACGCCTCCTTAAAATTTCCTTTTTCCATTATAACTACTTCTTCCCCATTTTTCAAGACCGCTTTTACCTCTAAATCACTAGTTCCAATAAAAAAATCAACATGTTCATGAGAATAATTAAGCCCTCTTTTTAATAATTCTTCTTGACTAAGTTCTAATCCCCCTTTAATACATTCAGCAAAAGACGCCCCAATCGCTAAATGACATGAAGCATTTTCATCATATAAAGTATTTTTAAAAATTACATTTGTCATAGATATTGGTGAAGAATAATCTACTAACGCTACTTCTCCTAAATAATGTGAACCTTCATCAGTTTCAATAATACCTTTTAATATTTCTTCTCCTCTTTTAGCCCCATAATCAATAATTTTTCCATCTTTAAATTTCAAATAAAAATCTTCAATTTCATTATCATTATGAATAAGTATTTTAGAAGCATATACTATTCCATTAACTTTTAAATAATTAGGTGATGTAAATACTTCTTCCGTTGGCATATTAACTAAATTTTGCGCTTCAGCGCTCGCAAATAAATAATCATCTGGTAAACCTATTTCTAAATTAGTACCTAAACTATTATGATATATTAATTTATCAATATTTAAATTATTTAAATATTCTGCTCTTTTTCTTAATTTTTCTATTTTTAATTTCCATGCTTCTTTAGGATTATCTTCTTTAATTAAACAAATATCATAAACTAAATCCCAAAGCTTATCTAAACTTATATTATCTAAAGTTAAAGCCCAATCTTGATTAGGCACAGCACTTATATTCCATTTAATTAAATTTTTATTTTGATAAACTCGGTATTCTTTAATATCTTCCATTTGTTTTTTAGAAACAGCATTTAAAATATCACTATCTACTTCATCAAAATATCCCGGAATAGGACTAGATAACATTAAAAAGGCATAGCCTTCTCTAGCCATTTCATTATATAAACTTTTATCTATTAATGGACTATTTAATATTTCTTCTTCATTATTAGTTAAATATAACTCTTTTTGTTTTTTAGGACTACTAATTAATGTTTTTATTTCTTCTATTCCCATTTTATGAGCTTCATCTATTACTAAATTAATAAAATCATCAATTATATCTACTCCTATAATAAAAAGTTTACTTTCTTTATTTAAATTTAAACAGCCATCTAATAAAAAATGTGCATACTTTCTTTTATTATCCATAATATCACCTATTTTCTTCCCATTTAGCATATAACACTAAAGCTTTAGTAACTCTTGTATTAAAATCATATGCTATTTTTAAATTTTTATCTAAATACCATCCCTTAAAAGTATAGCCATCCTTTATACTTGTAACATACCTAGCATAATCATTTAACTTAATAATTTGTTTTGCTACTGCACTTCCCCCATTACTATCAAAAACTACAGAATAATATTTATTAGTACTATCACTACTTACATGTTTTATATTACTATCACTTAATAAATTTTCTTCTTCAATAGTACTATCAACTTCAAATGTTCTAATTATATAATCACTCTTTTTATCACAAGTTAAATTTATTCTCATTAAATATTCATTATCATTAGTTTTTGTAACTCGTATATAACTTTCTTTTTCATCACAACTACTTAAGTTTTTCTCTAAATTATTATTTAAAAGTTTATTTTTAGTTAAATAATCTAAATTTATTTCTGCACTTTCACCTATTTCTTTAGGCAATTTATCTATTGAAAAATAATCTGTTCCTATATCTTTTAAAGCTAGCATATCTTCATTATAATTTTTTATATTACTATCTTTTTTCCTTGTAAAAAACCAAACTATACTCCCTATAATTAATACTAAAATTATTAAAAATACCATCACTTTTAGCCAACTTATTTTATATTCTTTTTCCATAATAACCACCCTTACTTCCTACTATAATTTTAGTATAATAATAATTTTATTTCTTGTCAAGATTTTCCTAAATTAAAAAAACAAGTATTATTTACTTGCTTTCTTAGGACTTTTTTTAACTTCTTTTTCTTCTTCATCTTTTAACTTAGCTGTAATACTTTCTAATGTTTTAATTGTTGATGCTTTAACTTCTCTTGCCGCTTTCTCTACAACTGGAGTTCCTTTTTTAACTGCTAAATCAACTAATTCATCAGCTTTTACTTTAATTTTTCTAGCTCCGTCTTTTATTGCTTCCGCAACTGTTTCTTTGTCTAGTTCTTTTAAATCATTTTTAATTTCTTCAATCTTTTTTTCAATTTTCTTTTTTACATCTTCCGCATCTAATTTTTTAGCTTTCGCTACTAAATCATCCATTTTCTTTTTTAATTCTTCTCTTGTTTCTTTACCACTCTTAGGAGCAAATAACATTCCTAAACCAACACCAATTCCTGCCCCAACTAAAAATTTACCTAACCCACTTTTCTTCTCTTTACTCATTTTTCATCCTCCTCTAAATTCTTATGTTTATTTCTAAAAAATATTTTTGATACTAATGTTGAAACTCCATCCACTACTCTATCCGTCATAGAAACTAACTTATCAGTGGTATAATCAATTAAATGAAATAATCCATTAAGTGATTCAACTTTTCTATTTACATCATCAACAATTTTATCAACTTTTTTAATCGTATTAATTGCCTTTATACCAAGAATAATACCAATAATTAATAATATAATAAGTAATATATAAATAATAATTGGTAAAAATGATAACCAAAAGCCCATTACTCACCATCCTCTCTATTCTCATACATTGAATCTATTAAATCAAAAAGATCACTCTCTAATGTATCATCTTCTTCACTAGCCTCATGTTTTGGTTCAATATCTTCTAAAACTTCTTCTTCAGGGGTATCAATAACTTCCTCTTCTTTATCCAAATCTTCAAATGTTGCCTCAGGAATATCATTTAAATCTATAACTTCATCACTTGTATCCTTTAGTAATTCATCTATTGTTCTAGCTTTCTCTAACTTTTCTTCTAAAATTTTATCATCCATAGTCTGTTCACTAACCACAACTTCTTCTTTTTGTACTACTTGTGGTTCCCCAAAAGCTTTTTTTCTCACACTATCTACATCTAATTTTCTTCCTAAAGTACTATCAGTTCTACTTGTAATTTCATCAGGTGTATAATTTTTATCTAAAATTCCGTATACGGGACTAATAATAGGTGAAGGTTTAAATTTAGGCTGAGCTGGTTTTTCTTCTTTTCTCTCTGGTCTTTTATATTCCTGCCTTTTTGCTTCCATTTTTCTTTCATGTTCCATTATATTTGTTGATCTTTGAGTAGTTCTAGGTGTCATACTTTCAAATTCTTCTTCATCAAAAGCTGGAAAATTAAAAGTTTTTTCAGACTTAAATATTTCTCTTTCTGAAACTTCAGAAGTCATAGAACTAGTTTGTACTTTTTCTCTATTTTGAGCTTCCATATTATTTTCTTGCTTAATTACTGGCTCTAAATCATCATAAAAACTACTCTTTACTGGAGCCACTTCTTTTTTTGGCATTTCTTTATAAACCGGTTGTTCTTTTACTTCTGTTTTCTTTTCAATAACTGGTATTTCAACTTCTTCTTCTTCAAATAAAATATTTTTAAGCTTATTAATTAGGCCCATTATCTCACCTTCCTATTTTATATAGTCAGAATCCCTAATTTCATCTTGAACTTCTTCATCAGTAGTAAACTGTAAATAGTTATCGCTTCCAACTATTTCAAATATATCAAAATTTTCTTCTTTACTTATAATTTCCCCATTACTAAGATAATTACTAATTATATTATCATTATACGTAATAGAAGTAATAATGCTCATAAGATATGCCACAATCGTATTAATATCTTCCTCATATCCTATTACCTCTATTTTAGCATAATTATACATAATTTCAATCAAATATTGCTCATTTTTATAATTATTTATCTCAACATATCCTAATTTACCATTATAATTTAACATTTTTGAATAATAAGCTTCTTCATTTTCTTTATAATCAAAACTTACATTATTATAATAACTTACTATATCTACATATAAATAAAAAGTATATTTATCATTACTAATTACTTCATTATAATTATCACTATTTCTTATAATTAAACCTTTAGGTAGATAATATTTATACCCTTTTCGACTAACATTTAAAGTTTTAACATTACTATTAATTGTCTCATTTATTATACTAGTCAAATCTTCATCTTTAATACTAGAGCAGCCACTTAAAAAAAGAAGCATTACACTCAGTAGGAATATTTTCTTCATTTATATCCTCCTACAATTAATAATTATATCTAAAAATGCCTAAAAATGCAATTCATATTATAAAAAAAAGAAGCATTACTTTTATAAATATGCTTCAAATTCTTCTCTATTATGTTCTTCAGTCGCATATAACTTTTCTGCTAAATTAATAACTTCCTCATCTATTCCGTCTTTATCTTTATACATATTTAATTTTTCTTTTATCGCAATAACACCTTTTTCATTACCTTCCATCATTAATTTAACAATATTTTTTTCATCTTTGTTTATTGTCATTGCCTCACTCATAATTTTACTAGAAAGTTTCTTTAAAGCACTGATTTCTTCTTCCTTAGCTCCATATTTCTTAGCTAAAATCTTTTCTGCATCACTACAAAATTTATCATATTCTTTTCTTTGTTCATAAATAATTTTTGCAATTTCTTCACTTTCTACTTTATCTTTTACCGCATCTATTCCAATTAACCCCATTTGTGCATTTTGATAAATTAAATTTAAAAAATCAATATTCTCTTTCTTACCCATTAAAAATCACCCATTACTATTATGGGTGAATATTTTAAATTTATACTAAACTTCTTGAACAACAGCAATAATCATTGGTTTACATTCTGTCTCCCCATATAAATAATTGCTTAACTCATCTCTAATTTCGGTTTTAATTTTATTATAATCAACATAATTAGGTGTTATATTTCTTTCAATAATTACTGAACTAATTTTCTTTATTTCACTAATCATATCTAAACTATCTTTAATATAAATAAATCCTCTAGTTGTAACCTCAGGTCCAACCAATAATACTTTATCTTTTTTAGAAATAGTCGCACTTATTAAAACAATTCCATTTTCACTTAACATTTCTCGATCTTTAATAACTAGCTCGCCAACATCATCACTAGAATTACCATCAATTAAACATTCACTAACTTTAATTTTTTCATTCTTATCAACTAACTCACCATTATCAAATTCGACAACTTCCCCATTTTGTTTTAAAATAATATTTTCTCTAGGCATTCCTAAACTATATGCTAAATCTGCATTGCCTACCATATAACGATATTCCCCTTTAACAGGCATGTAATATTTAGGTCGCATCAATTTAATCATTTGCATTAAATCTTCACTAGAAGCATGATGTAAAATTAATTTATCACTAGGAATATTAACAATTTCACATCCTAATTTAGCTAAATCATTTTGTAATTTAACTAAAACTTTTTCATTGCTATCATATCTAGGTTCTGAAAAAACAATCGTATCATTATTTTTAAGTTTTATAAATTTATCATAACCATTATATATTTTAGACATTGCTGAATAAGGACTAGCTTTATCATCACAAATAAGTAATATTGCATTATTATCATTAATATTAGTTAAATCTCCCAAAATATCATTTTGAATATTTAAATATCCATTTGTTAATCCAAAATTAACCATATTTTGTAATCTCTTACCCATTATTACAATCTTACGATGACTATTAACGGCCGCATCAAATATTTCTTGAATAGTATATAAATGTGTAGGTAAAACTAAAAACATTATTCTTCCTAAAGAATTTTTTATAGCATTTTCAAAGACATCTCCTAATTTATGTTTTGGAGAAGTATGTCCTACATTTTCACTATAAACAGATTCACTTAATAAACATAATACTCCTAATTTCCCAATATAAGCTATTTTTCCTAAATCCATATCATAGGCACCCATCATTGAAGGATCAAATAAAAAGTCTCCAGTATAGCAAATAGCTCCATCTTTCGTATTAATCACATACATAACTGCATCAGGAGCACTATGTGATACTGATATTGGAAAAATACTTACATGTCCAAAATTTATCTTTTTATGGGCTTTTATTTCAATAATATTATCACTATTAACTCCCATTTCAATTAAAACATACTTAGTAAATTTAGTCGCATATACTTTTAAATTAGGTAGAACTGATAATAAATCCGCAGTAGCTCCCATATTTTCATAATGACCATGAGTAATAAATAAACCTTTTATTCTCTTTTTATTCTTTACTAAATAAGAAAAATCAGGAATTATATAATCAATACCTAGCATATTTCCACTAGCATATTTTAACCCACAATCAAATAAAAAAATATCATTATCTATATCTATGGCATACATATTCTTGCCATTTTCATCTAATCCGCCCAAACTAAAAATTTTTATTTTACTCATAATTTTTCACTCCATTTCAATATAAATAAAAAAGTTCGAAAGCAAACTAATTATATCAAAATTATTTTTAATTTACAAGTATTTACTCTTTCATATACAAAAAATAGGCATAAGCCTATTAAATAAATATTATGCCCATACTTGGAATAAGAAAGCAGTATAGGCATATTTTTAATTACTTGTTTTTACTACAAAGGGATTATCAGATTTTCCATTTCCTCCACTAAATTCTATATCAGCCTTCAAATTTATTACTGGACGCACACCATGACTTCCACTAATTCCTGCCCCCCAAAAGCTGCCATTGGACTGCAAGCAGAAACCAACAGGCCACCCACGAACATCATAACGCTGTGGAGATACTATCCAATAGTATTGGTTAGTATATAGCCAATAATTAGATCCTGCGGTACCTCCAAAGCCTCCTGCCATTACTACTTCATCAGTAGTTATAAATCCAACTGGATTTAAAAGTGTTTCATTTCCTTTACCTGAACCAGAAGTTGTGAATAAATCTCTTTTTAATGCTATTGGATCTATTTTATCAAAACTACTAAAGCCTTCATCTTCAGATATACCTGTCTCTGGCATTACTACTCCACATTTTAAAGTCGGATATTGTTTGGTTCCAAAAATTTCATCTTTAGTTATTAATCTTGCTGCTGGTGCATATTCTGTTGCGGTTTGTCCTGTGCCATCGCCTTCATAACCACCCCACATATTTTTTACAACAGTTCTGTCATTACACCATCCTGTACTTCCACTTAAATATTTTGTATAATTTGTCATTGCTCCTGTTTCAGTATACCAATTATTTACCGCCTCAGCTATTGTACTCGGATGAGCATTAGTATGTGTTGCTTCATATGTTTCTTGCCCTGCTTCACCATAATAATATCCTACATAGGTATTATCATCATATGGTGCGGATTTATATGCTGAAGTTAACGCATTTGTTTCTTCTCCTTCAGTTATTTCACAATTTGGCTCTGCACATTGATATATCATTCTTAATGTGCCATCTCCATTTATTCTGATTATTCGCCATGTATGATTGGCAAATGTTACCCAGTTATTTACATCATTATTGTTCCCTCTAAATACATAACTGGTTCCATAATTATCTGGACTGGTATATAATTTCTCTTTTCCTTCTGGATTTTCTTTTTGTTCATCATACATTCCAGTTATGGGATTTGGCATTTCATCTATGGTATATTTGCTTCCTTTTAATGCTTCTAGTTTTGCTAACATATCTTCGGCTTTATAATCCATATCAAAATACACATAGCATTTTGTTCCTCTTTTTTTGATATTTCCTACATATATTGCTCCTTCTCTATATTCAATTTGAGCATCTTCTACTTTTTGACTGCCTACTTCACAATAACTTTTATTACTTAATGTATATTTTTCTGTTGGCACATCATCTATTTGTTTATAGCCATTTGTACCATAGCTACTTTCTTGATACATCGCGATTATGTTTAGATCTGCTTTATTATATGTAATTGTTCCTTTTACTAAATCTAGGCTTTCTGTATTTCGATACTTTGCTTTAGTAACTAAATAATTTACCATTATGAATAGTATTGCTGTTAATACTATTCCTACTATAAATGCTATCTTTACTTTTTTATTACTTAATTCTAACCTTTCTATTTTCATTTCTTTTTCCTTTCCTCAATATTATTAGAAATTTCTAACTTATACTTACATTATATATCAAAGTGAATACAAACGCAAGTATAAAATGAATACATTTGCTAGTATAATGACTTCGAAAGGAAAAACAAAATATGAATAACGTTATTATAACTTTAAGAACAAATGAAGAGATAAAAAAAGAGCTTGATATGATTGCTTTAGAAGAAAATAGAAGTCTTAACAATCTAATTGTAACAATCCTAATGAGATATTTAGAAAATAGAAAAAATAAAAATGAGTAAATTTTATGATATGAACCTCGTTTCTATGTCCAAGAAACGGGGTTCAGTTCAATTTTAATAATTCTCATTTTTTTCATCTATTAAATCACTTAAATATTCTAAAGACATTCCTTTATATTTAATTTCTTTTATAAGCAATTTTACTTCATCTAAATTAGCATTATTACTAATTAAAATAATACTTCCATCTTTTAAATTTTTTTTAACCATTAAATAATTTGAACTATTTAAAATTAATTCTGGATCTATTAAATAATTATGCACTTTTTTACATAAGTTTTTATTTAAATCATTTATAACACAAATTTTTTTATTTTCTTTATTTAGATTTAATTCTTTTTCTAAAGTTTTAAATTCTTTTATATCATTATTAATTACTTCAAAATAACTACTTTTCTTATAAGTTTTATTTGTTACTAACAAAGAAGCTTTTATTTCCATACTTTTTAAATAATCACTAATTATACCCTCTTGCTCCAAAATTAACGCTACTTGTTTTAAACTTCTATTTCCATGTTTTATAATTTTATCTTTATTATCACTTATTGATACTTTTGGTTTTATTTGATCAAAAACTAAAAAATATCTATTAAATGTTTTAGCTTCTTTCATATTATAAAAAGAATTTTTAACATTTACTTCTATTCCATTAATTCCTGGAATAATATAATCTCCATCTATTTGCGCATTAACACTTTCTATTTTATAATTTTGTTTTTCTTTATTTATTTCTTGCATTAAAGGATTTTTATTTAAAACAATCATCGCTATTTTTTCTGTATAATAAAAACTAAACACCATAATTAATGCTAATCCAAAATATTTATAATATTTTTTCAAATTTATTCACCTAAAAAATTATATGCTAAAAAAAATCAGCTAAAACAATTCTTAGCCAATTTCTTTTTTAACTAGATCTGCGCCTCTTTTAGGATCTTGCAAAAGAATATCATATACCATTTTATTCTTTTTAAGCTCTTCAATAAAAATAATTTCTTCGCGAGTCATTTGTACATATTGTTCTTCTTTATCTTTATTACTAGTCTTAATTAGATAGTCCGCTCCTAACAAATAGTCAGCGCTAACTCCAAAAACATGTATCATTTCAATAACAGCTTCTAAAGTTGGATTGCGGGTTTCTTTCTCATAGCAACATATTGCTGATTTTCCAACCCCTATTAATTCTCCTAATTCTGTCTGTGTTAAACCTTTACGTTTTCTGACCTCTCTTAGTCTACTACCGTTTAACATCCCATCACCCTCGTTCTTAAACAGATTATAACTTTAGTTGCTGGTTATTTGTAATTTTTCCACCTATGGTAAAAAATACCAATAATATTTTGCAAAATATCAATATTATTTAAAAAATATGTTACTCTTTTGGAGCATTAGATGAAATAAATGTTATTTTTTCAGCAATTACTTCCATAACATATTTTTTTTGGTTATCATCTGTTTCATAGCTTCGGGAATGTAGTTTACCTTTAACTCCAACTACATCACCCTTATGACAATAATCCTTTGTAGCACTTGCTATCCCATTCCATAAAATACATCTTATAAAATCAGTATCGTACATACCATCTTGATTTTTATAATCTCGGGAAACCGCTACTGTAATCATTGTTCTAACAGTCCCATCGGCACTCTCTCTAACCTCGGGATCTTGTGTAAGTCTTCCAACCAATGTTATATTATTCACAAATATACCTCCCTTCTTAAAGGCGAGTATATCATTAAAAATATCCTTGGTCAAAAAACAAAATTTACTAATTATATATATAATTTTATATACTTATTGCTCAAATTTTATTAAATTATCTTATATTTTTACTAAATATTTGTAACTCAATAACTTTTTAATAATCTATTAAGTTCTACTGCATATTCTAAAGGAAGTTCATGTTTAAAATCTTTAATAAAACCCATCACTAAGAGTTCTTTAGCTACTTCTTCACTAAGTCCTTTACTCATCAAGTAAAATAATTGTTCTTTATTTACTTTCGAAATAGTCGCTTCATGCTCAATAATTGAAGAATTATTTTCCACTATATTATTTGGGAAAGTATCACTTTTACTTTTACTATCTAAAATTATTGTATCGCATTTTACTGAAGCTCGGGAATTAACTGCCTTCTTACTAATCTTAGTTGTCCCTCGATAAACACTTAATCCTCCATTTAAAGAAATAGATTTACTTACAATATTACTTTTAGTATTTTTGCCTAAATGGATCATTTTCGCTCCAGCATCCAATTTTTGCCCTTCATTTGCATAGGCAATACTAATTGAATTTCCACAAGCTCTATCTCCTTTTAAGATACATGATGGATATTTCATCGTTACTTGTGAACCAATATTGCCGTCAATCCACTGCATTAATCCATCTTCTTCAACTATAGCTCTTTTAGTTACTAAATTATATACATCTTTACTCCAATTTTGAATAGTTGAATATTTACATTTAGCATGTTTACCTACATATATTTCTACCACACCAGCATGTAGTGAAGTTGAAGAATAACTCTTTGCTGTACAACCTTCTATGTATTCAACTTCCGCATAATCATCAACAATTATGATTGTTCTTTCAAATTGTCCCAAATTTTCTGTATCAATTCTAAAATAACTTTGTAAAGGTCTGTCTAACTTGACATGTTTAGGAATATATATAAAAGAACCCCCACTCCAAAAAGCTCCATTTAAAGCTGTAAATTTATTTTCATCATATTTAACTAAATTATTAAAGTATTTTTTAAATAATTCTGGTTCTTTTTTTAAAGCTTCATCAGTACTTGTAAATATAACTTTACTATCTTTATCTTTAATATTATGATACACTACTTCACTTTCATATTGGTTAGTAACTCCATATAAATATTCTTGTTCAGCTTTAATAACTCCTAAATCACAAAATGTATCTTTTATCTCTGGTTCTACTTGATCCCAATTATCAGTCATTGCATTTTTATTATCTTTATAATAAGTTATAGCATCAAAATCAATATTTAATTCTGGACCAAAATTAGGATAATCTAAAGAATTAAAAGCCTCTAATGCTTTCAATCTAAAATCTAACATCCATTGTGGTTCATTTTTTTTCTTGCTAAGTTCAATTACATATTTTTTATCAATTTTTTGCATTTTTATCCCCAAAAATATTATACAATAATTTTTTTTATTTGTTTAGTTTATTTTTTAATGTTTTAGGTTGTCTTTTCAAATAAATACTGCTATAATTATAATAATAGAGAAAGTCGAGGGGATTATTATGCGTGATTCCGATTTAAGTAAAAGCAAAATAATTAATATAAATGACTTTATATTTCGTCAAAATTTAGAATTCTATCCTAATTTAAATGGTATAACATGTGAAGATAATGTTCTTTATTTAAAAAAAGATAATAAAATTATTGATAGTGTTCCTCTAACTTTTGACCTTAGAACTCTTCCTGGAGAAGCTTGGAATGTTACTCCTGAAGAATTTCTTGACATAATTAAATTAAATAAAGATTGCAAAGGTTTATATAAATTTTTAGAACTAATTGAAAAATATGCTTTTGATCCGTTTATAAAACCTGAATATACTGGAGGTGAAGCCTAATGAACAAAGAAGTATTAATGGGAGATATTAATTCTCATATGAAACGTTATTTTAGTGCTAAAGATAATTTTAATTTATTAACCGAAGACAATAAAATGTTAATTGGTAAAGTTGAGCAATATATTGCAAATCTTCCCGAAGGATCAGAAATAAAAAATATGATTAATGAGCAAATTGATGAATATTCCTCTGAAACTAAAAGTTTAGGCGATACTAAAAGCATGAATTTAGCTTATGATTTAAAGCAAGGTCAAGCACTTGTAAGAGTTAAAAAAGAAAATACTGAATACTCTTCGAGAGCCGCTTTTATCAATATTGCTATCCTTCTTTACGGGGTACTAAATATTGGTCTTATCTTAGCCACAGCTTTATTGAAGTAGAAATACTTCTTTTCTTTTATTTAAAATTATGTTATAATTCCTAATACATGGGGTAGTTTATGGTTTCGACATATATTACTAGGTATGATTGCAAGTGGGCGTGACACCTTAAGTCTAAAATTAAAATTAAATGACAAGAATGAAAGTTCTTTTGCTTCAAATGCTTTTGCATTTGCCTAATTAATAATAAGGAATAGCAAGCTTCTAAGTAATTTTCTTATAGGTTATTTAGAGGTTCATATATATAAGATATACTACTATATTTGATTAGGATATTGTAGTGAATATTTTACTAATCTAGTTATTTTATAGGTTGGTCTTGAGCCAGTAAAATAATAAAATTTAAATCAAGCTAAACTTGTAGATGTTATATCATAGGGTATATTGGACAGGGGTTCAACTCCCCTCTACTCCACCAAATAGATACCAAACTCGAAAAAATCCGAGTAAAAATAGAAAACGTACTTGATAAAAGTGCGTTTTTTTGTTATTATGTATTTGTCAAGGAAACTTGCATAAAATAAAAAAGGAACATTCAATGTCGCATGTTGAGTGTTGCCATATAGTTTGCATCACCTAAATCATTGCTGAGTTAGGTGATTCTTTTATTTTAGGATTACAAATAGTAATACTATAAGTAAAAGGATAATGATAATCAAAAAGAAAATTAGAAAATCTTTTTTTGACATCTTATCACCTCCCTTCAATTAAGAAGCTCGGCAATCACCCAACTATTAAATGTTCCAAATTAATTATATCAAACTTTTGTTCTTAAAACAATATGCTCTATAAAAATTTATGACAATTTAAAAACTATAAATAAATAATGATCGCTATAAACTAACAGATTGTCGTACTCTTGCCAGTGTCATTTTTATTAGATCTATTAAAACTCATATAGAGAACTTGCAAAAAGATCTTTTTTATGTTATTATGTATTTGTCAAGGAAACTTGCATAAAATAAAAAAGGAACATTCAATATGCTAATGTTGAGTGTTGCCATATAATGTGCATCACCTAATTCAAAGCAGTTGAGTTAGGTGATTTTCTTTTATATTAAAACTATAAATAGTAATAATACTAATAGGAAGATAAGAATGATTAAAGATAGAATTAAAAAATCTTTCTTATACATACTATCGCCTCCCTTCAATTAAGAAGCTCGGCAATCACCCAACTATTAAATGTTCCAAGTTAATTATATCAAACAAACGTTCTTTGCACAATAAAAATCGATATCAAAATTGGCATTTTCAAAACCAGAAAAATACATAGATTATTTAATTAATATAATTATTTTAAAAATAATGTTATAATACATGATTAACAAGGAGAAATGATAAAATGGTTAATTTAAAACATGAACTTACAGTAGATGATTTAATCGTAGAGTATATGATATATAAAGTAAATAATGGATATGAACCTCAATTTTCCACATCAGAATTTATAAACTTTCTATACTTTTTTACTAGTAAAATGCCCGTTAAAGATGCATTATATGAAAATGAAAAATTATTTAAAAGATTTTTTGAAAGAAAAGCCGAAAGTGATTGGGCTCACACTATAGATTGGCATACACATAAACAAGAAATAATTCCCCATATGGATATGATATATAATGAAGATAATGATGATTATATCATAAAAGCTAATTATCGATTAAGTGATTATGACAAAAGCCTATTAAATACTTATTTTATAGATAATGGCATGAGCAAATTTGAAGATTTTCAAGGAACAGCTGCAAAAATTAGAAGTATTATTGGCAAATATTTATTAGATCAACCAAAAAGAAAAATAGATGAGACTACGGCTATTGATGAACATTCTTTAAACGTTGGTAAGTATGTTACTGCCGAACTAATTAGAAATATTTGGAGAAGTCATATAAATAGACTAATTGACAATCATAAATGGCCAGAACAATGTAAAGATATTGATAAATACTTATTTACTATAGATTTAGCTGAAATTATTGGACTTAACTCAATAAAAAAAGACTTATTAGATTTTTATACAGTGATTTCTAGAAGAATTGCAATTTTATATCAACAAGATAAAAATTTGAAAATCAGTAATTATGGAAGCTATTTGGCAAAAGCAAATTATGAATTATTAATCAAAGATTACCAACAAACATTTGAAATAGCTTTTGGAAAATATAAAAGTTCACTAAATATAGATTTAGCATCATCAACATTCAAAGAAAGTCATGAACTAAATGGTATATGTATGTGGGATGAAGAGCCCGAAATTAAAACTACAATTTCTCAAATTAAAAGTGATAATGTCAAAAAATTAGTAAGATCTTTAGATAAACATACTCAAAAATAATTAAAATATATATTACAATTACTATAATAAAATTAATTGACACTCAAACTTATTAAATTATCTATAAAGTTTGAGTTTTTTATTGAGTACATCAAGTTTTAAAAGAAAGAAAAAAGTAAAATAATAAATTTCATTTTAAAATCATTTAATTATGCTATAATTATTTATATTAAGAGGTAATTATGAATGCTAAAAGAAATATTAAATACGATAATATAAAAGGTTTATTAATTTTTTTTGTTGTCTTAGCCCATCTTCTATATTCTTTAAAATATTATAATAATAGTCTAAGTGCCTTCATTACTAGGTTTATTTATACTTTTCATATGCCTCTCTTCTTAATAATATCCGGTATATTTTCAAAAAAGGTAGATAAAAAATCTTTATTAAATATATTACTCCTTTTTATTCTTCTAAATATTAGCTATACCCTCTATGACTATCTTACTACCTCTAGTCTTAACCTCTTTAGTATTAAATATTCTGCTTGGTATTTAATCGCACTATTTATTTATCGTTTAATAATTTATCTTGATAAAAATAATATTATTTCTACTCATAAAAAAACTTTTCTAATTACCCTATTTATCATAACTAATTTAATCAGTTTTCTAAATATTCCTTATAATCGTTTAATCAGTTACTCTTTCTTTTTCTTTCTAGGCTATTCTATTAATTTTTCTGCTATTAAAATATCTAAAAAATTAAGTATTATAGGTCTAATAATTAGTATCTTACTACTTTTAAATATTGCCTCTCTTCCTCTAGCTTTAAACTTTTTTATGGCTTCTCCCCTTTTAGATTTTAATTTTTTATTTCTCCGTATATTTACTTATTTAATTGTTATTTTCTTATTTATCTTTATATATAATCTTATTTCATCTAAGAATATTCCCTTTATTACTAAATGGGGTGAAAATTCTTTAAGTATTTATATGTTTCATCGCTTACTTACTATTATTATAACTAATAATTTTATAAATAACACTTACTTTTATTTAATTGTATTATTATCATCATTCCTAATTTGTTTTATCTTTAGTAATAACCATTTTAAAAAATATCTAAAAAACGCTAAATATATTATTATTTCTATTATTATTTTATTAATTTTAATTTTCTTAAACTATCTTCATTTAACAAATAAATCTTCAATTAAACCATCTTATCTATCTCTAGAAGAATATAATAATATTAACAATAGTATTTCTCTTGGATTTGTTGGTGATTTAATTTTATTAGAAAATCAAGTTAAAAATTCTTATCTAAATAACACTTATAACTTTGATTATATGTTTGATCAGGTTGCAGATTATTTCCAAGATGTTGATTATATGATGGGTGTTTTAGAGGGTCCAGTAGATGATAATAAACCCTATTCGATTGGTAATTTTGATGATGGTAAAACTATTAAACTTAATTATCCTAGTGCTTTTTTATCTAGTATTAAAAAAAGTGGTATCGACTTAGTTACTGTAGCCAATAATCATCTTCTTGATCAAGATATATCTAGCATAAATACCACTATAACTAACTTAAATAAATATAACCTAAACTATATTGGTACTAATAATCGTTATAAACTAATTGATATCAAAGGTTTAAAAATTGGTATTTTAGCCTATACTTATGGCCTTAATTATCAAACAGAAGACAATTTATTTAATAATTTAAATATTACTAATTATATAGTACCTTCTCAAAGTAAATATTTTGAAGAAACTAAAGCTTTAGTTACTAAAGATTTTGCTGATTTAAAAAAAGCTAATGTTGATTTAATCGTAGTGCTTCCCCATTATGGTACCCAATTTTCTACTGAACCCGATGAAATGCAAAGAACTTGGAATAAAATATTCGCAGATTTAGGTGCCAATATTATTTTTGGTAGTCATTCTCATATTGTTCAACCAGTCGAATATATTGGAAAGACTTTAATATTTAATAGTGTCGGTAATTTTGTTAATTCTTATATCGAACATCATGGAGATATTTCTTTCATGGCTAAAGCTTATATTAATTTAGAAACTAAAGATGTTATTGCCGGTGGTATCATTCCTTTACTAGCTATTAAAGATTCTAATCTAGGTTATTACTCTACTCCTATATATAAAAGTTATCCTAATAATTATGATCAAAAAAAATTAGCTGATGCTAATTCCTTTGTTACTAAAATAACTCTCCACCAAAATATTAATATTAAAGATATAGAAGAAGAATATTATGTTTTTAAAGATGGTTATAAAAAACATTTAAAAAATAACTTAAGCCTAACTAGTTCTGATCAAGAAAGTTTAATTTATCAAAGTATTAATAAATATCAAAATATTTGTTTTATTGGTGATAGTATCACAGCCGGAACTAAAAATGGTCATGTTGCTTGGTACGAACCTTTAATGTCTTTATTTACTGATAAAAATGTTTATAATTATTCTAAAGGCGGATATACTTCTTCTGATATTCTAACTAACTTCAAAGATAAACTTTCTACTTCTTCTTGTGAATTAAGTATCATCAATATTGGTACTAATGATATTCGCTATAACTTAAATAGTACAGAAAATTATATTGCCAATATTAAAGAAATAATTTCTTTACTTCCAAATAGTAAAATAATTCTTCTATCTCCATTTCGACCTACTAATAAAGATAAATATTTTAAAACTAATACTCAAAATAAATTAGCTTTATATAATTTATATGATCGTGAACTTCAAAAACTAGCTAATAATTCTCATATTTATTATCTTAATGTTAATAATTATATAAATAAAGTTATAAAAGAAGATGGAGAAGAATTATTTTTACTTGATGGTATTCATCCTAATAATAATTATGGTGTTCTTTTATATTCTTATGCCACAATGCGTATATAAAAAAATAACTAGTCAAAACTTAAATTTTACTTTATAATTATACATGAGGTAATATATATGAAAGAATTAATTTTAAAAAAATGTAATAGTTGTCAAGCTATGGTTAAAGTAATCACTGATTGTCATTGCCCTTGTGGTATTAATTGTTGTGATGAACCTATGGAAGAAATTAAAGCTAATACAGTTGATGCTAGCTTTGAAAAACATGTTCCTACCTATGAAATTAAAGACAATATAATTAATGTTACAGTAAATCATGTCATGGAAGAAAATCATTATATTGAATGGATAATGTTTGTCACTGAAAATACTGAACAAACAGTTTATCTTAAAAATGCTAAAGAAGCCAAAGCTACATTCCCTTATCAAAAAGGTATATTGTATGCTTATTGTAATAATCATGGCTTATGGAGTAATGAAGTAAAATAGGAATTTATATTCCTATTTTTAACTATCTAAAAAAGAGGTATAATATGCTATCACAATTAAAAAAGTTTTTAAATAATCCTAATGGTTTAAAAATATTGGAATTAGTAGTAACTATTATAATTGCCTACTTTACTGCCAAAATTACTGCTAAAAATAGCCGTAAAAATCTAACAACCCAATATTTCAAAGAAAAAGGTATAGAAACCCAAGAAAAAATTTTAAAATTTTGGTCAAATTTATTTATGGATAAATTTGATATCAAAGAATCTTATAATGATGCTTTTCATGAAAATATTGACGATGATGTACATATATTAAATCTAATTAATAAAGAAAGTTATATTTATTGCTCAGCCAAAACTATTAAAGCTATCAAAGACTATCAACAATATGTATATAAAATAAATGATAATAAACACAAAAAAACTAGCTTATCTCCTATGATCCAAATAGCTTTAATAACCCGTATAATAAGTCGTATGAAATATGATTTTACTGGCGAAAAAGTTCATGAATTAGATTTATTACAAATAAAAATCAAAGATTTAAAATTTTTCCATTTATTCATATATAAATTTATAATAATTTATGCTAATTTAAAAGATATAATATTAAATTTCTAACTAAAAAAAGTCTTAAAAAAGACTTTATAAATAAATTGGCTGCCCTGGTTGGATTCGAACCAACGAAATAATAGGTTCAGAGCCTACCGCCTTACCGCTTGGCTACAGGGCAATAAAAAACCAAAATAGGTTTATTTAATTCTTTCTAATCTAATTGGTTTATTTTTTTCAATAGCGTCCAAATAATTCATTAAACAAGTATCGGAAATATGTTCATATCCGTGTTCTTTTAATTTTGCTTCTTTTGCTTCTGAAGTTAATCCTAAATTACCCATAGGAACAATCTTTAAAGTTCCTGTTGCAGTATTAATCATTAGAACAAATAAATAAATTATACACATTGAATCTACTACCCGTTCTTCATATATCTTTTGTAAAATTTTATTTTTCCTTTTAAATTTATGTACTTTTAAATCTACTAAAGGATTTTTACAAACTAACCCTGTAAAACTATCATTTTCTACATCTGTTATACTAAAAGCATCAGCTTCTCTTAAAAGTTGAATATCTAAAGCTAAATTCTCAGGATATCCACTAAATAAAATATCAAAAGTCCGATAACTAACTAATTTTCCTTTAGAATTAACTTCAGTTTTAACCTCACTATTATAAATATCTAATCTTACTCCTAATTTATCTAAAACAATATCATAACAGTAAGAAAACCCCTTATCTAATTTAAAATCCATAACCCTCACCTCTCCATTATTTTTTCCTTGTAATTTTAACTAAATTTTTATTATCAAACACTAATTCAATTACTCTTATTCCATCCCAAGTACCATCAACTATTGCTTCATCATTATAATTTAGTATTAATCTGTTATCTAAATTAAAACCTTCTGTGCAATACTCTGTAAGGAAACTTGTTATTGCCACATTATGAGTAAACATTGCAATACATTTATCTTTATCATTTTCTAAAACTTTAAAAATAAATCTCATCATTCTTCTTTTTACTTCATTTAATGATTCTCCCCCATTTAATTTATAATTAAAGTCATTTTCTTGCATTTCATTTACTACTCTAATTTTTTTATCACCTAAATTGCCAATAATTCTTTCTCCTAATTCATCACGAATATTTAAAGGTAACTCTAAATCATTTGCTAAATATTTAGCCGTTCCAATACTCATTACATAATTTGAAGCATAAATAACATTTACTTTTTGTAAATCAGGATCTTTAGCTAATTTCCTACTTTCTTCTTCTCCTTCAATACTTAAAATTCTTTTTTCCCGTCTATTAACTAATGATTCATTATCTGAAAAATTAAGATTATTCATTGTAAGTCCATTATTAATTAAATAGATTGTTGTCAATTTATAATCACTCCTAACACACCATAACTAAAAATTAACATTATTATTCCAGCCATTATAACCCCCGCAACTGCCGCTAAAGCTGACTTCTTTTTATCCATTCCAAGCATTGCCGCAATTAAACAACCCGTCCAAGCTCCAGTCCCTGGTAAAGGTATTCCAACAAATAAAACTAAACCTAAATATTTTAATCTTTCAATTTGCTTCTTTTTACTATTAGCTTTATTTTCTAACTTAATAATCCATTTTCCTAATCTTTTACAATTACTTTTTATATAATCAAATATTTTCGTAATAAACCCTAAAATAAAAGGTATAGGAATAATATTACCTAAAAAGCAAACTATAAAACTTGGTATCATTGGTGCTTTCATTAAAGCTGCCGCAATTAAGCCCCCTCTAAGTTCTAAGATTGGTAATAAAGAAATAATAAACATTACTATATATTTATCATACCATAAACTAGTAAAGCTTCCAAATATTCCTACTACAAATTTTGTAATTTTCTGAGCCATATTCTTCCCTCTATTTAATTATATATTAAAATTGAATTACTCGCAAGAAATAACAAGAAAAATTATTATTTTCCTAACCTCAAAGTAACATCTAAATCATAGACTTCTCCAAAAAGTCTAAAATTTTCTACACTTAATAATTGACTCATTTTATCATTCAAATTTTTAGTTAATAAATATTTTTCTATTAATTCATCATTATAGCCATGTTCTCTTAATTTATTCTTAAACATTTCTATTTGTACTGTATATTCATTTATAAATAAATATACTTCTCCTTGTTTACTTAAAGTTACAGCCTCATAATCATTATAAATAGATCCTGTTGGAATCCATCTAATATTTACTAAACCTAAAGCTAATAGTTCCATAAATATATCCATCTCTTTTTTAGTAAAACTACTACTAATATTTTCTTTTCTAATATTATCTAAAAACTGTATTTTTCTAAGAACAAAAGCTTTTAAATCTAAACTATCTAAAAAAGCTTTAGCATTAGATTGTATACTATTTAAAACATCTTTAATAGTATAATTATTATCTAAAACTGTATTAAAGTCATAACCTTCTTTAAACTTATATTTATTATTTTTTAATTCAAAATATTTATTAATTATTTTAAAGTCAGCATTTATAATTCTTTTATCCATTAAATTACTTAAAATAATAATATCATTTGAATCAATTTCTCCATCAAATTTTAATAACGCTCCAGCAACTAATTGTTCTAAAAACATTTTCTACCTTCTTTCTCAAGTATTTTTTATTATAAAACAATGCTAAAACTTTTACAATAACAATTTACAAATGTCTCATAATAAATTATAATCTCATATTAGAAAGACGTGATTATATATGTTAAATGTTGTATTATTTGAACCTGAAATTCCTGGTAATACAGGTAATATTATGCGCACATGTGTTGCAACTAACACTACTCTTCATCTTATTAAGCCCTTAGGTTTTTCCCTAGAAGAAAAATATATAAAAAGAAGCGGTGTTAATTATATTGATAAATGTAAATACTACGTTTATGAAAACATTGATGAATTTTTTGCTAAAAATAAAGGAGAATACTTTTTCTTTACAAGATATGGTCATCAACCTCATTCTACCCCAAATTATAATCTTATAAATGATAATATTTATCTTATCTTTGGTAAAGAATCTACTGGTATTCCTCGCACTATTTTAAAACCTTATATCGATCGCTGCTATCGTATTCCTATGACTGCTAATGTTAGAGCTCTAAATTTATCTAATTCCGTCGCTATTGCTGTTTATGAAGTTCTTCGTCAAAGAAATTATGAAGGTCTACTTTTTGATGAACCCCATAAAAGTAAAACATTCATTGAAGAAGCATAAAAAAACTGATTTAGCAACCAGTTTCATTATCACAAGAATTATCTTCTATTTCTTTAAATAGATCTTTAAAAATTTCTTTTAATTCTTTCTTTTCATCATCATTTAGTCCTAACCATGGATCTGTTTGACTTTCAACAGTTCCTTCATGGAACCCAACGATTTCTCCATCTTTTACTACCACTACAGTTGGCGCATATAATCTCTTTTCTTTAGTATCATAATCTTTTTTACCACTTGTTATTTTATATTCAGTTAGATATTCATCTAATTTTTCTAAAATACCATAATAAGCTTCTGTACCTTCTTTAGTATTAACAACTTTTTTCTTCTTTACTTCAAAAGTTGAACGAATATCTTTAACATCAACATAATATAAATTTTCAAGCTTTGCTTCATCAAAAGTTTCTACTAAAGTCTCAACTAAACTACGGCACCAAGGACATGAATTAAAACCAAAATAAATAACTCCTGTACCATTTTCTAATACATCTAATATTTCTTCATCAGTTTTAATTTGTACTGGATTATTTTCTTTTAAAGATACTTTTAAATATTCTTTATCACTATCATTAGTTGTGCCATTTAAACTTTCATATTGTTTTTTAAACTCCTTAGAAGATTCTGTAGCAACTCTTTCTTTTTCTTCAGTTTTATCTTTATCATCATTTCTATCTTGATAATCTAAATAAAACTTTGTACCTATAGCTAAAACTAATACAACCCCTACAATTAATCCTATTATTCTTTTCTTATCCATAAAAACACCACCTAAATAAATTTTATCTCATTTAGGTTAAAATATCAAGTTAAAAACGAATATAAACAATCATTGCCCCTAAAAATAATAAAGCAATTAATTGAGCAATTATAATCCATTTATTTCGTGCATTAATTTTTTTATACTTCAATATTTCAGCATTTAAATCTTTTATTTCTTTATTATCCATAAAATCACCTCATATTATATTAATATTATAAAATATAATTATTAAATTATGTAAAAATAATCATAATAAAAAGTAAACCAAATGTAAATTATAACTTATTATAGACAAAATAAGCAATTTATAGTATAATTAAGTATAGTTATGAACTTTACTTTATACTTTTGAAAGGAAGATTTAAATGAAAAATGATAATATAAGTACGTCCATAGTCGCTTTAGGTGGCTTAGGCGAAGTTGGCAAAAATATGTATGTCATAACTCATAATGATGAAATAATTATAATTGATGCTGGAGTTATGTTCCCTGAAGATGATCTTTTAGGTATAGATTATGTTATTCAAGATGTTAGTTATTTAAAACAAAATGAAAGCCATATCAAAGGCTTATTTATAACTCATGGTCATGAAGATCATATTGGTGGTATTTCTTTTCTTTTAAATACTGTTAATATTCCTAAAATATATGCATCTAAAATAGCTTCTGATCTAATTGTCAAAAAATTAATTGATCGTAATATTAACTATGATAATATAGAAGTAGTAAACGAAGATAGTGTAATCAAAACTAAATATTTTACTATTGAATTTATTGATACTACTCACTCAATACCGGGTTCTTTTGCTATTGCTGTTCATACTCCTAATGGTACCATTTTTGAAACTGGAGATTTTAAATTTGATTTAACTCCAATCGGTCCTATGGCTAATATTCATAAAATGGCTGAGATTGGTAAAAAAGGTGTAACTCTTTTATTAAGTGATTCTACTAATGCTTTATCTGAAGGTTTTTCTAAAAGTGAATCTAGTGTGGATGAAGCCTTAAATGATATTATATCTAAACATTATGGCCGTGTAATCATAGCTACCTTTGCTTCCAATATTTATCGTATTAAACATATTGTCGAAACTTGTCGTAAAAATAATCGTAAAATTATCATTGTTGGTCGTTCCATGGAAACTAGTGCTGAATTAGCCGCCAATAATGGTTTAATTGAAGATAAAACAATTTTTATTGATAATAATCAAGCCAAAAGCTTAAAGAAAAAAGAAATATGTATTTTATGTACTGGTACTCAAGGTGAACCACTAGCTGCATTATCAAGAATAGCTAATGGTATGCATAAACAAATAACTTTAATGCCTGATGATTTAGTTGTTTTCTCTTCTTCACCAATCCCAGGAAATGCTGCTAGTATTAATCATGTAATTAATAAATTATATTTAAAAGGAGTTAAAGTATACACCAATAAAACATTCAATGATGTTCATACTTCCGGACATGCTAAAGAAGAAGAATTAAAATGGATGTTAAGAATTATTAAACCAACTTATTTTATGCCTATGCATGGTGAATATCGCATGCTTAAAAAACATGGCGAAATTGCTGAAGCTTGTGGCATCCCAAAAGAAAATGTTTTTATCTGTGAAAATGGTGAAATGTTAAATCTTAATCATGGTGTTGTAACTCGTGGAGAAACTGTTAAAAATGGTGATGTATATGTTGATGGTTCCAGAATTGGTGATATAGGTTCTCAAGTTATTAAAGATCGTAAATTAATGTCTAGCGATGGTATATTAGTTACTATTCTAAATATCAATACTTTAACTAGAGAGTTATTAATTAAACCCAATGTTACTACTAGAGGATTTATTATGGTTAATGAAAATCCTGAATTAATAAGTAAAATTGAACACAAAATAACGGAAATTGTTAATAAATTCTTAAAATCAACCCCATATAACTATACTGATTTAAAAAATCAAATTATCTTAGAATTATATCCCTATATTAATGAATTAACCGGTAGACGACCTATTATTCTACCAGTAATTATGGAAGTAAATAGAGCAAACTAGCTCTATTTTTCTTTTATTATGGGATGTCTTAATTTTCCATCTTTAGTTTTTTCTAAAAAAGCTACAGTAACTTTCATTTTAGGTTCAATATATATTGCTTCTTCTTTAAAGTTTTCAAAACAATTTTTTCCTTGTTTAAACTTTTTTATCTTCTTCATAATATCAGTTTTAGCCCCTACACTTACCTTACCTACATAATATAAACCATTTTTTCTTTTTTCTCCTAAAAGTAAACTATATTTTTCTTTTTTAAAAATATACCCATGAATATAAAATTCTCCATCTTTAATATTTTTTATCTTAATCCAGCTATCTACCCTCTTATTTGGTATATATAAACTACTCTTTTCTTTTGCAACTATTCCCTCTAAATTTAATTTTTTTATTGCCCTAAATAATTTTTTACCATCATCATACATAATCGTTTTAATAAATATATCTCTATCCGGATATTTGTTTAAAATCTTTTTTCTTTCTATTAATTTTAAATTAGTTATATCTTTATTTTCATATATAATATCAAAAACCATAAAATAAATAGGAATTTTCTCTTGTATCTCTTTAGTTAAAATTTTTAAATGACTTCGAGTTTGTAATAATTGAAAATTTGGTTTCCCCTTATCTAAAGCTATAATTTCTCCATCAAAAATAATCTTATTATTGCCAACTATTTCTTTTATTTTTTCTAATTCTGGATATAAATTAGTTATGTCTTTCCCATTTCTACTAATTATTTTAAAATAATTTTTACTAACATAAATGAATGCTCGATAACCATCAAATTTTACTTCATAAATAAAATTTTTATCATTAACCACTTTGCTTTTTTCAACTAAAAGCATTGGTCTTAAATTAAAATCATTAAACATTTTTTAAGCTTAACTCCAAAGCTGTCATTAAATCTTTAATATTTTTGCCTTGTTTAGCTTTTACTTTCTTAGGCTTTTTACCGTCTAATTTATTACTTATCATTTCTTTAATTTTATCCTGAGCTTCATCTTTTAATTCTTCTGGTTTAAATTTCATTTTTAAAGAATTAATTAAATCTATTGCTAAGGTCAATTCTTTTTTAGTAAACTTTGCTTCACTCACTTCTTCTGGTATTATAATTTCTTCTAGAAAATATAATGTATTCATAATTAAACCATCCTCACTAAGTCTTAAAACTACATAATAAAACTTAGTCCCAATAATTGTTTTCGCTACCGCGACCTTTTTAGTTGCCTCTAACGCAGCCTTAAATAAACTAAAAGCTTTACTTTTTGTACTTACACTAACAAAATAACTTTTCTCTAAAAATATAGGTTCTATTTCCTTCATATCTACAAAACCAACAATTTCAATTACTTTTTCTTCATCGCTTTTAAGCATTTCAAATTCTTCATTACTAATTGTTACATAATCATCTTTTTTATATTGATAACCTCTAATAATATCTGCCTGTTTAACTTCTTTCTTACAATGCGGACAATATTTTATATATTTAATTCTAGTTAAACATTTTTTATGTAATTGATTAAAAGCCACATCATTATTTTTTATTATTGGTCTAATTTCTACAGGAATACTTACTAATCCAAAAGATATAGTCGTTTTTTTCAATCTAACCACCTATTATTAAAGTATCAAAAAAACTTATTTTTATACTAATAAAGCTAGATTATTTTAATAACCTAGCTATACTTTCATTATTCATACTATCAAAAATTTTATTAGCAACATCTAATACTCTTAAAGGATCCATAGCTATTGCCGACTCTCCACTAAACATAATTGATTTAGCTCCTCTAGAAAAAACATCATATAAATCATTTACTTCGGCTCTAGTTGGATATATATTCTTTTTCATCGATTTTAGAAAACCTGTACCAACCACTAATTTCTTATCAGTTTTTAAAACACGATCAATTATTATTTTAGATATTTCTCCTAATTCAAAAGGCATTACCACTCCTAAATCTCCTCTTGCAATCATAATTCCATCACTAACATCTAAAATTTCTTCAAAATTTTCTAAAGCTGAAATAGTCTCTACTTTACTCATTATTTTAGTTTTAGCCTTAAATTCATCTCGTAAATCTTTTATTTTAATAACATCCGCGGCATTTCTTACAAAAGATAATGCAATCCAATCAACCTTTAAAGTAAAGGCCTTTTTTATATCTTCAAAATCTTTATTGTTTAAAAAATCCAAACTTTCATTTATTCTTTTACAATATACTCCTGCATCATTTTTTAATAATCCATCGTTTAAAACTTTAAATTTCCTATTATTTTGAACTTCTAAAATAATTTGTGCATCATCAATTTTTATAATGTCATTTCTTTGTAAACCACTAACATCACAACTAAACTTCAAATCTTTATTTAAAGTTAATATTTCCCCCGCTTTTACTTCTTTATTATTAGAAACCAATACTCTAACTTCTGGACCTTTTGTATCCATCATCGTTAAAATATTATAACCTTTAGCTTTTAATCTATTTATTCTTTCAATCATTTTTTCTAAATCATAATCTATATGTGACATATTAAATCTAATAATTCTCATACCTCGATCATAAAGTAAAGTTAATATTTCATCATCATCAATTTTAGGACCCATTGTACATATATATTCTTGTTTCATTTAATCATCCTTTTTTGCCTTTAAAAGTATACCATAAATATCTAAAAAGTCAAATAAAAAGAAGCTATCTAGCCTCTTCTATTGCTCTTGTTTCCCTTATTACATTAATTTTAATAGTTCCCGGATATTGCATTTCCGCTTCTATTCTTTCCTTTATATCTCTTGCCATTTTATAACTTTGAGCATCATCAATTTCATCAGGTCTTACAATAACTCTAATTTCTCGACCTGCTTGTACAGCAAAAGTTTTTTCAACTCCTTCAAAAGAATTACCAATCTCTTCAAGTTGACTTAATCTCTTCATGTAATTATCAAGAGTATCATTACGGGCTCCTGGTCTTGCGGCTGATAAAGTATCTGCAATTTCCACCAACACTGATATAACGCTAGTCGCATCTTTATCTCCATGATGAGATTCAATCGCATTTATTACTACCTCATCTTCATGATACTTACGAGCTAAATCTGCACCTATTTCTACATGGGAACCTTCTATTTCAAAATCAATCGCTTTACCAATATCATGTAATAAACCTGCTCTTTTCGCTAAAGCTACATTTTCACCTAACTCTTGCGCCATAAGTCCTGTTAAATTAGCCACTTCTATCGAATGCTTAAGGGCATTTTGTCCATAGCTAGAACGATATTTAAGCTTACCTACTAAATTTACTAATTCTGGTTCCATTTTAACAATACCTAAATCATATAAAGCCTGATTACCAACTTCCATAATTTTTGTATTTATATCTTTTAAAGTTTTATCATAAACTTCTTCAATTCTAGCCGGATGAATTCTTCCATCCTTAATTAAAGTCTCAATCGTAACTTTGGCAATTTCTCTTCTTAATGGATCAAATGAAGAAATAACAATCGCTTCTGGAGTATCATCAATTATTAAATCTACTCCCGTAACAGATTCAATAGTTCTAATATTTCTTCCTTCTCTTCCAATTAGTCTACCCTTCATTTCATCATTAGGTAAATCAATCGTACTTACAGTTTGTTCACTAGCCACATCTTCTGCATATCTTTCCATGCTAGAGACAATTATTTGTTTGGCTTTTTCATGAGCTTCCAATTTGGCATTTCTCTCCTGATCCTTGATATAATCAGCAATTTCTTTAGCCATTTCATTTTCTACTCGCTTCATAATTAAATCATGAGCTTTTTCTTTTGAAAATTTTGATATTCTTTCTAATTCTTCTAACTCTTGTTTTAGAAGTTCATCCATTTTAAGCTCTTTTTCTTGCAATTCTTTTTGCTTTGCTAATAAATTATTTTCTTTTTCTTCAATCGTAATATCTTTTTTTTGCAACATTTCTTCTCTTTTATCTAAAGAAGCTTCTCTTTGCAATAATCTTGTTTCGTTCTCTTTTATTTCCGCTTTCTTTTCTTTAATTTCTTTATCAGTTTCTTGTTTTATTCTAAATGATTCTTCTTTAAGTTCCATTAAAGAATCTCTTTTATGTTTATCTGCTTCTTTTTTAGCATCTTCAATTAATTTATTAGCTCTATTTTCATTTTGGTTATTTTTAATTACATTTATAATTAAAACAATTCCAAAACCAACAAAAAATCCAATTACAAGAGTTAAAATGGACATAGCATTAAATTCCATTTTAAAATCTCCTAACTCTATTTATAGATTATAATATATCTATACCATAATTATAATGGTTATTTATAAATTACGCAAGAAAAAAGAGTGATTATTTTTCATCTTCTACTTTTTCTTCACTCTTTACTTGACCAAATCCATAATGATTTCTTACTTTTTGTTCAATTTCATCTCTTAATTTAGGATTTTCTTTTAAATATATTTTAACATTTTCCTTGCCTTGACCTATCTTCTCACCATTATAAGCATACCATGCTCCACTTTTTTCTAAAATATCTAAAGAAGCCGCAATATCAATTAACTCTCCTTCTCTTGATATTCCCTCACCATACATTATATCAACACAAGCTGTTTTAAATGGTGGTGCAACTTTATTTTTTACTACTTTAATATTTGTTTTATTACCAATTATTTGCTCTCCAACTTTTATTTGTTCAGCCCTTCTAATATCTAATCTAATTGTTGCATAAAATTTAAGTGCTCTTCCACCCGGTGTAGTCTCAGGATTACCAAACATAACTCCAACTTTTTCTCTTAACTGATTTATAAATATTGCCGTAGTTTTAGTTTTATTTATTGTTCCAGATAATTTTCTTAAAGCTTGTGACATCAACCTGGCTTGTAAACCAACATGACTATCACCCATTTCCCCATCTATTTCGGCTTGTGGAACTAAAGCTGCGACTGAATCAATAACTATAATACTTACAGCTTCACTTCTAACTAACGCATCACATATTTCTAAAGCTTGTTCTCCTGTATCTGGTTGAGAAAGTAACAACTCATTTATATCTACTCCTAAAGCCTTCGCGTAAACTGGATCTAAGGCATGTTCAGCATCAATAAAAGCCGCTCTACCTCCCAATTTTTGAGCCTCAGCAATCGCTTGTAAAGCAATAGTAGTTTTTCCACTAGATTCTGGTCCATAAATTTCAATAATTCTTCCCTTAGGAAAACCCCCAACTCCTAAAGCTATATCCAAAGCTAAAGAACCACTTGAAGTAACATCAATCTTTGTATGTTCATCGCTTCCTAATTTCATTATTGCCCCAGCACCAAATTGTTTTTCTATATCAGCTAAAACCTGTTCTAACGCCTTATCTTTATTCTTTTCATCCTTAACTTGTTTCATTTATATAAATCCTTTCTTAGTGCACTTTCATTTTATTATAAAAACTTATATTTGTCAATAGTTTTTCGAACATATGTATATATTATACTTCAGTGTTGCTAAACCATACTGGTTATGTTAAAATAAAACTAAGGAGGAAATATGTCAAACTATGAAACATTAATGGCGAATAGTTTTAATCTTAAAAACTATCATGGAAGCAAAGATGAAAAAATTGCTTTACGTACATTAGCTACCGAAATGTCTGTTGCAACAGATTTTAATTTTGGTGAACCCGGAGAATCTAAAACTAATTTCGCAACAACTTTTAATTTTTTAATTGGCCTAGACAAACAAGATTTAGACTTAGGAGGTTATTTATTAATTTCTAAATTATTTCAAATAAGACCAGAAGCATATATGGATTATAGTGGTGCTAGAATGTGGTATGAAACTAATAAAGACCAATTTGATAATGCTTATGGAGCAGTTTTAACTTATATGAGAGAAAATAATCCTGAATTGCTTCCTCAAACTAGATAATAATCTAGTTTTTTTCATATTAAAAGCATATAATGTATTTGACATATTATAAAAAATGTGTATAATTATTAATGCAAGTACATGGCAGGGTTATTATTTCTTATAATGTGTTTATTGCCAATTTGGAGTAAAAGTATTTCGAGACTGCCTCAAAAAGAAATTACCTAAATAAACTCCCTATAAGAAATATAACTATTCCTTTGTATTTAAATTATAGAAAGGAGAAATAAAATGGCAAGATATACTGGACCAGCTTATAAAAAATCTCGTAGATTAAATTTTTCTACTTTAGAAAATGGTAAAGATTTAGCAAAACGTCCTTACGCTCCAGGTCAACATGGTAATGATCATCGTAAAAAATTAAGTGAATATGGTGTTCAATTACAAGAAAAACAAAAAGTAAGAATTATGTATGGCCTAAATGAAAAACAATTTAGAAGATTATTTGAACGTGCTTCTAAAATGAAAGGCGTTACTGGCGAAAATATGTTAAAATTATTAGAATCTCGTTTAGATAATATTGTTTATCGTATGGGACTTGCTAATACTAGACGTGGTGCTAGACAAGTAGTTAATCATGGACATATTTTAGTTAATGGTACTAAAGTTAATATTCCATCATACTCTTGTAAACCAGGCGATGTTATTTCCGTTAAAGAAAACTCTGTAGGACATCCTGCTATTAAAGCTTCTCTAGAAGCTAAAAATAGTATTCCAGCTTTCGTTACTTTCGATGCTAATAAAATGTCTGGAACTTATGTAAGATATCCTGATAGAAGTGAATTAAACGCTGAAATTAATGAATCATTAATCGTTGAATTCTACAACAGATAAAAAACTATTCCAAAAAGAATAGCTTTTTTATTGCTTATTTTTCCATTTTTATGATTGTCATTTCTTTTGTATTAATCTCTTTTATTACTTCTCTTACTTCTTCTATTGTAATATCTGCATATATATCTTTTAAATTAGGAATTATATCTCCATAATATATTATATAATTTTGAATTAAACTATTAACATTTTCTACATCTTCATAATTTAATACTAAAGTCGCAATAGATGAATTTATTTTTCGCTTTAGCGTTTCTTCATCAATAGTTAAATTATCTAAAGCCCAAACTATCCTTTTAATAGCTTCATCAACATATTTACTTTCTAAAGTAATATCAATTATTACATAATCATCTTGAACATATCTTGCTGTATTTATAAAAGTTATAAGTTCATCTTTAAGTAATTCTTCTTTTAAATCTGATGTATCTCCAAAATTACTAGCTAAAATAATATTTAAAATAATATTTAATTTTACTAAATCTATTTTCTTAAAAGCTTTTCTTTCTATTTTAAGCCCTATTTTAGCTTTAGGAACTTCAACATTCCCTTTTATTTCTAAATAATCTTTTACTACTTTTCTTGGCTCTTTTATTTCTGTTAATTTAAATTCTTTAAATTTTTTAAATTCCTTTTTATATAAATTCTCATTAACTAATTTTTCTATTTCATAAGGATTAACATTCCCAGTTACAACTAAAAACATATTTTGTGGTTGATAAAAAGTATTATATACTAACTTTATATCTTCTAGGCCAATCTTTTTTATATCACTAACTTCTCCGGAAATTAAATATTTATATTTTTCTTTATGAAAAATACATTTATTAAATTCATTATTCAAATTACTAAAAGGTTGATCTTTCCCCATATTTATTTCTGAGGCAATAATCCCCTTCTCTTTTTTAATTATTTCTTTGGTAAAAAAGGGATTATAAACATAATCTAATAAATTATTTAAATTATCTTCTATTTTGCTTGTACCATATACTAAATAACTGGTATATTTATAAGTAGTAAAAGCATTAATATCACTTCCTAAAGGATCAAATAAATCATTAGCTGTTTTATTTTTATCTACATTAAATTTTATATGCTCCATAAAATGTGCAATTCCATTTGGTACTTCAAACTTCTCATTATCTATCATAAATTCCGTATGTAAAGAACCAAATTTGACATTTAAAGATAAATAAAAACTTTTGGCATACTCATTATTCCATATATAAATTGGTAATCCCTGTTTAGAGATAGTATAATATATTTGTTCATCAATTCCTTTTATTTTAATTGTTTCCATCTTGTTCTTTCCCTTCTAAAATAAAAGTAATATTTGGCTTTATTTTACTTGCTACTTTAATTACTTCATCTCTTGTAATATCTTTTATTAATTTAATTCTTTCATCTATAAGTGGTAAATCATCAAATATATTAAAAACATAATTATTGAGAACTCCTCCTGGATTATCTAAAGCTAAATTAAGAGCAAATATAAAATTTTCTTTAGCATATTCTAATTCTTCATCACTAAACATCCCATTTTTCATTTCTTTAAAAGCCTGATTAATTAATTTTTGAGCTTTTTTAATATCTTTTTTGTTTATTGAAGTTTGCACCACTAATAAATTATCATATTTAAGATATAAACTTTTTACTCCATAACATAATGAATTTTTTTCTCTTAATAATTGATAAAGCTTAGAATTTAATCCCCCTGCGCCTAAAATATAATTATAAAAATAAAAAGTTATAATTTTTTCTTTATCCGTTAAATCACTAATATTATATATATTTACTAAATTACTTTCTAAGAAATTACTCTTTTCTTTAATAACTTGAACTTTCTTTCTCTCTTCATTATTTACATATAAAGATAATTCTTTTGTTTTAATAATAGGATTTTTAAAATATTTAAAAATTAAATTAGCTACTTCATCCATATCTATATTTCCCACTATAAATATATCACAATTCGAATTCATCATTTTTTTATAAGCTTCATATAATGTTTTTGGACTAATAGCCTCTAAATCTTCTAAAGAACCCATTACTCCATAACTACTAGGACTATTACTATCTAAATTACTTAGAGCTTTTTTTAATGTTGTTCTATTAATATCTTCATTAATACTTAATATATCATCATGAATTCTATTTTTTACTATTTTAAAATTTTTAATATCAAACTCCGAAGCTTCTATAAACGGATTTAAAATCATTTCAAATGGTAATTTTATTACTTCTTCTAAATATTTAGAATCATCAACATACTTTGGTGCTAAAAAACTTAAAACAAATGAAGTCATAAAACATTTACCAACTTTATTAACTACTCCATAAAAACTAGCTTGATATAGTTCTTCTAACTTTTTTCCTACTTCTTTTCTTGATGGATATTTAGCTGAACAATCCGTCATAATATCCGCTAGCATAGTTTTATTTAATGCCTCTTCTTTTATAGCTTCATCTCTAAATATAATCTCCATATTTACTGTTTTAAATTTATTTGTTTTAATTGTATAAATATTAAAAGATGGGTATTCATATTTTTTATATTCCATAATACACCTCATTTTTTATTATAACACAAATAATGTTTTTTATTAATCTTTTATCCCATTCTTAATCCTAAGGCTAAAATACCTATAAAAATAACAAAATAAAATAATAAAGCTCCTCCATAATTTACTAAAACTTTTTTCATAATAACTCCCTCTTTCTAACACGAACATTATATCGCAAATACATGTGTTCGCTCAAGTAGCTATTTTAAATTTTACAATAATTAATACATTTGTTTGACAGTCATACGTTTTTGTGCTATTATGAATATGGAGGTAATACAAAATGGAAAATTTAAAACAAATTACTGAAAAACAAAATAATGTATTAGACTATATAAAAAAATTCTCAGCGGAGCATGGCTATCCCCCATCTATAAGAGAAATAGGAAAAGGCTTAGGTTTATCTAGTCCAGCGACTGTTCATACTCATGTAAAAAAATTATGTAATGCAGGATATTTAAAAGTTGATAATAATAAATTTCGAGCTATGGAATTACTTGTAGATAATGAATATGAAGAAAAAAATGAAGAAATAGTTAAAGTCCCACTTTTAGGAAAAATTACTGCCGGTTCTCCGATTGAAGCTATTGAACGTCCCAATGAATTCTTTAGTCTTCCTGCTAGTTTAATTCCGGCTAAAGAAACTATTTTTACCCTAAATGTAAGTGGTGAATCCATGATCAATGCTGGTATTTTTGATGGTGATGTTGTTATTGTAAAAAAACAAAATACTGCTCGTAATGGTGATATCGTCGTCGCTATGACTGATGCCAATGAAGTAACTTTAAAAACCTATTATAAAGAAAATGGTCATTTCCGTTTACAACCTGAAAATGATACAATGGCCCCTTTTATTTTTGATAACATTACCATTTTAGGTAAAGCTATTGGTTTATATCGTAAATTCTAAAAAAGAACTTAACCAAGTTCTTTTTTTATTTGTTTAATTAAATTATTAATATCTTGCGTATTTTCATCTAATAATTCTAATCTAAAGACATCTATACCCAATTTTTTTAAATCTTTAATATTATTTATTAAATTAATCTTTTTATCACCCATAATATGAGTATACTTATCTTTTAAAATTTTAAAAGTTCCCATTTTATTTTCTAAATAATAATCTTTATTTGCATCTAATTCCATATTATTAATTAAATTATATTTCATTATCATATACTCTAAAGAGCCATAACCTATTATTTCTACTTCTATTTTATTATCTAAATGTTGGATAAAATCATTTATTTGATCTAATTTAAGTTCAGGACTTATAGTTATTCGTTTAACCTTCATACTAGCTAAAAGATTTCCATAAGAGCTATTAACAACATTCAAAAAATAATCACTAACAACTTCATTATTTGTACAATACTTTAAACTACCAGTCTCACCAATTAATAATTTAGTATTAAAGTAATCTTTATGTTGCTCTATAACTCTATCTAAACGTAAATAAATATTATCTAAATAGCCGTATTTTTCCATTAAGTACTCATCAGTCAAATATATATAATCTACTTTATTATTAATTAAAGCTTTTAATTGTTCTTCATTTCTTGCTAAAGCACTTATTTTTATTTTTTTATTATTTCTTTTAAAAACTTTTAATTCTTCTAATGCTAATTTTTTAGGTTCTCTTACTCTACATCTTTTATCTTCTAATTTTTGCACTAATTCTCTTCTAATTTCATTTAAATAACCTACTGGAATAAAAATATTATCAGCAATATCTAAATCTAAATTATTAACTTTAAACGGTGTATTTCCAAGTTTACTTAAAATTTGTCCAATTCTTTCTTTAGAAATAGGCATACTCTTAGCCTTACTAACAATATCTCCTTCATAAATAACTTCATTAGCTAGATCTGTATACTTAATAATTAATTTTTCATTTTCATGAGCATATCCATAAATATTTATTCCAATTTGCTTTTTTAAGCCATTATCAATTTGTTCTTTAAGCTTTTTATTAAAAGTTAAATATACCTTTCCTAATTGTTCTAATACTACTTTATTTTGAACCTCAACAATATCATCTTTTTTAGCTTTATTAATTAATTCATCTCTTTTATTATATAAAAAATTTACATACATACCTTCTTGATTAGGTAATCTTATAGCATCTCCTTGATTAAGTTCATGATTAAGCTTAATTCGTATTCTTTTTTTATTAAAAGATATAACGTCTCCAATTTCCACGCCTAAATGATTAGAAGACTTTAAACTTATAAATTCTTTATCACTATTATTAAATAAATAACCTTTTGTAAATCCCCTATTATATAAACTCTTTAAATTAAATATTTCTTCTTCAGTTAACTTATAATTAACATCATCTAAAATTTTTCGATATATCCTCGTTACATATCCAACATATTCTGGACTTTTCATTCTTCCTTCAATTTTAAAACTAAGAACCCTACTTTTATTAAGCTCTAACCCATAATTAGTGGTATTTAATTCTTTAGGACTAAGTAAATATTGGTTATGTATTATATTCTTATCATCACATTTTAAGTCATATAAAACTCGACATAAACCTGCACATTCCCCACGATTACCACTTCTTCCAGTTTTAAATGCCGAAAATAAACATTGACCAGAATAACAAATACATAATGCCCCATGAATAAATACTTCTAATTCCATTTTAGTATCTAGCTTATTTATATCTTTTAGGCTCATTTCTCTAGCTAGTACTACTCGTTTTACTCCTAATTTTTCTAAAAATTTTATTTGTTCAATATTATGAGTATGGGCTTGCGTTGATGCATGAATATCTAAATCTGGAAAATACTTTCTTATTAAAACCATTAACCCAATATCTTGGACAATTAAAGCATCTACCCCAATATTATTTAAATATTCAATATATTCTAAAACTTCTTTTATTTCTTCCTCATAAATAATTGTATTAACTGTAACATATACTTTTACACCATATAAATGAGCATAATTTACCGCTTGAGCTAATTCTTCTAAAGAAAAATTCTTGGCAAACTTTCTTGCCCCATAATTTTTTCCAGCTAAATATACTGCATCAGCTCCATTATTAACCGCGGCCCTTAAAGCTTCAAAATCTCCAGCTGGACTAAGTAATTCTTTTTTCATAAAACATCGTCTATATTATAACATATCTTCTATTTTTAGTAAATTAATGCATATAAAAAGGAGAACAAGGTAAAATCTTTTAACAAAGATGTTAACTAGCTCTTACCTTCCAAACTCTCCTTTATCATTATATCTAGCTTAGAAAAGAAAATCAATATTATTGATAAAAAATAAACATACTTTACAATTATTCACTAATTAAAGTATCATCATTATTAGTAAGTTTATTTACATCAACCTGATTAATAGAATCAAATCTCTTCGTTATCTTTTCACTTGTCGTATTAAGTTCTTCAACATTTTTATTTACCGCATTAATACTTCTAGCCAGTTTATCCCAACGCTCTTTATATCTTGAAAATTCAATAGCAAGTTTATTTAATTCTTCATGAATTACTTTAGCATATTTATCTCTTTCCATATTTTTTAAAATCATTTCTATAACTGTTAAAGTACTCATTAATGTTGTGGGACTAGTAATCCAAACTTTTTTATTATAAGCATAATTAAGTAAATCGGAATGATAGGCATTTACTTCCGCGAATATCGCCTCAGCGGGTAAAAACATTATGGCTTCATTTGCTGTTTCTCCCGGAATAATATATTTTGAACTTATGGCATCTATATGTTTTTTAAAATCGTTTTTAAAATTCTTTTCCGCGATCATTCTATCCGCCGGACTAAGTTTTTTATCAGTCATTCGCTCGTAATTTTCTAAAGGAAATTTAGAATCTATTGCAATCGTTCCAAGCGGCGCAGGCGCATATAATATTGCATCAACAATAAAACCATTACTCATTTTATGTTGAATATCATAAATACCATTAGCCACACTTCCGAAAGCATTCTCTAAAATAAAATTCAAATTTACTTCCCCAAAAATACCTCTTGATTTTTTATCTGTTAATATACTTTGTAAAGAAATAATATCACTACTTAATCCATCTATTTTCTTTTGAGCTTCATCTATCTTTGATAATCTTTCTAAAACATTAGCAAATGTCTTATTAGTCTTTTCTAAAGATTCATCTAATCTTTCCGTAACTTTATTGTTAATTTCACTTAATCTTCTTAAAATATTTTCATTTAAATTATCAAAATCTTTTCTTAAATCACTAGCAAAATTAACTTTAAACTCACCTATTTCTTTAACTAGTTCTAATTCTAGTTTGCCCATTTTTTCAATTAATTCACTTTCTTTGTTATCTTGCTTTTTAAATAAATTAATAAATAATAAAATAATTGTAATACCAAGTAATCCAATAATTATATAATCCATTTTTAAACACCTCTACTTCAATTTTAATTTTTTATTAACTATATAACTAAATATATAAGCTATCACTAATAACACTATTACTCTAATTAAATAAATTGGATTTTTAATACTTTCAACTAAGCTAACTCCAATAAAGCCCCAAAAATAAACTAAAAATATTTTTCCAATCATTAAAGAACATAGAAATTTTTTAACTTTCATTTTAGAAACACCCGCTGCAATATTTATTAAAAATGCTGGCGTAAAAGGAATAGCAATTATAGTTGTAAGTTCTTCAAATTTTATATTCGTAATATATTTAATTGTTTCCTCACTAATTAACCCTTTTTTCTTTAAATGACTATATAACCATGATTGGACTTTCCTTCTAAATAAACAAAAAGAAATAAAGCAACCCAAACAAGTAAAGAACCATGAAATTAAAAAGCCCCATATATTTCCAAAAGCCAAAAAATTAATTGTTATAAATACAAATAATGGCAATATTGGTAACATTGATTCAATTAATATACAAAAACAACCTACAAATGGTCCCCACATTCCTAAACTTTGTATTGCCTCATTAATAAAAGAATCTATTGCTTCAAACATATTAACCACTATCTTTATTATAATACTTTTTAAACCTAAATTATACTTAAAAACTATTTAATTGACATTAAAATATTAAATTAATTCCCCAAGCAATAAACATTCCTACTAAAAGTGGTATTATAAACGCTAAAAACGTATAATAATTACTATTAGTTTCTTTTTTTATTGTTAATAATGTTGTAGAACAAGGATAATGAAACATCATCAAAACTATAAAACATATCGCCGTTTTAATTCCCCAATTATTCATTATTAAAATTTCTTTTAATGCACTTACACTTGTAAAATTTGTTAAAGAAGAAGTCTTAAGATATCCCATAATCATCGCTGGAATTACTATCTCATTTGCCGGAAATCCTAATAATAAAGCAAGAATAACTACTCCATCAACCCCTAATATTTTACCTATCGGATCTAAAAAATTACTAATTAAACTAAGAATAGGTTCATTATTTATTTTAATATTAGCTATTCCCCAAATAATAAATCCTGCAAAAATAGCCACTTTAACAGCTCTTCCTAAAACATATATTGCTCTATTTTTAAAACTATATTTTATAGTTTCAATAATATTAGGAAAACGATAAGGCGGTAATTCTAAAGTAAAACTTGAAGCTTTACCCTTTAATATAGTTTTAGATAAAACAAAACTAATTATAAAAGTTAATAAAATTCCCCCACCCATAAATAAAGTTAAAATTAAAGCACACCATAAACTAGAATATTTATTAGTAAAATTTAAGAAAAACATCGTTATAACTGCAATAAGTGTAGGAAATTTTCCATTACATGGTACAAAAACATTTGTTAAAATTGCAAGTAACCTCTCCCTTTTAGAATCTATTATTCTTGCTCCAGTTACTCCGACCGCATTACAACCAACCCCCATACACATAGTAAGGGCTTGCTTACCACAAGCATTACATTTCGAAAAAGCTTTATCCATATTAAAAGCAATTCTTGGTAATACTCCTAAATCTTCTAAAAAAGTAAATAATGGAAAGAAAATCAGCATTGGTGGCATCATCACTGAAACAACCCAATATAATGTTTTATAAACCCCATTTACTAATAAATCATTAATTACTTTAGGTACTCTAATAAAATTTAGAAAATTAGCTATATTATCTTCTAAACCTTGAAAGAAATTAAATAATAAATTTGATGGTCCATTAGCTCCTTTAATAGTTAAATAAAAGATCAAAAATAAAAATATTAACATAATTGGTATACCCCATAACTTACTAGTTAATATCCGATCAATCTTAAGTACTTTCTCTTCATAGTCTTTCTTTTTATAATAAACTACATTTTTTAATTTACTAACCACTATCTTTCTTATTTTAATAGCTACCTCTAAATTAATATCTACTTTCTCTAATCTTTCTTTAGACTTTTTAGTATTATCACTTAAATTAATTAAATTATTTTTTCTAAATTTATCTATATAATATTGATTATTCTCTAAAACTCTTAATGCCATCCATTTCTTATTTTTTGAGGATTCTTTAATATCTTTCTCTACCATTTTTATACTATCTTCTAATATACCATAATCAATATTTAAATAATCACTTTCCTTTGCTTCTCTAATAGTTTTAAGTAATTCTTCTAATCCCACTTTTTCTTTAGCACTCATTTTTACTAATGGTAAATTTAAATTATTTTTTAATACCTCATAATTTATTGTAATCCCCTTTTTAATTGCTTCATCAATTAAATTAATACATACTACAACCTTCTTAAATATCTCTTGAGTTTGAACAACTAAATTAATTCCCTTATCTAAACTTGTTGCGTCACAAACTACCACGGCAACATCAAAAAGACCATCAAAAATAAAATCTGTTGCGACCACTTCTTCTTTACTTCTAGCTAAAAGTGAATAAGTCCCAGGTAAATCATAAAATTCATATTTTATACTTTCAAAAACACATTCTCCCTTTGTAAATTCCACGGTTTTTCCTGCCCAATTTCCTGTATGTACATCATTTTTAGTGAGGGCATTATAAATAGTTGATTTCCCCACATTTGGGGTTCCTATTAACGCTACTTTAATTGTTTTCATCATTTACCTCAATATTCTTAGCATCTATATTTCTAAGGGCAATTATATTATTATTTATTTTATAAGCTTTAGGATCTTTAAAAGGACTAATAAGTACACATTTTACTTTATTATTGGGAATAAATCCCAAATCTAATAATCTCCTTTTTAAAGAACTATCTCTTACTTTTTCAACCACTACTTCTTTATTTAAAGAAATAGTATCTAAAGTCATAATCATTTTTTTACTCTCCTCATATAATTTATTAGTTTCCTTAAACTAACAACTACTTTAATATATGTAAAATAAAGGATAGTGTTATTATGCATGAAGAATTTTTTACTCTTACTAATTATTTACATAACAATAATGATATAACTTACGCTATGGAAGATTATTTAGAAATGCTTTTTCGTAAACAAAAAGATAAACTTACTATTACTAAATTAAGTAAACTTTTAAATATAAAAAAATCATCCTGTAGTAAGATGATTTCTAAATTAAAAAATCATAATTTAGTTATAGTTCAAAATAATAATTTACTATTAACTTCTAAAGGTTTAAAAATAGCTAAATATTTATATAAAAGACATAATATTTTAACTACATTTTTAACTAAATTAAATAAAAATCAATTTTCTTTAGATCAAGTAGAAAAAATAGAACATTTTATTGATCCCATAACTCTTAAAAATATTGAAAAACTAATTCATAATATAATTTAATAAAATTGGTGCTAAAATAATTAATAGAATTATCGGAATAAAAAATAATACACTAATAACACTTATTTTAGTTGGTAATTTAGCTATTTCAGCTTTTACGTCTAATATTTGCTTTTGTCTTAAATAATCTATTTGATTATATAAAGAATCCACTATATTAGTCCCATAAATATTAGCTTGAACCATATTTAATATTGCATTATTTATTGCCTCACTAGGTATTCTCTTTTTTAAAGCCTCCAAAGCTTCATTAATACTTTTCCCTAATTTAACTTCATGAAGCATTGTTTTAAATTCTAAAGATATTTCAGAATCTATATTTTCAACTGTTAAATCTAAGGCATGCTTTAAACTTCTACCACCCTCTAAAGTTAAAACCAAAACTTCAAAAAAGAATATAGCTTCTTTCTCTAACTTTTTTCCTCTTTTTTTGATATTATAATCATAAACAAAATATTCAAATAATATATAAAAAATAAGAGCAATAACTGGTGCTAAAATAGCCCCATATTTACAAGTAAATAATATAATAATAAAAATACTTATTACCAAAGCTAATCTTATATTTAAAAATGTTTCTACTTTTAAAGCTTTACTACCTAATTTTTTTTCTTTAGCTTCTAATCTTTTAATAGTACTATTTAAATATATTTTATTAATAAATGATCTTTTCATAACTTCACCTCAAGTACTCTTTTGATAATTAAAATATATAGTGTATATAATAAAATTATAAAAACTAAACAAATAATTCCTAAAGGTGTTTCTACTAAAGGTTTAAAATATAAAGGATTTAATAAAGCAATTATCATAATAAATATAAAAGGTAATAATACTAATAATTTAAATACAAATCTACTAGTCGCCGTTAAACTATTAAGTTCATTTTTTAAATTCTTTTTATCAAAAAAAGATCTTTCTATTAATGAAAATACTTTTATAATATCTCCACCCGTTTTATTTAAAAGTGTAAGTGAAGAAGTAATATATTTTGCATCTTCTAATTTAACTCTTTCATAAAATCTTTCAAATACTACATCTAAACTAAGACCATAAGTTATATCTAAATATATCTTTTTAAACTCATCTTGAATAGGTCCATCTAGTTCATCCTTAACTACCTCCACCGCTTGCATTATATTTCTACCACTTTTAAAAGCATTATTCATAATAATAATTGCTTTTAATAAATCATTTTCAATTCTTTTTCTTTTCTGTTGAAATTTAATTTTTAAATAAATATCTGGAAGTATAAAACTTAATAAGAAGGCTATTAGTAATACCATTATATCTATTTTTTCTTTTTGTAAACTAAAAGATAATAATCCTAGTAACATAACTAAGAACGCTAATAAAAACTTATATGCGACAAAAAACATTCCATTTTTCTTTTTTTGAGCTTCATAACTAATATATTTATTATACTTTGTCGCATATTTTGTTAATACTTCTGAATGTCCTAATATTTTTGATAATTCTAAAACTAACTTTTCTATTAAAATTTTAAACTTATCTAAAATTGATCCATCATCATCTACTTTGTTAGTATTTATTGCAAATCTAGCAATTCTTTTTTCTAATTTTAAAACATAAGAAAGTCGAAGTAAATAAACTATTACTCCTAAAATAATTAATATTAAAATGATTTGTAATATTCTTGCTCCGACCATTTTAACTCCTCTATTCTTTTGGACCTATACCTTCATATTTTCCTCGATAATATAAAGTTTGTACTTTACTATCTTCCTCTAACTTAGGCTTTACTTCTTCCGGCTTTTGATAATTAGGATTAAAAATATCTTCAATATCACTAATTCCTCTAGCTAAAATCTTTTTATAAACTCTCGGTATTCCTTCATATAAAATAAATTCTCCATCAACTTCTCCAGTCTCAGTTAAACCTTTTTGTTTAAAAGCAAATATTTCTTTTAATTTAATTTCACCATCATTTAAACCTTCAAGTTCACATATACTTGTAATCTTTCTTTTTCCATCCCCCATTCTTTCAATATTAACTACTAAATCTATAGCACTAATAATATACTCTCTTACAGCTTTAACTGGAATATCCATGCCTCCCATTAAAACCATTGTTTCTAATCTATTTAAAGCATCTATTGGTCCATTTGCATGCATTGTCGTAAGTGAACCTTCATGTCCCGTATTCATTGCTTGTAGCATATCAAAAGCTTCTTTACCTCTTACTTCTCCGACAATTATTCTATCAGGCCGCATTCTAAGACTATTAATAACTAAATCTCTAATGGTTATCTCATTATTACCTGCATAATTAGTAGTCCTAGTCTCCAAAGATATTACATGCCCTTGTTCTAATTTTAATTCCGCGGCATCTTCAATCGTTATAATTCTTTCATTTTCCCCAATAAAACCACTTAAAATATTTAAAAGTGTTGTTTTACCTGAACCAGTACCTCCACAAATAATCATATTTAACTTTCCTCTAACCGCTGCATCCAAAAATCTAGCCATATAAGGAGTTAATGTTCCCACTCTAATTAATTCATCAATACTGCTCATTGATTCTTTGAATTTTCTAATAGTAACTACTGGCCCTTTCGTTGAAAGTGGTGGAATAACCGCATTAATTCTTGAACCATCTAATAACCTAGAATCCACCATCGGATTAGAAGCATCTATTGTTCTTCCTAAAGGTTGAATAAGTCTTTGTACTGTTCTAATAATATGCTCATCATTAATAAAAGACACACTATCATCTCTACTTATTACTCCATCTATTTCTATATATATTTCATTAGGAGAATTAATCATAATTTCGGTAATATTTTTACTATTTAATAATTCTGTAATAGGTCCATATCCATTAATTTCATTATCAATTAAATTATATAAATGACTTCTCTCTAAATTCGATAAATCATATCCTTCAATCGTTTTATCAATTAAATCATTAATCCATTCATTTAAAGTTGTATCATTAGGCATTTCTCGATCAATTAAATTTTCTACAATTTCCGTTCTTAATTTATCTAATAATTTTTTATCTTTAAATATTTCATAATCACTAATTATATTTACTTTAGTTTCTTTACTTTTTATATCAAAAGCATCTCTTAAACTTTGTTTCATGCTTCTACCCCTTCATTATACATATCACTAATAAGTTGCATTAAAGATGTATAATCTCTACTAAATAAAATTGGCATTTTATCATCTAAAGTAATTATCTTTCCATCCATAATTATACTATCAATATTTTTAATATAAAAATCTTTAGAAATAACATAATCAACATTAGAATTAATAATATTTTTTATATCATATAAACTAAAATATTTCCTAAATGGATAAATACTTTCATTTAATACTATTTTATAATTATTATAATTAATATCTTTTAATATAGTTAAAATACTTCGCATATTCTTTAAATCTAAAGGATCATTAGTAACTAAAAATATTAACTTATCTACTAAATCCATGACTGAAATATTAATATCATTTAATATATGACTAGTATCTATTAAAACAATATCATAATTATATACTGCTTTATCAATTACTAATTCTACATATTTAGCATCAATCTTATTAGCTTGTCTAGGATCTTTAGGACTAGCTAAAACATCTATATAATTATCATATTTTGTAATATAATCTTTAAAATCTTTATAACGATTATTATTATAATCATCTATAAAATTATAAATACTTTTATTAACATTTACATTTAAAGATGTAGCAATTCCCCCACTAGCTAAATCAAAATCAATAATTAATACTTTTTTTTCTAAAGTCTCATATAACCCCGCTAAATTTAAAGTAGTAATTGTTTTTCCTACTCCTCCTTTTGCTGATGTTATACATATTGCTATACCCTTACTATTCATATATTCACCCACTTTTATTCAATCATAATTTTGTTATTTAATTTATACCCCATAACATCTACTTTTATTTTATAACTATCTATTCCAATAATATTTCCAAAAATACTTTCTATTTCTATTTCATTTCTAATTCTTATTTTATCATTATTTATATCAACTTTTAAATTAGTTATATCTATATTATTTTCTTTAAATAGTTTTTCTATTTTATCTTGTTTATTTTCTTCATCAATTACATCTTTTATTATCATTCTACTTACATTTTCTAATTTAGCATGAGCATTACTAATAACTCCAATATCAACTACAAAAGCCCACATCATAATTATTAAAGGAATAAATATTATAAATAAAATTAATACTTGTCCATTTTTATCCAGTCTCATTTAAAATACTCCTTGATACTTCTATTTTATAAGGATTTTTAAGTATTAAATTTAATCCTGGTGTTATAATACTAATATTTTTATAAATAGTTAAATTTGTTAAAGTATCTTCCTTTTTTACATCAATCTCTTCTATATCTAACTTATTTTTAATATTTTCTTGAGACTCACCCTTCTTATATAAATCTACTACATCACTTATTTGATCTTCCAATCTAATTTTCATATAAAAAAGTTTACCTATATCAAAAACTCCTAATAAAAGGATTAAAAACACCGGTAATATTATAATAAATTCAACTAATGCTTGCCCTTTTTTTTTCATTTTTTACCCCTTTTAAGTGCCAGTTAATCTCCCTTACATTTTCCCTCGCCAGGTTTATCACCTTTTATATATTCTTCATCAACAAGGCTGCAAGAAGTTTTAGTTAAAGCATCTTTTAAATACCCACCAAAATAATTAACAAGTGCAATCGCAATAACACTAATTAAAGCCACGATAAGTATATATTCCACTAATGCCTGACCGCGCTTATTCATAACCCTCACCCTTATCATAATTAATCATATAATAAAAACCTTAAAAAGTCAATTTTTAGCTAATTATTTATCATAAAAAATAATATTTATGATACAATTATTATAGGTGATTAAATGTTTATAAGAACAAATAAAAAAAAGTATAACATTATTTTAGCCGACACTTTTTCTAAAAGATTAAAAGGTCTTATGGGTAAAACCAATATTGATTATGGTATGCTTTTTCCAAATTGTAATTCTATTCATACTTATTTTATGAAAGAAAATATAGATATAATTGGTTTAAATTCTAATAATGAAGTAATATATAAATATGAAAATCTAGATAAAAATCGTATTATTAAAATAAATAATGATCATAAAAAAACTAGCATTTTAGAAATGCCAGCTAATTCTACTAAAAAAATTGCTATTGGTACTATCCTAATATTTAATGAAGATGCTTAAATCTTCTTTTTTATTCTTTAAATTCAAAGATATAACCACAAATTTGTACTTCATCTCCCCGTTTTGCTCCCAACTTTTCTAATTCTTCTTCTACGCCCATTCCTTTTAGTTTTCTAGCAAAACGTACAACGGCATCATCTTCATTAAATCTTGTCATTTTAAATAATTTTTCTAATTCCGCTCCTTCAAGCACCCAAACATCACCATCTTTACTTATTGTAAATGGTCGTTCATTTTTAAATTTATAAACAACATGACTTTCTAATTCTTCATCATCATATAAAGAAGATGCTTCTACTTCATCTAACAAATCCGCTATTCTATTAATTAATTTATCTAAACCTTTAGCATTTAATGCACTAACTTCAATTATCTCTTTATCAAAGAAAGTTTTCTTAAATTCAATTAAATTATCTTTAGCCCCATCTAGATCCATTTTATTAGCCACGATAATTTCCTTTTTTTGAGCTAATTTATCACTATATTTTTCTATTTCTTTTCTAATTACTAGATAATCATCAATCGGATTTCTATTTTCTGCAGCTCCCATATCAATCACGTGAGCAATTATTTTTGTTCTCATCGCGTGTCTTAAAAATTTATGACCTAAACCTACCCCTTCACTAGCTCCCTCAATTAGTCCAGGTAAATCTGCCATAACATAACTTCGGCCATCTTTTAAATTAACTACCCCTAAATTTGGAGCCAATGTTGTAAAATGATAACTAGCAATTTTAGGAGTAGCCCCACTAATCATTGATAATATAGTTGACTTACCAACACTAGGAAGTCCCACAATTCCTACATCCGCGAGCATTTTTAATTCTACTTTTAAAATTCTAAGTTCTCCTGGTTCTCCTAATTCACTAATTCTTGGCGCCGTATCACTATGAGTTTTAAAAGCCGCATTACCACGACCTCCTCTTCCTCCTTTAGCTACAACTACTTCACTATTTTCCCCTACTAAATCAGCTATAACTAAATTAGTATCTAAATCAATAATTGTTGTTCCTTCCGGTACTTTAATTATAACATCTTTGGCATCAGCCCCTTGTCTATTAGCGCCTTTGCCATTTTCTCCTTTTTCTCCTTTAATTATTTTATTGTATCTTAAATCAATTAAAGTTTTAAGTCCTTTATCAACTTTAAAAATAATACTTGCACCAGCCCCACCATTTCCACCATCAGGACCGCCCATTGCTACATATTTTTCTCGTCTAAAAGATGTACAACCATCTCCACCTTTACCAGCAATAACCTTTACTGTTAATTCATCTACAAACATAATTTCATCTCCATTATTCAGCAATTTTTATATCTTCATACGTATTTAAAACATCTCTTTTAGCTTTACCATCTTCATAATAATATTTACATTCTACTAAAGATATTTTATCTTCTTCTACTAAAGGCTCTAATACATATATTTGTCCATCTTCATATTTAGCTAATATTTGTTCACTATCATCATAAAATATTTGTAAATCAGTAATATAGTAAACACTTTCATCTTTAATAACCGCTCCATTAGGAACTAATAAATCTCCTAAATCATCAAATAAGAAATAAAAACTTTTATTATAATTACCATAACAATTAATCTCTAATAAAATATAATCTTTATCTTCAATTTTAATTATTTGAATATCATCTATATTTAATTTTATATTATTTATATCTTCATTAGAAAATACTTCTTCCGCTGAAACATCCTCAATATCTAATTTAGAAATTATATTTTCATTAATAATATTTCCTCCATCAAAATACACTAATAATTCTAAAAAACCTTCATTCAATTCTTTTTCTAATTGAACTTTATATTCAAATTTAATCTTATGTCTTTGTCCATTTAAATATACATTATAAAGTTCAGCTAAAACATTACCATTAAAATTACTACTAACAAGTTCAATAACTTCTCCCTGAGAATTAACTACATCTCTTCTAACTCCCCGAGAATTTAAAGTATAAACAGTTATTCCAATTATTCCTGATAATGCAATAATGCCAATGATTAAACTTAGTATTTTTTTCATAAAGCTAAACTCCTAACACCATTATTATATCAATAAACATTATTTTTTAAAACAAAAAAAATCACTAAATTGTGATTTACTTAAATATATTAAATAATTTATTTTTGTTAGAACCATTTCCGCTAAGTCTTGAAAAACCTAAAGATATTAAGAAATCATCTAAGATTGGTTCTCTTTCTTTCTTATCATCTAAATAAGGTATACTAAAGAATACTTTACTATTAACCTCATTTTCAAAATCATTAACATCTTTATTAGTAAGAATACTCTTATTTAAAACAATCTTTTTATCTTTTAATTTCTCAAATATTTCTCGATCATTTCTTACTAACTTATTAAGCTTAATTAATCCCGGTTCAATTAAATATATTACTTCATTACATAATTCATTATGAATAGAATCATTTAAATCAACCAAAATTACTTCAGCTTCTGGATTATTGGCAATATTAAATGATAAATCATTATCTAAAGTTGTCTTTAAACTTTTATCATTAAAATATCTAAAATCTTCTCTATTTACTTCTAATGCCACTACATTGTAAGCCACTTCTAAATGTCTTTTTAACATATATATTAAAGTTGTAGCTCCAGCATGAGCTGTAACATTTCTAAAACCAATAATTCGAAGTCCTCCACTGCCTGTTCCAGAAAAAGTATCAAATTCCACTAGACTAACATCATCTGAATTACTTAAATTGTGATATTGAGCTACATCTTTATATGAATTAGGATTATCAATCAAAAATTTAACTGCATTTATATTTCTTGTAAAATTATAAATTCCCATAGATACTAATTGCGATAAATATCCCCCACTATTAACCATTGCTGAATCATCTAATAATAAAATTACTTTATTCATATCAAAATTAACAGATAATTTTTGAATATTTTTTATATTTTGATAATCTTTTATTGCAGTTATATCAATAATCATTTTATTAAAGTAAAAATTTGTAAATTGTTTAACTAAATCTTCAATTTCAAATTCCCCATTAATACTCTTTATCACATCTATATCTAAAGTAGATAATAAATTTTGATATTTATTAGAAACAATTACATTCATTTTTATCCTCCTATTACTGCACTATACATAGCTCCATCAGAATCCAAGAAATTTGATGTTGTTCCTCTTACATTAAAACCAGCCGCAGTTCCAATAATTGGTAAATTAAATTTATAGAAAACTCCAACTTGATAATATGTTGTTGACTTTATTCCTCTATATTTTTGAATACAATAATAATATTTAGCCCCAGGACGAGCCTGCTCTAAATTAGTACTAGATAAAGACAAACCTCCATAAACTCCTCTTTTAGTACTTTTTGTACAAACTCCCGTCGCACTATAACCATTATATCTTAAATAATTATTTATTAGAGCCACAGAAGTTTCATTTAAGCCTTCATATTTTTCTATGATACTCACAACTTCATTTTTTACTCTTATTGTCTTTGAATAATTAATTGTTAAAATTATAAAAGCTACAAATAAGAATATAAATGTTATCATTAAACCCATTAACCATGAGCCACCTATTGAAGATCGCACTTATATCACCTACCTACACCATTCATAATTAGCTGCTTGATATTCACATTCATTTGGTGCGTAAATTCTGGCAGTTTCACCCATAACTGATAAGTTAAACACTGATTTAATTATTGGTAAATCTAATTGATAAAAAAGCTTTACTTGATAATACAAGGCATTAGGAAGTTCCGAATTACCATTAAGTCTAATTGCTTTAACACAAAATGCTGCATTTTGAGCGCCTTTACCAATTAATTCTCCATTTCTTCTATATCCATACCAATCACTATCACATCTACCTTGACTATGATATGAAACATCTCCAAAATAATCACTTATTTGTTCAGCAAAATTATAACAAATACCAACACTTCGATCAGTACATACTCCCCCTTGATTTTTTATAATATTTACAATTTCATTTTTAACATTATATGCCTTAGAATAATTAATTGATAAACTAATATAACCGGCAAAAAGTAACACTAAAGCAATAACAAGTCCAAATAAAGAAACACCGCCGACTGACTCTCTCATTACCTCACCTAAATTAACCTTTCCATGGACACATAATTTTTTGACTAGGATGACCTTTTACATAACACTCTACTAAGCCATCTGTCACAATACAATTTCCATTTGAATCACGATTGGTACAAGTACAGATTGCTTCATTACAACTAGCATTTCTTTTAAAACTTCCTCTAATACTTGGCCAAATTACTGTAAAGAAAAAAAGAGACAACCCAGCAACTATTGTCACAACAATAATAGTCATATTAAGTTCGCCTTGTGCCTCTTTCATTTTTCTTTCCTCCTATTTTATGTAGTTGTTGCACTATTATCTGGATTTGGACAAGTTATAGGTTGAGTACTTATTTGTCCATTATCATCGATGTAGTAGCAAGAACAAGTCTTTCCTGAGCAAGTACATGACGAAGTATTTGCACATTGATTATTTCTTTGAATTGTAGTTTTTATACTTGGCCATACAAAAGCATAAAAGAATGCTGCTACAGCTGCAATAGCAACTACTGTAATAACGGTCATATTTAATTCTCCAGTAGCTTCCTTCATTTATTATTCCCTCCTTTTATGTTGTCGCAGTATTATCCGGATTTGGGCACGTTACAGGTCCCGCCTCTTGTCCATTATCGTCAATATAATAACATGAACATGTTTTACCGTTACATGTACAAGATGAAGTATTTGCACATTGATTATTTCTTTGAATTGTAGTTTTTATACTTGGCCATACAAAGGCATAAAAGAATGCTGCTACAGCTGCAATAGCAACTACTGTAATAACAGTCATATTTAATTCTCCAGTAGCTTCCTTCATTTACCATTCCTCCTTTTATTTTTCTATAAACATTATAACCAATTTTAATTAAAATATCAATATGAACATAATCATTTTGTAAAATAAAATTAAAATTATTGTTAAAGGCCCCAAATATATGATAATATTAAATAAGAAATAGAGTTGATTATATGAAAGAACAAATTATAAATTTCTTTAAAGGCTTAGGTACCATATTTCTTTACTTTTTTCTAGCCGCCGTAGGTTATATATTATTTAAAGACTATTATACTAGCTCTAATATTATAGTCTCATCATTATCTCAATTAGGTACTTACATAATAATTTTAATTGGCTTATGTATTGTTTATCATGAAAGATTAATTGAAGATTTTCAAAACTTTAAAAAAGAAAACTTAAAAATTGCTCTTAAATATTGGCTTATTGGTCTAGGAGTTATGTTAGCAACCAATCTTGTAATTAATTCCATTATTCATACCATTCCCGCTAATGAAAGTGCTAATCGTGAATTTTTAGCCCAATTTCCTTTAAGTGGTCTTTTAATTGTTGCCATCATTGGTCCTATTACTGAAGAATTAACTTTTAGAGCTAGCTTTAAAAATGCATTCAAAAATTGGTTACCATTTTGTCTTGTTACTGCCTTCTTCTTTGGCTTAGCCCATATTGCTGAACCAAACTTATTAGAACTCCTATATATCATCCCTTATGGAGCTCTAGGTTTCTTCTTTGCTAAAGCTTTTTATGAAACAGATAATATATATTCTTCAATATTTATTCATATGTTACATAATACTCTAGCCGTATTACTAATATCTATTTAAGAGGTCAATATGAAAAAAAATGAAAATAAAAAAAAGCACCCTATATTTACATTTATAAGTATTCTAATTATTTTAATATTTGTTATCTTTTTATATGGTTATTATATTGAACCTTATAATTTAAAAATAAAAGAAATTCCTATATATAATAAAAGTTTAATAAAGGATTATAATGGTCTTAAAATAGCCCACTTTTCTGATTTACATTATGGCCGCACTACCAATGAAAAAGAACTTAAAAAAATTGTCAATGAATTAAATAAATTAAGACCAGATATTGTTATTTTTACTGGTGATTTATTTGATAGTAAAAAATTAGCCGAAGATAATGCCCAATTAGTAACAAAGTATTTTAACCAAATAGAAGCTAATCTAGCTAAATATGCTATAATTGGTGATTATGATACTAAATATTTACCTACTTATAATACTATATTAGAAAATTCTTCTTTTACTCTTTTAGATAATGAAGCAAATTTAATATATTATAAAAGTACTACTCCTATTAATATAATTGGTTTAACAGACACTAGCAATATCAAAGATTTATACGATAATGACTATTTTAATATTACCATTATTCATAAACCAGATGATGTTTCTAAATTATCTAACACTAAACTTGTTTTCGCTGGTCATTCTTTAGGAGGCCAAATAAAAATTCCATTTTTAGGCGGAATTAAAAAAATATCTGGTGCTAATAAATATTTAGAAGAACATTATAAAATAAAAGATATTGATCTATATATATCTAATGGCTTAGGTACACAAGATTTTAGTTTTAGATTATTTAACACCCCTTCTATTACTTTATATAGATTATATAATTCCTAAAAGCTTAATAAGCTTTTTTTATTTATAATAAATTTAAAATATTATGTACTAAATATATATATGATAATAAATAAGCATTCCCTACTAATAATGCCCCAACAATATCAGAAAAATAATGTACTCCTAAAAATATCCGGCTATACCCAATAAGTAAAATAATTAAAATAATAAATATTCCTAAAATTAATTTTATTGGTAATATTATTCCACTCATAATAATTAAAAATAATAAAAAGCCATAAAAACTAACTGCTCCAAACGTATGCCCAGAAGGATAACTAAATCCCTTTTCATAAACTAATTGATTAATATTAGGTCTCATTCTTTTAAATAAATGTTTTAATAAACTTACCATACAAGCTTCTCCTAACATCAAACATGTAAATAAACACGCAATAACTTTACTATCTAAAAATAATAAAAATATTAAACAAGCCATCACAAAAAACTTTGCATCGGCTAAATTTGTAAATGTCTTAAAAAAGCTAATAAAAGGCTCTTTTATTTTAATTCTATTATAAAATTTATTGTCCGTATTATTTATATAAGACTTTACAACTAATATACTCCATATTAAAAATAATATTAATAAACCTAAAACTATCATATTAATCACTATTATAATTATACTTAAACTTTCAAATATTATCAATGCTATTTTTTTTAATTATGCTTTTCATTATACAAGTAAGTTTTATTACCATTTTATAATATAAGGCTAAAAGAAAAGTAACCCTTTCGAGTTACTTTTCCTAAATTGCTTTCATTCCAATTTTGAAAGCAATTTATATATTTATCTCGTTTTTCGAGTTTGTTATCTTTTGGTGCTCATAGAGAGAATCGAACTCTCACGACCTAAGTCGTAGCATTTTGAGTGCTATGCGTCTACCAATTCCGCCATATGAGCAATTACTAATCTAGTATAACATAAAATCATAATTTTAACCACCAAAAAAATTAATTATACCTAATCTTCAATAATAATCCCCTTGTCATTAATTAAACTTAATAAATTTAATACTGATAATTTCGATCCGATTAAATCATCAATATTAATATTCACCTCTTTAAAACTACAAGTTTTCAAATCACATTTACTAATTTTAGTATCAATAAAGTTTTCCAAAGAAAATTCACAATAAAAAAATTCCGTGTTTATAAACTTGCTATGTCTATAAATATTTTCACGTAATATAACACGATCAAATTTCCCTTCAAAATCTATATTTTCCCATTTTGAATATTGAACTACACCCTCTAAAAATTGCGTTTCACTAACCTTTGTTTCATAGATACTTGCATTTGTTAATTTGCAATTTATAAATCTAACTTTGCTGAAATTACATTCTATAAAATTAGTATTTAAAAACTCACAATTTATAAATTCTACTTTTACTAAAAAAGTATTGTCAAAATTTACATCTTTAAATTGACAATTAACAAATTTAACTTCTCTTATAGTTTGAAATTTAACTTCTATTTTTTCTAAATTTTCTTTTTCAAATTCTATATTACAAATATTAGTTTCTAAATATTCTTCAAAGTTTCCTTTCAAAAGTTTTCCACTAAACTCCCACTTCATCTTGATCCTCTTTATAAATAGAATTAAATAATTCCGGTGTTTGATCTTCAACCTTTTCTAAAGGTAATTCTGGTAATTCATTTATTGATGAAAGTCCAAAACAATCTAAAAATTCTCTTGTTGTTCGATATAAATTTGGTCTGCCCGGTAAAGTTGATTTACCAGCTTCTTTAATTAATCCTTTAGCTAATAAACGTCTAATAACATAAACACTTCCTACTCCTCGCATCTCATCTATTTCAATTCTTGTTATTGGTTGATTATAAGCAATAATCGCGAGAACTTCTAAGGCAGATGGACTAAGACTATTAGCTTCCGGATCTTCAACTAATTTTTGATAATATTCTTTATGTTCTTCTTTAGTTGTAAGTTTAAAAACATCCCCTAAATAAGTAATTCTAAGTCCACGATCAGCATTTTCATAATTACTTTTTAATTTTAATAATAATTCTTTTGCTTCTTCAATATTTATACTCATTATTTCGCAAAGACTAGTTAAACTAATCCCTTCATCTCCTACAACAAATAATATTCCTTCTAAAATACCTAGCTTATTCATGGACTTTCCTCCTTTCAATAATAATTGGTTTAAAATTATCTTCTTGTTTTAATTCTATTTCTTCATTTTTACTCATAGTTAAAATTGATAAAAAAGTAACAATCAAAAAATCTCTTTCCATATTATCAAATAAATCTAAAAATTCAATTTTATCTTTAACACTCAAAATTTTACGAATATCAATAATTCTTTTTTCAATACTATACTCTTTATGCGTAATTTTAGTATTAATAGGTCGAGAATATTTTTCTCTTTCCTTCAAATTTTTTAAAGCTTCAATTAATTGATCAACTAAAGCATTTTTAAAAACATATTTTGAATTATCTACAATTTCATCTAAATTCGTAGGACTTTTCGTATAAAAGCAATTTCTTCTATTCATCATTTCTTCTAAAGAACTAGTAATTTGTTTATATTTTTCATATTCAATAATTTTCTTTCTTAAATCTTCTTCAGAATCTATATGAAATTCATCATTATTATCTTCAGTACTATCATCATTAACTAACATTTTACTTTTCAAATGAATTAATTCCGCGGCCATGACTAAATAAGAACTAGCAATATCAATATTTTTATTTTTTTGTTCTTCAATAAATGTTAAATATTCTTCAATTATAATTTTAATATCTAAAGCATATATATCCATTTTAGAAGTTTTAACTAAATGCAAAAGAAGGTCTAAAGGACCCTCAAAATCATTTATACAAAACTTATAATCCATCGCAATCCTCCATCTAGTTTTTATTCACAAGTAAATCCTTGAGCTTCCATTTCAAAACTTACTACTTTTGGTTCTGTACCTAAAGAAAATGTATCGGCATTAAATAAATAAAATCTACTTGCGGTATTTAAATCTACATTAGTTGTAATATTAAACTCTCCACTTTCTTGACTTCCAGAGAAAAGGGAAATAACTCCATCTTGCTCATCATAAGTCGCCGAAGCTAATCTATATTCATCATATTTTTGTAAATAATCACTCTCTGAAGACGCATAAGATAATGTTGCATCAATTTCTTGTAATTTATTATCTTCAAAAATATAAGATACATTTTCATGAGCATTACTACATACTAATTTTTCTACTCCCTCATCATTAGGACTAAGAAATATCGGTGGATAATCAATAATATCTTTTTTAACTATTGATATTAATTTGACATTTAAAGCCACTCCTTCATTTAATTTATGAGATATTTGCATAGTTTGACCAATTCCTATAGGAGCACTTTCCAAAATTTTTATTCTCTGTAATAAAGTTTGATCTTCATTATATACTTCAACATAATAATTTAAATTATTAAGTCTAATATTATTTGAAGTAGTATTTTCAGCTTTAAAACTTAAAGTGTTATTTTCTATATCTAAATTAAAATTATCAGCTTTTATATCTGGCGCTTCAATTTGTAAATCACTAGTAAGTTCACTAAGTACTTGATCTGGTTCATCTTCTGTTGGAGGAACTATTGGTTTAGGTACATACTGTGGATTTTCTATTGGTGCATCAGGATCTAAATATTGATTAATAAAATCTGAAATTTCTGGCATAAATACTATTGCCAAAATAAATACTGTCATAATTACAAAAATACCAAAAGAAGTTTTCTTTCTACTTTCAAAAACCCCTATTGTTGTTGCGTTAAGTTCATTTTGTTCTAATTTCATATTTTTAACTTTTTGTTTTTTAGCCATAATAATTCCCTCTTATCCTTCTATATTATAACAAAAAAATACATAAATAAAAAGAACTAAATTAGTCCTTTGGTTCAAAAAATATTGTTAAAACTACCGCGAATATTACCGCCCCAACTATAGCCGCTCCTCCATTAGTTAAAATTCCTGTAAATATTCCTAATATTCCTTTACTTTGATATCCTTCAATTCCCCCTTTATATAATAAATATCCAAAGTTAGAAATTATTGTAGAAGCTCCCCCTCCAGCTAACTTAATTAATTTATCATAGATACCTAAAAATCCTAAAATAGCTCCTAACACTGTAAACATTGAAGTAACATGTCCTGGTGTTAATTTTGTATTATCTAAAATAAGCTGGGCCACTAAACAAAATAAACCCGCGACTATAAAAGCCCATATAAAAGTCATTATAATACCTCCAAACTAACCGCATGAGCAATTCCTGGAATACCTAATTTTTGATTAGCCATAGTTACAGATTGTAAAGACCCTGTGGCTATTATTAATATTTTTTTATATTTTTTAGAATTTAATATTTTATCAAATAAAACTAAAGGTAACGCTACTGGTCCACTAGCCCCAGCATACGTTTCTTGACTATTAGTATAGATTTCACATCCAGCATCCATATATTTTTTTAATTTAATATCATGTACTTTATCAAGCATCTCCAAAAATATTTCCTTTCCAACTTTTCCTAAATCTCCAGTTAATATTAAATCATAATAATTAGCACTACGTTTCATTTCATTTAAATGGGTAACTAAAGTCTTAACTGCCGCTGGAGCCATAACTGCTCCCATATTATTTGTATCAGTTATTCCCATATCAACACTTTCCCCTATTGTTGCACTTTCAATTTGAATATTAGTTTTTTCATTTGTAAGTAAAGTTGCTACTGCACCAGTCGTAGTAAAAGTACTTGTATGCTTTTTAATTGCCCCGTATTCTATCGGATATCTAAATTGTCTTTCAGCATTTAAATTATGACTACTAGTTACATTTACTACTCTCTTAGCTAGTTTACCACTAATAAAAGTTGAAGCTACAATCAATTCTTGAGCAAAAGTACTACAAGCACTATATAATCCTAAATAAGGTATTTTAAATTTTGCCGCATTATAACTACTAACACTAACTTGATTTGTTAAATCTCCTCCAATTAATAAATCAATCTTACTATCTGTTAATTTATTATAATTTAAAAGATTATCTACCACTACTTGTTGCATTTTTATTTCTGCTTGTTCAAATGTTTTTTCACCATAATAATAATCATCAATAGCTAAATCATAATTATTTAAAAGTCCATCTTTTTCTAAAGGTCCAACCAAAGAAAAATAATCTTTTAAATAAACATTATTAAATTTTTTACTAGCCATTAATCATCACCTTCACAATCACTAATATAAAAGCACTTACTATTCCATATAAAATAACACTTCCAGCTAATTTAAAAAAATTTGATCCTAACCCAGTAACTAAGCCTTCTTTTTTATAATCTAAAGCACTACTTGATACAGAATGAGCAAATCCTGTTGTTGGTAATAATAATCCTGCTTTAGCTTTACACATCCAATTATCAAAAAAACCTAATGCTGTAAATAATGATGATACAAATATTACAATTAAACAAGTCCATGTACTAGCATCTACTCTTGAAATATTTAAAATTCCCATTAATAATTGAATTATGCCCTCCACTAAAAAGCCAATCATTCCTCCCGTTAAAAATGCAAATAAAGCATTTTGGGTTTTATTTTCTTGGGGTTCATGCTTTTTTACTAACTTTTGATATTCATCTTTATTCATAATAACCTCCACTCTTATTATGAAATAAATAAAAAAAGTTATACACAAAAAAAGTACCTATGCTGGTACTTCTTCTGTCTCGTATAAAACAACTTTACCTTTTTTTAAACTTGCTTTAACATCAATAACTCTTTGATTAGATGAACCACAATATTTTAATAAAAAGCTATGTAACTCATCTTTATATTGACCATCTACTAAAACATCAATATAATTTAAAACTTCTTTATCCATTAAATCTCTGTCCATTAAAAAACCAGACCATACCCAAATTGTTTTATTAGGATATACAGCTTTAAATCTCTTAGCTAATTTAGTTGTCCCCTCAATATTTTTAGGATGCATTGGCTCGCCCCCTAAAATTGATAAACCTTCTATATAATCATACTTAGCCAAATCTAATATTTTTTCAATTACTTCATCCGTAAACTCTTTTCCTCCGTTAAAATCATGAGTTTCAGGATTAAAGCAATTATAACAATTAAATGCACATCCCTGCATAAATATAGATACTCTAACGCCTGGGCCATTAGATATATCCATCTTTCTTACTTTATTGTATCTCATAATTAAATTTCTTCTGCATCTTTATTATCTATATGCATAACTCTTTCTTTAATTTCTTGAGTTCTACCTTTATTCCAGAAATTAGAACCAATATAACCACAAGTTCTTCTTGCTACATTCATTTTATCATGGTCTCTATTTCCACAATTAGGACAATACCATTCCATATTATCATCAATTAATATTTCTCCAGTATAACCACATTCATGACAATAATCAAGTTTAGTATTTAATTCTGCATACATAATATTATCATAAATAAATTTAATAACTTCAATAACTGCCTCTAAGTTATTACTTAAATTAGGAGTTTCAATATAAGAAATAGCTCCTCCAGGACTTAAAGCTTGAAATTCACTTTCTAATTTTAACTTTGTAAAAGCATCTATTTCTTCAAATACTGGTACATGATAAGAATTAGTTATATAATCACGATCAGTTATACCTTTAATAACTCCAAATCTTTCTCTTAAACATTTAGCAAATTTATAAGTTGTTGCTTCAATCGGAGTTCCATAAACACTGTAATCAATGTTTTCTGCTTCCTTCCAAGCTTTACAAACTTCGTTAAGTTTACGCATAACTTTTAATCCAAATTCTTTACCAATTCCATTATCAGTATGAGAATGACCTGTCATAAATTTAACACATTCATATAAACCTGCATAGCCAAGTGAAATTGTTGAATATCCATTATGAAGTAAATCATGAATAGATTCACCTTTCTTAAGTCTAGCTAAAGCTCCATATTGCCATAAAATTGGTGCAACATCACTAGTAGCTTTAGAAAGTCTTTTATGTCTAATTTGTAGTGCTTTATGACATAACTCTAATCTTTCATCAAAAATTTTCCAGAATAGATCCATATCTTTATCACTTGATAATGCCACATCAACTAAATTAATTGTTACAACTCCTTGATTAAATCTACCATAGTATTTAGGTTTTCCATTTTCATCAACATAAGGAGTTAAGAACGAACGACATCCCATACATGGATAACATTGTCCATTTCCATTTTTATCAACTTTAAGTTGTTTCATAATTTTTTCAGAAATATAATCCGGAACCATTCTCTTAGCTGTGCATTCTGCTGCAAGTTCTGTTAAATACCAATATTTACTATTCTCATGAATATTATCTTCTTCAAGAACATATAAAAGTTTAGGAAAAGCTGGAGTTATATAAACACCTTTTTCATTTTTCATTCCTTCAATTCTTTGTTTTAAAACTTCTTCAATAATCATTGCAAGTTCTTCTTTATATTCATCTGTTTCTCCAAGATACATACAAACAGATAAGAAAGGAGCTTGTCCATTAGTTGTTGTCATTGAATTAATTTGATATTGGAATGTTTGTACTCCATCTTTTATTTCTTTTGCTAAATCATCTTTAGCATATTTTTCACAATCTTCTTTATTAAATTTTCTCGCTTTATATTTTTCTAAATAACGATTATAACTATCTCTAACGAATGGTGCTAAATGTGTTAAAGTAATTGTACAACCACCATATTGACTAGAATTAACCGCTGTAATAAGTTGAGTTGCAATCGTCATCGCGGTCAAAAATCTGTGTGGTTTTTCAATCATTACCCCATTAATATTAGTTCCATTTTGAAGCATATCTTCTAAATTTATTAAATCACAATTATGTAAAGCATTTTGTGCAAAATAATCTGCATCATGAAAATGAATAATACCTTCATCATGAGCTTTAACTATATCTTCCGTAAGTAAAAATCTTCTTGTAATATCTGTACTTGTAATACCAGCTAAATAATCTCTTTGAGTTGTTACTACTTTAGCATTTTTATTTGAATTTTCCGTATTCCAATAATCACTTTCTCCATCAATTAATTCTTTAATTGATACATCAGTAGTATTACTTTTTCTTACTAATTCTCTTGTATAACGATAAGTTATATATTTTTTAGCTAATTTATATTTACCGATACTCATTAATTTTTCTTCAATTATATCTTGAATATCTTCTACAAGCATTCTTTTTTTACCAAGTTTTTCAATATATTTTATAATATTTTTTATTTGTGTACTACTAGCTTGATCTTCTTCTTCAACCTCAGCATTAGCCTTCATAATAGCTTGCTCAATTTTTTCTGGTGAGTAATCCACCATATGTCCATCTCGTTTTATTATCTTCATATTTACCTACTCCTTTTCCATTTACCATGGCAAAAGTATAGCATATTTAAAAAAATATGTAATGATGCATTTGCAACATTTTACGATTTTTGTTATAATTTTTTTAAGAGGTGTAAAATGATCAAAATTTTTAATCAAATTTCTGCCCAAAATAAAGTAAAATTATTAAGATTACTCAAATCTCATAGCTTTACATTCCAAAATGAGACAAGTATACTGTCAACTGTAAAGTCAGATAACATTATCGGTATTATTGCCCAAGGATATGCTGAAATTATTCGTACCGACCATAATGGAAATGAAACAGTTATCGAACAACTTGAAAAAGAAGATATCTTTGGTACTGAAATATCTTCCTTAAAAAATGATGAATATGATATCATCGCCAAAGAAAATAATACTGAAGTTATAATCATTGATTATAATAATATTATAAATTGTAAAGAAAATAATAAATCTTTTTATAATGAATTTATTAAAAATCTTTTTCAAATTCTAAACTTTAAACTCAAAGAAAAAAATGAACGTCTAAATATAATTACTAAAAAAACTATTCGTGATAAATTACTAGAATATTTTAGTATTGAATCCAAAAAACATGGATCAAGTTATGTTTATTTATTTTCTACTTTCACTGCCCTTGCTGACTTTTTAGCTATTGATAGAAGTGCCATGACTAGAGAACTTAAAAACTTAAAAGATGAAGGCTTAATTGAAGTAAAAGGAAAACGTATCACCCTACTATATAATGATAATTGGATTTAATTTTTGATAAAAATTTTATTTCTTACATAATAAAAAAAGGAGAATAATATCTTTTTGAAGCCAGTATAAAATACATCTGCAACAATCTAAAGTAATTTAATTATACCATTTTAAATTATTAAATTAATATTTTAATAACTACTATAATTTATATCAATTTACTAAGCAGTATTATACGTGATATAATATTTGCAAAGGAAAGGAGTAAAATTATGAATAATCAGGTTACTAAATTATATATTTTAATTGCCTTTTTATGTGTGTTAATACTAGTATTAGGAGGTTATATTGCTTTTGATAAACTTCATAAAACTAAAGATGTAACAAACAATTCATCAAATTCTAATAATAATTTAGTTTCTAAATTAGACAATACTAAAGATTGGGTTTATGATGCAGAATATACAAAAAATGTAACTACTAATTCTTATTCAACATATTATGATGAAACATATTATGCAAAAGATATTGTTGTACCATATATCAATATTAATTCATCTTATGCAAACACAGCTAATAAAGAAATTAAAACCATATTTGATGATGCAATTAAAAGTTATAACGAAGGTGTAAACGATAAAATTACTTATGTAGATGAATGTGGATACCAAAAATATGTAAATAATAATAGTTTATCTGTATTATTAACTTATGGGGTTGGTGCTACCGATATTGTTCATCCTGAATACTACACATATAATATTGACTTAAAAACAGGAAACCAATTATCTTATGAAGAGTTATATAATATAGCAGGTTTAAATTCTAGTAATATTGATACTATAGTTGAAAATGCAATCACTAAAATAATGAAAGATAGATTAAAAAATTTCGAAAATCAAGAAGATGGATCTTATCCTAATGGAACTAATTTTAATACTTATAACACCCAAAGTATTAATAATTATAAAAATTCTGTTAGTAATAATACCCTAAAATATTTCTTATCAAATGATGGAAAATTAAACATTATTGTTAAATTAAGCATTCCAGCTGGAACTGGTCAATTAGATACTATTATTACAGTAGAATAATATATTTATTATTTTTGCTACCAAAAATTATTAAATTGAGCATTTTAAAATTAGCTCAATTTTTATTTCTGCATTTATCAATTATTGCAAAATAAAAACTCCATTCTTTTCTACATAAACCTTCAAAATTGAACAGAGCCCTCAACCAACCTTTTTGAAGCTGATACTTATATATTTTAAACCTAAACTATAAAAATTTAGATTAATTTATCACTTGGAGGGGCCTACCAGATTTGAACTGGTGCTCGGGGAGTTGCAGTCCCATGCCTTACCACTTGGCTAAAGCCCCATACTAATTATATTCACCAAAACCAGTAATATTATTGTATTATAATTATTTTAATTTGTCAATAAAATAGACCACAAATACGACTTTTAATTGAAGTATATTTATGATCTATTATTAATTTAAAACTCTTTTAAGTTTTAAATTTTCCACTTTTTCTATTTTCTCAAAAATATCATAAGGATCTATCGAATCAACAAGCTCAGTGCAATTTTTCATAAACGCTAATGTATCATCACTTAATATTTTTATCATTTGTACAGCTAAATAATTACCAATAATATATGGATAAGTTTCATATAAACCAAAAGGATAAAGAATAAGGTTTGTTATACAATTATCACATTTTGTTTTAACCAATTTATCAATATTTAAAAAATCTGGATCTGCTTCTAAAATTTTATCAATATCTTCTTGAGTAAACCAACTAGTTAAATTTTTAATAGCATCTAAATTACTTTGATACTCATCTTCATAAGTTATCTGACCTTTTTCCAAATAACTTTTTAAATAATTAACTAAAGAAATATTTTGCATTATTAAACTAGCAGAATTTTTAAGACGATTTGCATTTATTGCGAGTAATTCATCTTCACTAATTCCTTTAGCTTTTAAAAAGGATAATGCAACTAATTCATAAAAACAAGAAGAAAATTCTTTTAAAGTTAAAGGGATATTTTGTTCTTTTTTAATTGATGAAATATAATGTGCAAATTCGTGAAAAAAAGTGGGAATATCACTAACATTATAATTTAAAGTTAAAAAAATATAATATCCATCATCTATTTTAGCCACGAAATTTTCCAATTTACTTAAATCTGGAATTCCTATTTTTTTAACTAAATTATCTTTTTGTTGTACATCTAAATCATTTATAATAATTATTCTATTATTAGCTAAAGCTTCCAAATATATATTATACCAAGTTAAAGAAGGATCAATTTTTTCAAATAATTCTCTAATATATAAATTTTTAGTATTGATAGAAATTGGACTAAATTCCCTACCGGGTACATCACTATTTTTCAAACAAATTCCAAATTGATCAACCATGATTAATAATAAAGAAGAAAAATTATTATATAAAAACTCATCAGTATTATCAATTTCTATATCCGAAACCTGTTCTTTATATATAAGTCTATTTATTGCTAAATTAAGTAATTCATTTAAAGCCAAAAATCGCCATTTATCTAAAGCCCAATTATAAATTATATCTTTATTTTCTTCCTTATCAATATCTAAAAGCATATTATTTTCTTTATCATAAGCATCCGCTAACATCCTATAAAATATATCTTCATCACCATTAATATTAGCAGAAATAGAAGAACTTTTTTTCGTCTTAATAAATAATAAATTTATAAAAGATTTTAACAATTCTTGATCCATTAAAATCACCAAGAAAATATTATAACATAACTTTTCTATTTGTAAATAAAAAAAAAGTAACTCCCACATCTATCACAAATAATATAACCAATATAATTGTTACATACCAAGGAATTTTTGTAACTATTTTATCAATAATATTTCTTCCAATATAATTAATAAATGTTGCAAATAATCCCCATAATAAAGATATCTCTAAAGTAATATAATGCCCATAATTAAAGGTAAAATTAGTATAATCCCAATATACTACATGAAATATTTTTTCAATTAACATTCCAGCACTAAATTCTATTAAAGCAAGTATTATTGTAATCAATATATAAAATAATATTATTTCTAACCATTTATGTAATTTAAATTGTTTTAAAAATTTATCCACTATAATTATTATTAAAATAGCAAATCCATATATAAAAGTCCAAGGCCCTTTAAGTACTCCACTATAAAATAAAGAATTAGTTACCATATTTTCAAAAAGAAATCCTAAAAAAGAATAAAATAAAAATATATTAATATAATAAAAAATCTTTTTAATCATTTTATATACCCATTATATACTAATTCTGTATCTTTAACGACAATAAAGGCCTCCGGATCAACTTCTTTAATATCCCAAATTACTTCTTTAGTAAGCCTACTTTTAACATCAATTATTAATAAATCTTTATTTTTATTTAAATTATCTTTCAATTCTATAACCATCACTCCATAACCTTTATTTCTTAAAGCATCTATTAATTTATAATTATTTTTAGTTGTTACCACTTCTACACTATTAACAGTTTTTATAAATCTTCTTGATAAGAAACCACCAATAAGTGTTCCAGTTGCGTACCCTAAACTATAAAATATTGGAATTAAAATACTATTTAAATCTGTATTCAAAGCTTTTCTTACCACCATAAACCAAATAAAAGCTTCTAAAAAAGCTAAAATAGGTACCACTATACTTTTTTTCTTAACCATCATCATTGTTTTAAAAGTACATATTGATACATCTACAATTCTTGCTAAAAATATTGATAAACAAGTAAAAAACATAATACCACCACTAGTATTATGCTCATTATTTTTTATTCCATAACTTTTAATATTCCCCAAACTATTAAAGCTATCACCACTACAAGAATTATTAATATTCCAATTATTTTATTTTCTTTTCTTGGTTTATAATCTATATCTTTTTGAACATTATATTTATCACTTAATAAATTAATAATTCTTTTATTATTATTTTCTTCCCGCCAATTTTCTTGTTGTTTTTGAATTTGATTTTTATTCATCATCGCCCCACAATTAGGACAAATAAATCCATGTGATGGTAAAGCATGACCACATCTATCGCAAAACATATTATCACCTCATTTTACGTTTCTGTATATGATAAGAAACTATTAAAGATAGCCTATAAGGAGCAAACCTATTCATAAAAAGAGTTAACTTCATAAATAAAGTTGGAACAATAATCATCTTATTTTTAAATGTTTTATCTATTGCATACTCTGCAACTTTATAAGAATTAGCTTCTCGTAAACTAAAAGTACCTTTAGCTACTTTATTAAATTCTGTTGCAACCGGTCCTGGACATAACGCACTAATATGAACATTGCTCTTAGCTTGTCTTAATTCTTCATTAATTGCCATAGTTAATTTAGTAATATAATTTTTAGTCGCATAATATGTACTTAATCTTGGACCCGCCATAAAACCTGCACTTGAACAAACATTTAAAATATAGCCTTTATCTTTTTTTAACATATCTTGTAAAAATAATTTAGTTAAAATATGATATGCTCGAATATTTACATCAATCATTTTAAGTTCAACATCTAAATCTGTTTTACTAAACTCCCCAAATAAACCAAATCCAGCATTATTTATTAATAAATCTATATCCTCATCTTTTACTTCCTGATAAAGTTCTCTTACTTCAGCTTCTATGCTTAAATCTTTTGGAATTATTTTAACCTTTACTTCCAATTCTTTAGCAAGTTCTTCTAATCTTTCTTTTCTTCTCGCGACTAATATTAAATCAAAACCACGCTTAGCTAAAACTCTAGCCATATCTCTTCCAATTCCCGAAGAAGCTCCAGTAATAAGTGCCTTCATAATTTTCACCTAAACTTTCTTTTCAATTACTTCTAATAACGCTGGAAGCATTTGTTTTTTTCTCGAAACTAAATTATCAATATATATTCCTTCTTCAACTTGTTTTAAATTAAATGCATCTTCAATTATACTTTTAGCTTTTTGATTATAAATTACATAAGAACCATTCTTATAAACATCGGTAATAAATAAAACACTACAAACATAATTTCCCATTGTTAACTCATCAAGTTTAGCTATATAATCATCCATATTTTTTTCTATTTCTTCTATATCCATTGTCATAACTTGCGAAATACCTAATTGATAATTACCCACACTATATGATTTAAAATCTTGATTTATAACTTCCCCTACACTTAAACCTTTTAAACTAGCCCCAGCTTTAAACATTTGATAACCATAATCATCTATATTAACTTTAGCTATTTTAGCTAGTTTACTAGCAACAAATATATCTTCTTCTGTTGTTGTTGGTGATTTAAAGACTAAAGTATCTGATAAAATAGCACTAAGCATTAAACCTGCCATATTTTTGGGAATAGCTACTTTATTTTCTAAAAACATATTATATATTATTGTACAAGTACAACCAACCGGCATACTTCGAAAATTTATTGGCACATTAGTTCCAATACTACTTAAATTATGATGATCAATTATTTGAATAACTTCAGCTTCTTCTATTCCAATCGCACTTTGTTCCAAACCATTATGATCTACCATAATAACTTTTTGTTTAACATAATCTTCCCCACTTGTTACTTTAAGTAAACCTAAACATTCATTTTTACTATTTACAACCGGATAATTAGTATGTCCCACTTTATTAGATAAACTAATAAAATCTGTACGATAATCTTTAACATTTACTGAAAAAGGCTTAGCATTTACATTAATAGATTTAATTTTATTACTTAAAATTACTTTATTAGCTGTCTCTAAACTATTATATTTACTTTCAATAATATTAACTTTATATTTTTCTGCCTTTTTAATTAATCTCTTAGGCATAATATGATTACCAGATAACACAATAAGTTTAACTTTAGACTCTATTGCATATTCAATAATTTTATATCTATCCCCAACAATTAAAATATCATCATTGCTAACCACTACTTCATCTTGAAAAGTCTTTGATTGATAAGACGCTACCATAACATTTCCACTAATATCTTCATTAAACTTTAAAACTGCTCTTCCCATAACACAATCTAAAATATTTTCATAAGTAGTATCTACAATATCTTTATTTCCACTAATTAAATATTTAGCTATTTCTTTTAATGTTACAAAACCTGTTAAAAGCTTTTTATTATCTACTAAAGGTATAGCAGTTATATTTTGTTTTTGCATATAATTAAAAGCTTTTAAAATCGCATCATCTTCATAAGTAAAAGCTTTTTTATTATATCTTATATCTTTTATTCTAACTTTAGTATCATTTAAATAATCAGGTTCTTTTACTTTAAAATAATCTAAAACAAATTTAGTTTCATTATTTAAATGTCCTAATACTTTAGGAATAGTATTTTTTCCTTGTTCATTCATCAAATATGATAAAGCTATACTAGCACATACACTATCTGTATCTGGATTTTTATGACCAAAAATAAATGTTTGCATAACCCACTTCCATTCAATCTATAAAAATAATAACATAAAAAAAATAAAAAGGAAAGTACAATCCTTTCCTTTAAAAGTGTGAGTTTGAGTTTATATGTTATAATCTTTTTTAAATATTTTTTAAAGTATCTTTCTTATCTATCTTTCTCCTTTCATGATTTAAGTATACTAAACCTATGTGAAAAAGAAGTGAAAAGTAAGTGAAACTCTATCTATTTACATTATTTACGGATTTTAAAATAAAATGTTGTTCCAACCCCTTCTTTACTTTTAACTCCATAATCAAATTTATGTTTTGATAATACTTCTTTTACTATTGATAAACCTATACCCGTTGATACAACATTTCTTTGATGTTTCTTTTCTACCCTATAGTATTTATCCCATATATAATTTATTTCTTCTTTTTTAATTCCTTTACCCGTATCTTTTATTTCTACTACATATTCTTTTTTATTATTAATAACATTAATAAATACTTTTTTATCTTCTCCTGTATAATTTATCGCATTATTTACTAAATTATATATAACTTGTATTATTTTTTGCTTATCCGCTAAAACTATCGCTTTATCAGGTACATTTACTATAAATTCATAATCTTCCATTGTTCTTAAAATATCATATCTTTTAAGAACATCTCTTATTACTTCACATAAATCAAATTGTTCTAAAGTTAAAACATCACTATTTGCTTGCATTTTAGATAAAGTTAAAATATCATTAACTAAAATATTTAATCTTTCGGCTTCATCAATAATAACATTTAAATCTTTTTCTCTTTTTTCTTTATCTTTATAAGTTATATCTCTAACCATCTCCGCATAAGCTTTTATCATTGTAAGTGGTGTTTTTAAATCATGTGATACATTCGCTAATAAATCTCTTCTTAATTCATCTATTTTAGATAAATCTTCTCCTACATGTTCCAAAGTTTTACTAAGTTCATTTATTTCTAAAATATCACTTCGATCAAAATGAATATTATAATTCCCCTCACCTAATTCTTTAGCTTTAAGAGTTATATTAGTAATTGGTTTAGTTATTTTAATAGATATAAAATATGCAATAAAACATGCTAAAATAATTACAATAATTGTTATATATATAACTTGATTTCTTAAAATAATATTAGCACTATTAGTATCTTCTAATAAAGAATATATAAATACATATCCATTATCTACTTTAACTCCAGATAAAATAGCTTTTTTATCATTATCTTCATTAACTAATTTCAAATTTTTTATTTCTTTATTATCTCTAATAATATTATTTAAAATACTATTAATTCCACTATTATTAAGTTCACATCCTACCATTAATGTATTATAATTAATTGTATTTGTTGTTGTTAAATACTTTATACAAACACTATTATCATAAGCAATATTTTCTAATTTACTATATAATTCATCTATTTCATAATCATGCACTTTTTGTGCTAAATTATTTATTTTTCTTTCTTGATATTTCTCATAACTATAACTAATAATTAAATCTTTAGCTATAGTTAATATTAACAAAATAGTAATACTAAATATCACTAAATAAGCTAAAGTTTTAACACTTAATTTAATTACTCTCTTTTCTTTCAAATTTGTACCCCATTCCTCTTATAGTTTTAATACTATCACGATATTTCCCTAAACTATTTCTTAATGTCTTTACATGGGTATCTACTGTTCTTTCATCACCATAAAAATCATAACCCCAAACATTCATCAAAATAGCTTCTCTGGATAATGCAATATTTTTATTTTGCATAAAGTATTTTAATAAATCATATTCTTTTGGCGTTAATTCTACTAACGAAGAATTTATTCTCACTTCATGAGCTAAATCATCTAAAACTAAATCATCAAACTTATATATTACTTGATCATTCTGTAATCTTTTCATTATCGCTTTAATTCTTGCGACTAATTCTTTTGGTGAAAAAGGTTTTGTAATATAATCATCTATCCCTAAATCAAAACCATATAATTTATCAAATTCTTCACTTCTTGCTGATAAAATTATAAATGGCACATCTTTTATCTTTTTTATTTCTTTTATTGCTTGATATCCATCCATTTTAGGCATCATTATATCCATAATAACTAAATCAATATCATTTTTTTTCACTATTTCTATAGCTTCATTTCCATTACTTGCTTCTAATACTTGATATTGTTCTAAAGTTAAATATTCTTTTACTACATCTCTAATTAATTCCTCATCATCACACACTAAAATTTTCATGAGTTACCTCCTAGAACAATATTATAACAAAAATGTGATAAAAATATGAAAAAAAAGAAGGTTTCCCTTCTTTAATAGCCAATCGTACACACATCTCCCCGATTATTATAAAAATCTCTTAACTCTCCACCAGTACTAGGAAGTTCTGAACCAGCTTCCGCTACTAATTCTTCATAACTCATAATTTTTGTAATATTTAAAGTCTTATCATCATCTCTAAATTCATAAGTTCCTGTAATATCTTTATAAGTTATTTCATTTCCTGTAGTTCCATTTTTAAGAGTATTATATTCTTCTTCTGTCAAAGTAAATGTATATATTCTTATACCAGTTTTGTTAAATTCACTATCTTTAATTCCATACTTAGTTACTACTGAATATTCATCAGTTTTATTACTACAATTTAAATATAAATCCGCAACAGTATCACTAACATTTAATTTAGCTTTAACTTTTGTCTCATTATTTGACGTATCTTTTACAATTATGGTTACAATATAATCTCCCGCTGTCTCTAAATTTTTCTTTACTTCATCTTCATTTTCAAAAGCATAAAAACATTCTGTAGCATCTTCACAACTAGCTATAAAACTATTAACATCTAAGTTGCCTTTAACTCCAACTTGAACATCTTTTACCTTTACAACTGGCTTTACAGTATCCACAACTGTCGCAGTTCCTTTACGTACAATATCATTACATGTAACACTAAACTCATATTTAGCCCCTAATTCATCACTCTTTAACTTTGATGTATCTAAAGAGCAAGTATCTTTTGCTATTTTTCTTAATGTTACATAATCATCTATATTTAAAGATATTTCTTCACCTAATTCAATCTTAACATCTTTAGCAATTATAGCCGGAGCATTCTGTCTTTTAGCCACCGTTAAAAATATATATACTCCCACTCCCACTGCTGTTAAAGCTAAAACTATAACAATTATAAATAATAATTTATTAGTTTTACTTCCTTGTTCCCCTGTTGTTGGAGCTTCATTTTTAATTGGTGGAGGCGTTACATCAGGTATATTAGCTATAGGCGGAACCGTTCCTATTTCATTTAAAAATGGTGTTTCATTTACATTACTTATTACTTCTGGTACATCATAATTTATAGGTGCAACCGGTTCTAAAGGTACATCAGGCATAGGATTATTGCTTACTTCCGGTTGTTTATCTAAATCTAAAGTTTCTTCTTGATTGTTTACCTCAGGCGTTGATGAAGAAGCATTATTAACCTCTAAAGGTGGTGTATTTATTGATGGTTCACTATTATTTGCTGAACTATTATCTACATTTCCTAAAGATACGGCATTTAATTCATCATTATTTTTCATAACTTCAGCCCCTTATCATATATAACATTATAACTTAAACTCCTCTAAAAAACAAGAAAAAAATACTTATTTAAGTATTTTATCTTGTTAACTCTAAAGACATTGGATCTTCTTCTAATTCCTCATCCAATCTACCATAAACTACAACTGGACCATTAATTAAATCTAATTCTACTGTATATCTAACTGCCGGCATTGGTACTAAACCAATATCCTCTACATAAGTTTCTGGGGTAATTAAAGTACGATATTTATTTCCTTCTAATACTAATTGTTCACCATAAGAAGAACCTCTGCTTCTAAAAGATACATAATCATGAACACTTACTTCTAACACTAAATAATCTAATGCTCCATAAAAAGTTGGAAATTTTTTAATATCTAAATAACTTTTATAAAAACCTTTAAAATAAACATTATATTGACCTTCCGCAGTTATTTGTTTATATATAGTATTTCTTCTACCACCATTATTCCATTCACTACTATGTATTCTGTTATCTACTGAATTCATATTTACATAACCTTCAGAATAGTTATAAGCAGTAGCTTCCCCTAATACTGTTGCAAATGATACTACTAAATTATCATAAGTTTCATTTCTTCTTGCTTCTACATATTCTAATTTTTTATCAGTTAAAATATTAAATAATTCTTCTATTTCCGAAAAATCTTCCCTAGCTCTTATCGCTTCAACAACTTCAGTACCATTTATATCAGCTTTATACGCTATAGCGTTTACCAAATCTTTATAAGATACTTCATAAGTATTTAATATATATTCTTGCATTTCGGCAATACCTAAAGTTTGAAATTCTTCTAAAGTTAATTTAACATTTTCTTCTTTAGGCTCTTCCACTACCACTATATCCTCTTCAATAGGTTCTTCATCTAATTCAGTTGGTATCTCCAAAATTTTTGCCTTATTCCCAATAAAATTCTTTTTTAACTCAATATTTAATTTTTTTCGATACAAATATAAATCTACTTGTTCCATTTTAGGTACTTCTTGAGTTTTAGGCTTAACTGAAACTTCTTTATTTCCATTTAATGATAAAGCACAAATCAAAGCCGCTAAACTACAAGTTATGGTATTAACACAAGCAGAATTACCTAAAATTTCTTTTAATGCTAATAATAATTTTTTATCTTTAATATCATTCCATTTCATAAAAACCATTCCCTCTTTTTAATTTTATATTATCTTCAATCAATTCTTATGAAGAAAAATAAATAAGCTAATGTCTTTTGCTTATTTTTTTAATTCTAAAGTCATTCCTTCTTCTAAAACTGGATTTTCTCCAATTACTTTATCTCCACTTAATAAATGTAAAGTTACTTCATAATTTATAGGTTCAACATTTTTTAAAGATGTATTTTCCATATAAAGGTCTTCAGTTAAAACTCCTCTATATTTATTACCACCTTTAACTAATTGCTCACCAACTGAATTACTTTTATCTCTAAATGAACAATATTTATTAACATTTATTCCTAAAACTAAACAATCAAGTACACCATAAGTTGTTGAATATTTTCTTGGATCATCAAATTTTTTATAACCACCATATAAATAAACAGTATATTGTCCTGGTGCAGTTATTTGATAATAAATGTTATAACCAGCACCTTCAAAGAAAGCTCTATCTATATCATAATGCCATGCTGAACTTTTAGTTCGATTTAAAGTGGAATCACAACAAACATAACCCTCAGAATAATAAGTATCTCCACATTCTCCTAAATAAGTTTTTAATACTACATTTAATTGCTCTAAATCTAAACTATATTTTTCTAAAACATAATTAATTTTTTCATCAGTAAGTACATCAAAGAATGCTTTCATTTCTAAGTAATCTGCTCTTTGTCTTATTTCTTTAGCCATATTAGTATTATGATTTGTCATAGCATCTACTAAATCTTCATAACTAACTTTATAAGTATTTAAAATATATACTTGCTTTTCTCCAATATTTAAATCAAAGAAACCAACTTCTAACATTTTTTGATAATAAACATCATCTATATCGATTTTTACCACTACTGGAGGTATATCATATTCAGATTGTTCCTCTACTACTACATTATCTTCTAATGCAACTTCACTAGTATCACTATCATATTCATCAGTAATAATAGGATCAGATGGAACAATAGAATTTGTTGTATCATCTTCTAAATCACTAGGCATAGGCATTATTTCTTTTTTACCTATATAAGGTTTTTCTATTCTTCTTTCTAATAAAGATGCTTTTAAAATTGGATCATCTTCACTATATACTTCAATTAATTCTTCAATATTAGAAGTATCTGTTGTATCTATTGCCTCTTTAGTAATTTTATCTGGATTATACTCTACTCCAGCTTTTGGTTGTAGTGCAATAACTATAGCCATAGCTAAAGCTCCATAAGTAATTCTTTGCTTTTCTGGATTTCGTAAGAAGCTTCTTAAACTAAGTAACATCTTTCTTTCAATTTTATTATTAATCTTCATAATTTTGCCCCCAAACGGCAAAATTATACTATAAATAACCAGATATGTCAAATAAAACTGCCAAAAATTAAAAAACCTAGTTTTCTAAAACATCGGTTTTTGTCTTTTCTAAAGTCTTTTCTTCTTCACGATAATTTAAAGCTAAACCAATCGTAAAAATAAATGAAAGTAAATAAAACCAAATCATTAATACTACAATACTAGCTAAATTTCCATAAAAAACATCATAAACCGCAACATGAGTAGTATATAATGAATAAACATAAGTAATACCTATAAATCCAATCGTTGTAAATATTGCTCCTTTATTTACTACTTTACTAGGTATCTTTTTATCTGGAGCCATTCTAAATATTATTTTAACAAATATAAAGATAATAAACCAAGAAACTGGACCTTTAAGGACACTTATTACTAAGGTCATATTAGTTATAATTTTTTGACTTATATCTATAGTTTGAAACAATTCTACTAACTTATTACCAAATACATTAAATATAAGTAAAAATATAAATAAAATAATTATTATCAGTAGCATAAATATTGCTTTTAATCTTCTTTTAAAAAAACCTGAATTTTTAATACCATAAATTGTATTTGAGCTAACTATTATTGACGCAACTCCATTACTAGCTATTACATAAGCTGTAAATAAAGTAATAAAGAAATTAATATCCGCTCTAACCAGCATATTGCCCCCTAAAAGCATATTAGCAAAATCTCCACTAAAAGCTTGAGTTATAAAATTAGTAATAAAATCCATCGAAACATGTAAAATACTAGCAACATAAGTAATAATCGTTAAAGTAGGCACTATTGATAAAACAAAGGAAAAAGCTAAATGTCCCGGCAATATTTCCATTTCTGGTCTTCTAATTATTTTAAAGAAATTACTAGCTCCCCTTTTTAGTTTATCTTTCATTTTCTTCCTCCGAAGATTTTTTCTTTCCCTTTTTCATTTCATCTGTAGCTTCTAATATTGCATCCTCGATTGTTTTAATACTATCAGTAATCATGGAATAACCAAATTCAGCTCCATAATCATAAGGTAACTTTTTAAATTCTTTATTTAATTTATGAATATAGTTTGTTACTTGTTTTTGAGTATATCCGACTAAATATATTAAGAACTCATTACCATCCGTACGCATTATATCACTGTTATCTAATTGCGTTTTTATTAATATATTCGCGGCACTTCTAATTTGTTTATCTCCTTCTTCATATCCTAAAGTATCATTAATAAATTGTATATTATTTAAATCAATAATAATCATAGTTTGAGGATAAATAGTATTATTATTCCAATTATTTATATATTCATTTAAATAATTTCTATTTTTTAAACTTGTTAATTGATCTACAAATCTAATTTTATTCTCTTTTTTAATTTTTTTAGCTACTCTAATTCTTTTACTACTCTTATAAAATATAATAAATAATAATCCAAATACTCCTAAAGTAATTAAAATATAAGTTGCAATCGTTCCTAAAATACTTCCTGTTTTCACTGTTAAATTATGAGAATACATTCCCTTATAAATCATTTCTTTACTATCAAGACTCATTGCATATTTAGTTAATAATTTATAAAAAGCACTATCATTTTTTGATTTAAAATTATATTCTTGTTCGATTGTTCCTCTATATCTTTCTGTATAATTAGATAAACGATCTTTAGCATATAAATTAAAGATATTTTCATCAATTACAATTATTACATCTTTCTTATTTAATTTAGCTAATTCTTTTTCATCATTATAAGTTTGAATTTTTATTCCCTTAATATTATTTAAATAATTATATATCTTACTACCCTTTTGGACATAAACTTCTTCATTAACTAAACTATTAATAGAATTAACTACTAAGCCATTACTAGCATTTGCTACTACACTATACTTAGTTAATATTTTAGAATTAATAGTATGATAATTACTATCTATATTATAATAATCAAAATATAAATCTATAGATCCTTTATTAATTGCTTTTCTAAAAGCATTTAAATTTCTATATTTAGTATAATTAAATTCTATTTTACTAAAAGAACTAAAATCATACAAATACATAGCAACTATTCCTCCATAATTGCCACTCATTAAAATTTCATAAGGACTATTATTTACTAATCCATATTCATAAGTAACACTTCGCATTGCATCTACTTCAGTATCCGTAATTCCTAAAGCACTAACAAATAAATTAAACTCCGCCCTCTTTTTATATTCATCTAAATTTTCTTTCCAATTATTAAAATATTTAACTAAAATATTATATAAAGGATTATCCTTACTACCACTAATAGTATAATAAAGTTTAATATCTGATAAATGATCTACTATATAATAATTATTACTTAATATTTCATCTAAATAAATACTAAGTGGTACAATCATATAATTAATATCTCCACCATTTTTAAAAGCTTCTAATAATTCTGCTTCATCTTTATAACTTACAAAAGTTCCTTTACTATCACCAAAAAAACTACTTATATAAGATAAATCTGAATTAATAACTCCAATTTTTTTGTTATCATATTCATCATAACTAGTAACAATTTCATCTTTTTTACTTACTAAAACAAAATGATCTTTATAAAATATTTTATCATTATCATTTAAATTAGTTTTAACCCCTAAAGTAAGTCCACTTACATTTTCTCCATAATTAAAAGTTACCGGATTTATTTGTAATTTATATTCTAACTCTAAGTCATTTATAAAATCATAAAATACTCCCGTTCCAACATTTCCAAAAATATTTACATTGTTTACAACATTAACATTTAAAACAGTATTAATATTATTATTTATCCATTTTTTTTCACTAGCTGATAATTTATTTTCATCAGTTAGTATATTATAAGTTACAATTCCTGTTACTATACCAAGTAAAATAATAACTATTGTAATAATAACATTCTTTTTGTTTTTCATAACAACCTACTCTTCTTCTGTTACATTATTTTGAACCCAAACTATTCCTCCGGTTCCCCCAACATTATGAGAACCAGTTAAAACAAAACCATCCGCATTTTCTGTTGCATCTGCTTCTATTTGATATTCTAAATCATAAAAACTTTGAATATCTTCATCTATATATTCTAATGAAGCTAAAGCTTTACTTTGGGCATCCACTAAAGTTGTACCCGCTACATATTTAATTGTAATAATTATTCTTTTCCCTTTAGTCTCTATTAAAGCATCTTCTATAACTTCATTTTCTTCTAATTTACTAATAATATCTTTTTGTACTTCTTTGGTAAAAGGATGTTTATCAATTCCCTCTAATCTATCTCCATATTTTGAACTATTTGTTCCAACAAAATATGTAAATACGACAACAGAAATTGCTACTAAACAAGCAATCAATATTAGTAATAATACTAATAAGACACTATTCTCTTGCCAAAACTTTTTTAATTTTTTCATTATATCTCCTCTTATGAAATATATTATAACATTAAATATTAAATCCCGCAATTTATAATTATTTTACAAAGTTTTACAAAAAAAGTAAATAGTTTACAAACTATCTACTATTTCTTTAAATTTATCTTCATTCCATATTTCTATTCCTAAAGCTTGAGCTTTATCATATTTGCTTCCTGGGGCTTCCCCAACAATTACAATATCTGTATTCTTACTAACACTATCTACCGTTTTACCCCCATAAGCTTCAATTAAACTTTTAATATCTTCTCTACTCATAAAACTAATAGTCCCCGTAATTACAAATTTTTTATCCGTAATAAGTGGATTACTTGCTACTTCATTGCCAATATAGTTCATATTAATTCCTATATCTTCTAAAGTATTAATTAATTCTATATTATTGGGATTAGCAAAATAATTAACAATATTTTCACCTAAAATATCTCCAATATCTCTAATACTTGTTAAATCATCAAAACTAGCATTACTAAGATTAGTCATATTTTTATAAGTACTAGCTAATAACTTAGCATTTTTAGCGCCAATTCCCGCAATACCTAAACCAAAAATTAATCGTTCTAAACTATTATTTTTAGACTCTTCAATCGCAATTAATAAATTGCTAACTTTTTTATTACCATATCCTTCTAAAGCAATAATATCATCTCTATGTTCTTTTAAATGATAAAAATCTGGAATAGTCTTTAAAAAACCTTCATTATAAAAATCTTCAATTATTTCATCACCTAAACCATCAATATTCATGGCATTATGACTAGCAAAATGAATTAATCCTTCAATATTTTTCTTAGGACAATCCTCATTAACACAAAAATAATCAACATTACCTTTTTTAACTAATAAAGAACCACATATTGGACAATTTTTAATCATTTCAAAAGGAATTTCATTTCCTGTTCTTCGCTCTAATTTTGGCTCTACTACTTCAGGAATTACATCTCCCGCTTTTTTAATTGAAACTATATCTCCAATTCTTAAATCTAATTCTCGGCAATAATCTTCATTGTGTAATGTCGCTCTAGAAATAGTTGAACCCATCACTAAAACTGGATCTAATACCGCATTAGGAGTTATTTGCCCTGTTCTACCTACTGTAAATTTTATATCCTTAAGCCTAGTTAAAACTTCTTCTGCTGGAAATTTATAAGCTACTGCCCATCTTGGATATTTTACTGTAGAACCTAATTCTTGTTGCATTACTACATTATTAACTTTTATAACTACTCCATCTATTTCATATGGTAAACTACTTCTTTTTTTTGTATATTCTGAAATATACTCCATAATTTCTTTTTCAGTTTTAACTAATCTTGAATCAGGATTAACTTTAAAACCTAACTCTTTCATAAAATCAAGAGCTTCTTGATGCGTTTTTATTCCATAATCTAAAGGATTAGGTAAATGATATATCCATGTATCTAAATGTCTTTTACTAGCTATCTTAGGATCTAATTGTCTTATTGACCCCGCAGCCGCATTTCTTACATTTTGTAATTTAACTTCTCCATTTTTTTCTCTTTCCCGATTAAGTTTTTCTAAAGTTGCTTTATTCATATAGATTTCTCCCCGAACTTCTATATCAATATCTCTTTTTAAATCTAATGGTACTGTTTTTATTGTTTTAACATTATGAGTTATATCTTCTCCTGTTACCCCATCTCCTCTAGTCGCCGCAAAAACTAATTTTCCATGTTCATAATGTAGTGAAACACTTAATCCATCTATTTTTAATTCACAAACATATTCTGGATTAAATCCTGCATTTTTAATTCTATTAGTAAAATCATTTATTTCTTCTTCATTAAATACATTAGCTAAACTAATCATAGGAATTTTATGTTTTACTTTTAAAAATTTATCTATAGCTTCTCCCCCAACTCTTTTAGTTGGACTATTAGGATCACTAAATTCCGGATATTTTTCTTCAAGTACTATTAATTCTCTTAAATATTTATCATATTCTTGATCAGTAATAGTTGGATTATCTAAATTATAATATTCATAATTAGCTTTATTTAATATTTTAGTTAATTCTTCAATTCTTTTCTTTATCTCTTCCATAATTATCCCCAAAGATTAATTGGTTCCTCCCCCTTTTCTATTAATTGTTTAATTGCTTCTTTTAAATCTGCTAAATCTTCTTTATAAGTAATTCCCAACCATTTAGCTTTGGTTAAAACTAAATCTATATTTATAGCTTTCTCTTTCATCGCTTGATCTAAAACACTAGGAAGTAAATATTCTACTGTCTCTAAATCTTTATCCCTAAAAAATGTTTTTATATCTTTTTCTAAATAAGTAAATATATCTTTTCTAAGAACATACATAAGCATAGAAACTGGTTGATGTTCATCTAAAATATATTCTTTATTATCATCTAAAGCCGTTGCTTTTATTTTTTCTCCTTCCTCTTTTACCAAACATTCTACTATATCAGTTAATACTTTATTATCAGTAAAACAAATTCCTCTTTTTACTGCTCCACTAGATGGTAAAGTACTACCTAATTCATAACCAATTATTCCATAATTATTACTTTCATCTAAAAATTTACTTGCTACTTCAAAGGCTTCTTTGCCATAAAAATCATCCGCCGATATAATCACAAAATCTTCATGAATTACATCTTTAGCACAATATAAAGCATGCGCTGTTCCTAAAGGCTTAATTCTACTGCTAGGAATATTAATATTTTCTGGTAAAATACTCATATCTTGATAGGCATATACTACTTCAATTTTATTAGCTAATCTTTTACCAATAGTCTCATGAAATACCTCTTGCATTTCCTTCTTAATAATAAATACTACTTTGGAAAAACCCGCACAGATGGCATCATATATTGAATAATCAATAATAAACTCTCCATTAGGGCCTACTACTTCAACTTGTTTTAAACCGCCAAAACGACTGCCCATTCCCGCAGCCAATACTACTATTGTTTTTTTCATTCTTGCCTCCTATTATTAAAAATATTATAGCATAAAACTATAATTTCTTTAATCCCTTATGATTTTTCATTAACTTCCTAATTCCAAAATTTCTCGCAAAAGCTACACTAACAAATTTATCATCAACCCCAACAATAACTCCTTTACCATATATTGTATGCATTACTACATCTCCAGTTTTGTAATCTACAACTTCATCCGTATACATTTCATTTTTATCAATAACTTTTTCTTCTTTTATACTTAAATTACTTGTTTCTAATACTTCTTTATTAATTTCATTTATAAATCTTGAAGGCATATTAGTATTTGTTTTACCATATAACATTCTTCTTTTAGCATTTGTAAGATATAATCTTTCTTTAGCTCTAGTAAAACCTACATAACAAAGTCTTCTTTCCTCTTCAATTCCTTCATCGCCCTCTAAAAAAGCGTTGGCATGGGGAAAAATTCCTTCTTCCATTCCAATAATAAATACTACTTTAAACTCTAAGCCTTTAGCACTATGTAAAGTCATTAACGTTATTACTTCTTCAGTATCTTGATGTTCTGAAATATCCGCGATTAAACTAATTTCATCTAAAAAATCACCTAAATTAACTGATCCTGTTCGAGCCTCAAAAGATGCTGTAATACTCTTAAATTCCATTAAGTTTTCCAGTCTTAAATCACTATCTAAAGTATGTTCATTTTCTAATTCTTTTTTAATTCCACTTCTATCTAAAATATCATCTACTAATTCTGTTAAACTTAAATTTAAAGCATCATCCTGTAACTGACGAATTAATTCCTTAAATTCTAATTCTTTTCCTTCACTTATGGCTTCAAACATTGAAATATTTTTTTCTTTAGCTAATTGTTCTAAATTATCTACTGATTTATTACCAATTTTTCTTTTTGGTACATTTATAATTCTTCTTAAACTTATATCATCATTAGGATTGTTAATAAGTCTTAAATAACAAAGTAAATCTTTAACTTCTTTACGATTATAGAAATAATAACTGCCTATTACTTTATAAGGTAAATTATTTTTTAATAATACTTCTTCAACATTTCTTGATTGGGCATTAGTTCGATAAAATATTGCCATATCTTGATATTTATAACCCATATCTAATAATTTTTTAATTTCTTCCACAATTAAAGTAACTTCATGTTTTTCATCATAGCTGCGCATATATTTTACTTTTACACCCTCACCAAGCTCACTATAAAGTTCCATATCTTTTCTTTCTTTATTGTTTTTTATTACCGAATTAGCCGCATCTAAAATATTTTTCGTACTTCGATAATTTTGTTCCAATAATATAACGTGAGCATCTTTATAATCTTTTTCAAAATTTAAAATATTTCGAAAATTAGCCCCTCTAAATCGATAAATACTTTGGTTCATATCTCCCACAATAAATACATTACGATATTTAGCCCCTAATAATTTACTCATATTGTATTGTACTTCATTTGTATCTTGATACTCATCAATTAAAATATATTTAAAATGTTCTTGATATTTATCTAATACTTCTTTATCCTTCTTAAATAATAAAACCGGTAAAGCTAGTAAATCATCAAAATCAACACTGTTATTCTTTCTTAAAACTTTTTGATACTCTTTATAAACTTCAATAGCCTTCATTTCTGCTTCCGTATTAAAATATTTAAGCATATCAGCTTCTGTTAATAATTCATTTTTAATAAAACTAATTTTACTTCTAATAAAATAAGGACTAATCTCTTTTACATCATAATTAAGTTCTTTCATAATTTTTTTAATTAAACTTAATCCATCATCAGAATCTATTATTGTAAAATTCTTTTGTAATTCTAATTTATCTAAATTTTCTCTAATAATTTTTAATCCAAAAGAATGAAATGTTCCAACAAAAACATGATTATCTGGCACTAAAATATTTAATCTATCCCGCATTTCTTTAGCCGCTTTATTCGTAAAAGTTATTGCTAAAATATTTGTATCTTTAATTCCTTCTTTAATTAAATAAGCAATTCTTGTTGTTAAAACTTTAGTCTTACCTGACCCAGCCCCCGCGATAACTAAACAAGGGCCATCTACATGTTTTACTCCCTCTAATTGTTCTTTATTTAACCCTTCTAACATTTCTACCACCTAAATATTATTATAACAAAAATAATTATTTTCCAAAAGCATCTTTACACTTATTAATCTATAATATATTTATAAACTGCGATACAATAATACTAGAAATTTATATTTTTTTATGTTAATTTACAAAAAATGTTGATAATGAATAAAGAGTATGTAAATATACCTATATTTTTTTGTAAAATTATTGCTAATGAGAGTGGGATAAAACAAATGAATTTAAGATATATAAGAGATGAACATGATTTAAAGCAAAAAGATATTGCTAATATATTAGGCATCGCGGTAAGTACCTATTGTGTTTGGGAAACTGAAACTAGTATCATACCTTTAAATAGACTGATTGATTTCTGTAATTATTTTGATGTATCTTTAGACTACGCTCTAAACTTTACCACCGAAAAAAAATATCCATATATGCATAAAAATATTAACTATGAAGAACATTGTCGTCGTATCAAACGTTTACGAAAATTAAATCGTTATACTCAAGAATATATTGCTAAAGTATTAAATACTGATAATGGAGTTATATCTCGTTATGAAAGTGGAAAAACTCTAATATTAACATCATTTTTAATGGAATATGCTAAAATATTTAATGTTTCATGTGATTATATTATGGGTCGCATAGATGAAGCTATTCCCCTAAAAAAAGAAAAAGATAGTCTAATTTAATAAACTCCAAAACCTATCTATCTTTTTTTTATTTTTAGCACTGTCAATAAATTCTATTGATCCCTTAGATTGTTCTAAACCAATTTTATTGATAACTCTTTCTAATTCTTTTTCTACCCCTTTTGCTCCATCATAAAAATACACATCCCCTAATACTTCTTTTAATTCTTCTTTAATTAATGGATAATGCGTACAACCTAAAATAATATTTTCTACTCCCTGATACTTCTTTAAATATTTATTTATATATTCTCTAATTTGTTCTTGATCATCATTTTCAATCAAATCCGCTAAGCCTGCACACTCTTGTAAGTATATTTCTTTATTATCATACTTTTCATATAACTCTCTAAATTTTTCGGAATCCATAGTCCCTTTTGTTGCCATAAGTAAAGTCTTCCCTGGTGTTTTTTTATCATAGACTTGTTTGATCGCCGGTTCAATCGCAATAATAGGAACATTAAATTTTTCTCTTAAATATTCTTTACATAAAGCACTAGCCGTATTACACGCTATTACAATTATTTTACATCCTCTATTTACTAAATAATTTACAATATTATCCACTATAGCCAATAATTCTTTTTGTGATTTATCCCCGTAAGGATTATTTAAAGAATCACTATAATATATATAATCATAATTAGGTAAAGTCTTTAATATTTCCCTAAATACTGTGACACCCCCTATACCGGAATCAAAAATACCTATCATAAAATCATCTCCGTTACATTTATTATACTATAAATATTTAAAAGCATTTCAAAAAATTATAAAATATTATATAATTAAAAAGAGGTATTGCTATGAAAAAAATCTTAATATTATATGCTCAATATGGATCAGGTCATAAATCAATCGCCGAATATGTTGCTAAATATATAAGTGAACATAATAAAGTTGAAGTAAAACTTTTAGACATGACTAGTTATTGTAATTTTATTGGTAAAGTAGGTCTTAAATTATATAATTGGGTATTAACTCATCGAAAAGAAAAACTTTTTGATATAGCTTATGAAATAATGGATCATAAATTAACCACAGCTTTAAATAATCGTATATCTAAAAAAAGTTTTGATAATGAAAACTTACGAAAAGATATTACTAAATTTAATCCTAATATTACAATATCAACCCATTTCTTTTGTAGTAATATAATTTCCCATTATAATAAATTAAATCTTATAAATAGTAAAATATATACCATTATTACTGATTATCATACCCATGAATTATGGACAAAGAATTGGCAAAATGAAGATGGATATATAGTCGCAAATGAAATAGTTAAAGAAGAACTAATCAAAAAAGGCGTTAGTGCTAATAAAATATTCCCTTATGGTCTTCCTCTAAATATTACTGCTTTACAAAAATTAGAAGATAATAAAACAATATATAAAAGATATAACATTCCAAGTAATAAACCCGTATATTTATTTTTTGGCGGTTCTTCTTCTGGAAGTATGTACTACTTTGATTATTTAAAAATTATTTGTAAATTAAACTATGATATCTATATAATATTTATATGTGGTAAAAATCAAAAACTAAAAGAAAAAAGTGATGCTTTCATTAAAGATAATAACCTCAAAAATGTTCAAGTTTTAGGTTATTCTACCGATGTTTTAAATCTTATGAAAATAAGTAATTTAGTCATTACTAAACCAGGCGGAGCAACTGTAACTGAATGTTTAGAAATGAAAGTACCAATGCTTTTAGTCCCTGGAGTTGGAGGTCAAGAAAAATATAATGCCAAATTTATTCATAAAAGAAAATATGGCATTAGAGTTCGTGGTAAATTTTCTTTTAAACGCGCCCTAAAAAAAATTCAAGCCACTCCCTCAATTCTTCAAAATATGCAAAAAAGATTACAAAAATTGGATAATAATACATCAGTTGAAAAAATAAATAATTTAATCTCTAAAAACTAAAAAGAATTCAAGTCATTTGAATTCTTTTTATCTGCTAAAATATCCTTCATACATTTCCGTAAAATTATTTACATCCAAAACATCCTCAGATTTAAGTATATTTTTAGCTAAATCAACATCGATATAAACTCCCGAATTATTTCTTATCTGTTGCAATTTCTTTTTAGTACTGCGTAATTTCTTTTCTAAATTAGCTAATTCTAATAAAGTTTGTAATTGATATCTCTCATCCACCAATTTAAATTGTTTTAAATCATCTTCATCTTCTTTAGTAAAAACATCAAAACTGTCTATAGCATCAGGACTAAAAACAACCTTTAAAAAATTAGTTGGAAAATAAATAACTATTTTATTTAAATCATTTAATGTACAATCAGGTCTTAATCTATAAACTTTACTACCATCAACTACTATTTCATCAAAATATTCATGTATTTCCTCGGTATCCATTGTTGATACCCAAGCATCTGTAAATTCATAATTTTCATGTAAATACTTATTAAATTTTTGATATTCCGTCTCTGCTATACTTCTTCTTCCCGTTTGTTTATTTAATGTTAATAACCCAAAGGCTAATTTTTCTAATTTTGAAATCTCTATCATGTTCTCTCCTTAAGTTGAAATTTTATTTTCTTTTTTTATCTTCTTTACTTTCTGTTTTTGGTAAAGCTTGCTTTCTTGATAAGTTTAAACGTCCACGATTATCATAGCCTAAAGCTTTAACTATAATTTTATCGCCAACTCTAACCATATCTTTTGGTTTTTCTACCCGTTTATTATCTAATTCTGATACATGTACTAAACCTTCACAACCAGGCCATAATTCCACAAAGCAACCAAAGTCTTCTACTTTTACTACTTTACCAGTATAAATAGCACCAACTTCTACTTCTTTAACTATTTCTTCAATCATTTTTCTCGTTTTTGCAATAATTTCCGCATCTTGGTGATAAATAATTACTCTTCCATCATCCTCTAAATCAACCTTAACAGCATCTTTATCATTAACCGTTTTAACTTGACTAGCCTCTAAAATAATTTTTGTAATCATTTCTCCCCCACGACCAATAACATCTTTAATCTTATCAGGATTAATTTTAAATGTATCAATCTTAGGCGCATATTTGCTTAAACTTTTTCTTGGCTCACTAATACATTTACCCATTACATCTAAAATTTCTAATCTTGCTTTTTTAGCTTGAGCTAAAGCTTCTTTTAAAATCTTTTCTGTAACTCCTTTTATCTTTATATCCATTTGTAAAGCACAAATACCTTTTTTAGTACCCGCAACTTTAAAATCCATATCTCCCATATGATCTTCTAAACCTTGAATATCAGTTAAAATAGTATATTTTTTCTTATCTTCCGCTTGAATAAGTCCCATTGCTATACCAGCCACCGGTGCTTTAATTGGTACACCCGCCGCCATTAAAGATAGACATCCTGCACAAATAGTCGCTTGACTACTAGAACCATTACTCTCTAAAATTTCACTAACTACTCTAATTGTATAAGGAAATTCATCTTCTGATGGTATAACTTGAGCTAAAGCTCTTTCTCCTAAAGCTCCATGTCCTATTTCTCTTCTACCTGGAGCTCCATATCTTCCTGTTTCTCCCACTGAAAATGCTGGGAAATTATAATGTAACATAAATCTTTTTGAATCTTCTAAACCAAGTCCATCTAAAATTTGATGTTCTCCTAAAGCTCCTAAAGTTGTAGTTGCTAAGCTTTGAGTTTCACCTCTTGTAAATACTGCTGAACCATGCGTTCTTGGAAGTAAATCTATTTCACAAGAAAGAGGTCTAATCTCATCCATTGCCCTACCATCAGGTCTTATCTTTTTATCGGTAATTAATTTTCTTACTTCATTACCTTCAATTAAATTAACAATCTTTTCTACTTGTTTAAGTTTATCTTCACTATCTTCATCTTCTGCATAAATTTCTGTAAAATTCTCTATAGTTCTTGCTTTTACTTCATCTATAGCCGCATACTTTTCTAATTTATCTTTAATTTGAATAGCTTTAAGCATATCTGCCGTAGCAAAATCTTCTACCGCCTTCTTTATTTCTGGATCAAGTTCTGCTTTAGCAAGTTCAATTTTTTCTTCCCCAATTTCATCAATTATTTGTTGTTGAAAATCACATAGTTTTTTTAAATTTTCATGCCCAAACATTAAAGCTTCTAACATTTCTTTTTCGCTTAATTCTTGAGCCCCAGCCTCAACCATACAAATAGCTTCTTTAGTTCCGGCAACCGTTAAAGATAACGTACTTTCTTCTGCTTGAGCAGTCGTCGGATTTATAACTAATTCTTTACCTACTTTGCCAACCATTACTCCCGCTACAGGACCATCAAAAGGTATTTTTGATATTCCTAAACATAAGCTAGTACCAAATAAAGCTGCCATTTCTGGACTATTATCAGGATCTACTGATAATACTGTATTAACTACTTGAATTTCTTGTCTTAAATCTTCATCAAACATTGGTCTAATTGGACGATCAATTAATCGCGCTGCTAAAGTTGCCGCATCACTAGGTTTACCTTCTCTTTTAATAAATCCTCCTGGAATTTTACCTACTGAATATAATTTTTCTTGATATAAAACTTGTAAAGGAAAGAAATCTTGACCAACAACTTCTTTACCCATTACTACAACTGATAATACAACTGTATCCCCATATCTAACTAAAACAGCTCCATCAGTTTGTTTTGCTAACTCACCAGTCTCAACAATTAAATCTCTTCCTAAAAAATCTAATTTAAATACTTTCTTCATAAATCCTCCTTCGTATAAAAAAAGACACTAAAAATTTTCGTGCCTTTATTTTCTTAAATTTAACTTACTAATTACATTTCTATAACTAACAACATCATTATCTTTTAAATAAGTAAGTAATTTTCTTCTTTTACCAACTTTCATTAAAAGTCCGCGATTTGAATGATAATCATGTTTATGAACTTTTAAATGTTCAGTTAGTTCATTTATTTCATGAGTTAAAATTGCAATTTGAACTTCTGTTGAACCACAATCTTTATCATTTTTACCAAATTCTTTAATTAATTTAGCTTTTGTTTCTTTAGAAACTGCCATACAAGTCCTCCTTCTTTTAAAATCGGTTTAATCTAAGTATAAATTTAAAGGAGTAAATTTAAACATTTAATATTTAAAATTTTACAATTTAAACTTTGAATAAACTTCAATAAACATTATATTATACAAACCCAAAAAAATCAACAAAAATTTAATCTAACATCAAAGATCTAACTTTAATATCCTCACTAACAAATAAATCTAAAATTTTTATTAGATATTCACTACAATCTTTTTTAAATTCTTCTAAAAAGTCTTGTTTTACAATTAAATATATTTTTTGAATATCTCTTTCTAAAACTTTACTAATTACTACAAAATTAGCATCGCTAACCTCAATTTTTGATATATTTAAATATCTTGATGATCTAGGTTCTAAATCTTGATGATCTCCTCTTAATTTTCCATCACTACTAATTGTAAAATAATCTTTTCTAATTTCTTCATCTTGTAAATACTCTTGATTAGGATTATCAATAATTAAAGTAACTTTCTTCGAACTACAACTTAAATAATATAATAAATTAGTAAATAATAATTTTCTTTCTTGCTTTATTTTATAAATATCCATTTCTTCTTTTTGGGGTAATAAATTAATATTTAACCGAAAATCTCTAGTACAAATAATTCTTTTATTAAAATCACTAGTTGGTTCATCTAACATTCTTTGTTCAATTATATAAGCTCTATGCCCATTTAAAATAACTTGAGTAAGCCCATTAGTAGTTAAATCAAAATTTTTCTCCACTATACAATTATCTAAATTATATACTTTAATAAATTTATTAGAAGTATAATACTCTGATACAATAACTTTATCTTTAGTTTGAAAAGCTAAATGAGTAATTCCATATTTTTCTTTCAATTCTTTTATTTCTTTTAAAGGTTTTTGATAACTATAAAAACTCCCCAAACTTTCTAATAACTTTATTGCCTCATCAAAATTTCTAATCTTAATTTTAACTAATAAATTAAATAACTCTCCAACTTCATTAAAAGAAACTAAATTATTATCTTTTAAAGCTTGTAAAGATATAATACCCTTACTAACTACATTATATGTTTGCTCTTTTAAATTATTTAAACCTTCAAAAAAAGCAATCCAATCATCTATATTTCTAATTATTAATTGTTCCATAAAACCCCCACTTAAGTATTAAATATTTACGCTTTTAATATCTTGAAGTTCAAAACGATATTCTTGTTTTACTTTTGGATATTTAACTTTATCCACTTTTTCTAAAAACATTTCTTTAGGCCGAGCATATAACTTATTATCACCATATAAAGCTCGATAAATTACTAATTCTTCTTTTGTCTCAGAATGAATAGCTACATCCAAAACTATATAATAATCTCCTTTAAAATGTTTATAAATACCATTTATTTTAATATCGCGCATAAAATTCCTCCAAAAATTATTCTAACACAAATTATAGCAATTTAAAACTCCATAATGGAGTTCTTGACATATACTACTTAACCATTTTAACAAATCTTATCGTTTTAATTTCTTGATTAGTTACTGGTCTATCATAAATATCTGTTTCTACTTTCGAAATTTCTTCCGCTGTCTCATATCCTGCAATAACTTGTCCAAAAGCCGCATAATTACCATCTAAATATTCTAAATCATCACTAACACAAATAAAGAATTGACTGCTAGCACTATCCATATCATCGCTTCTCGCCATAGATATAGTTCCTTTTTTATGCTTTAAATCATTTTGAACCCCATTATTTGCAAACTCCCCTTTAATATCTGATACTTCATCTAATAAACCATTTTTATTGTATCCCCCAGCTTGAATTACAAAATTTTCTACAACTCGATGAAAAATAGTTCCGTCATAATATTTATTTTGTACTAATTTTTGAAAATTAGCAACACTTATTGGAGCCTCATCTGGATATAACTCTACTAATATCACTTTATCTTTATCAGTTACAATTTTTACATAATTAGTTACTTCATCTGTTTCTTCATAATTATAACCTTCAAGTGTTCCTTGCTTCATATCTTTACCGCACCCTCCTAAAAATAATAACATAACTACAATTAATATACTTATCTTTTTCAAATTAAATCACCATTTATATATTATCATATATATTTTAATTTTTCTATCTATTAAGTAAATATATTGCTAAATTTAAATATGTCGCAAATAAAACCCAAATTAAATAAGGAATTTGTAAATAACTAGCAACTTTATTATCTTTATAAAAATATTTAATCATTAATCCTACTAATATATCTAATAAAATAATCCAAATAAATGCTATAAATCTTAATTTAAAAATAAAAAATATAATTGGCCATAATAAATTTACCCCTAATTGTAAATAATATATTTTCTGGCTTTCCTTAGATATTCCTTTTATCTTTAACATCCCATAACTAATACCCATTAAAATATATAATATACTCCAAACTATTGGAAATAATATCCCCGGTGGAGCTAGTACTGGCTTTACTAAAATATCATAGTTCATACTCCTAGATGTTATAAACCCCACAATAACTCCTAAAACTAAAGGAACTAATATACTTTTTAAATAGCTTTTAAAATTCATTTAATCACTCCCATAAAATATATGTTTAGATCTTATTAAAAAGACTATTTAAAATTACCCAAAAATAAATATTTTTATTCACACTTAATAGTATTTTAATTTACTCTCATTGGTCCAAGAACAAGCGTTTGATATAATTAACTTGGAATATTTAATAGTTGGGTGCTACCTCTATCTTTATAGATTGGAGGTAATGTTTGATGACTAAGAAAGATTTTTTAATCTTTGCTTTAATCATTGTCATCCTTTTACTTATAGTATTACTCTTCGTAATTCTAAATTAAAAGCGCACCTAACTCAAACAGTTTGAATTAGGTGCTACACTAAATATTGGGTAACACTCAACACTGAAATATTGAATGTTCCCTTTTTATTTTATGCAAGTTTCCTTGACATATTCAATATATCATAAAAATAGTTTTTTTCAAGCTATTTTCTTTATTGCAACACTTTTATAAATTAATTATGACTAATATACAATCATATTTTCTAAATCAAAATAATTTAGTACAAAATCATTGTATTAAGAACATTTGTTTGATATAATGTTTATGGATACATTTGAAATATATCAGGTGTTTTCCCTTTCAATTATCAAAAGATAAGAGAAAGGTGGTGGTTTATTATGACAAAACGAGAACTTTCTCAATTTATTATAATTCTGCTATTATTCTTTATAGTAATCACTTTACTATTTAAATAGTAAAAACATCTGATTTCAACAATCGTTGATTTCAGATGACATCCATTAAGGGATTACATCTGATTCTCACAATCAAATGTATCCTTTTTTATTTTATGCAAGTTTCCTTGACATATTAAATATATCATAAAAATAATTTTTTTTCAAGCTATTTTCTTTATTGTCGCTTTAATTAATTAATTATGACCGATATACAATCATATTTTTTAAATTAACATAATTTAGTAAAAAATTATTGTGTATAGAACGATTGTTTGGTATAATTTTAGCAGGGAACATTAGTTGTTGAGTGTCTACCAAATCTCTTATAGAGAGGAGGTTTGATAAAGATGAAAACTAAGACTTTTGTTATAAAAGTTCTAAAGCTCATTGCTATCATTTTATTTCTCCTTATCGTTATGATAGTAGTAATAAAAAAATGACACTTAATTCTTCATTGAATTAAATGTCTAAACAATATTAATTGGGTAGGCATTCAACTCGCAAAAACTGAATGTTCCCTTTTTTATTTTATGCAAGTTTCCTTGACATATTCAATATATCATAAAAATAATTTTTTTTCAATATATTTTCTTTATTGCACCGCTTTTACTAAATTAATTTTAACTAGTTTCCTAAATTGATAATATCTATTTAGTTTCAATTAAATCTTTATCAATAGTTTCTAATTCTTTTATACCATTATTGTTTTTTAATATTTCCATTTGATTTCTAGCAGAATCATTAAGTCTTATTAATCTTTCTTTTTGTGATAATCCTAACTTAATAAACTCAGCATTAGAGTTTTCTAAATTGTTTAATATGACTAAATGTACTAAATCAGTGTAATCTCTAATATTTCCTTCTTTAGCCAATTCTGGATTAATTTCTCTCCATTCTTTTGCTGTCATACCAAATAATGCAACATTTAATA
>CANRPK010000003.1 GCA_947632455.1 uncultured Bacilli bacterium
ATCCCGAACAGAGAAGTTAAGCACTAGAACGCCGAAGATAGTTTATGCGAAAATAGGAAGTTGCGGTCTTTTTTTTTGCAAAAAAATAATTACATTACCTTAATTCGACAAAAATAATATAAAAGCAATGTTAAAATAAACTTAGGGGGATTAAAGTAATGCAAGAAGGAATAAAAAATGAATATAACTTTGTCAAATATTTTAATAACAAAAAAATAAGTGACTTACCCGAAACTGGGCAAGATTTATTAAAAAGCATCTATGGAAATGTACAATCAGAAGAAAAAATAAAATGTTGGCGTAGCAATTATTATGAAAAAGCCGATATAAAATTAAAAATGAATAATATAGTGAAGGGAATAAGTATAAAAACAGGGCAAGCATGCTCCATGCATCAAGAAAATAAATATAGATTTTATAAATATCTTCAAAAAATAGGCATAGAAGATCCGACAATAAAAAAATTTGATGATTTCATAGTAGGGAAAATAAATAACCAAAAAGTAGACACAAAAACATATGTGAAATATATGAAAAAGGATATAATTGAAATAAATCAAGAAATAAATAAATTATATGCAAAAATAAGCTTAATATCAAGATTTTTATTTCTTGGAACAGAAAACCAAAGTTATAGTTGTGAAGCAATCATTTATGGGACACCATATAATTTTATTTGGGCCACCAAAGACGAAATATTCAAATATTTAATAGAAAAAAGCCAAAATTCCAACGAATATGTCAATGTAAGCACTCTTAATATAAAATGCTATGATCGTAATTTAACAAATGATCCCAAAAGACATGAACGAGAAAAAGATATTCAAGTAAAATGGGTAACAATTACCAGCGATCTGCAGAAAATTATAGAAACTAGAGAACACATAAAAAATAAAATAATAATCCAACAGAATTAAACAAATTTAAAATATTTACACATGAACATCTAAATAAATGTTCTTTTTTTTTGTAAATTATGATAAAGTAGTATTAGTGATATATATGAAAAAAATTGTTATTTTCGGTGGAGGCTCTGGCCTATCCCAAATGTTAAAAGGATTAAAATTATTTCCAATAGATATAACAGCAGTAGTTTCTGTTTCGGATAACGGAGGTTCTACCCTCAGACTTCGAAAAGATTTTAAAATCCCAGCTGTTGGGGACATCTCTAAAGTTTTACTATCAATGAGTAATACAGATAAAGATATAATAAATTTAATGAATTACCGATTTAATCATTCGCGAGCTTTAGGCAACCATTCTATTAAGAATTTATTATTAACAGCTTTACTGGAGCAAAAAGGTGACTTTGCCAATGCAATTCCTGTATTTGCCAAGTTACTTGATATAGAAGGGCAAATATTACCGATTACCGAAGAAAACGCTGAATTAGTTGCGATTACTGAGGACGACAAAAAAGTATATGGAGAGACAAGCATTACCAAAACAAAAAAACAAATAAAAAAAATTATCTATGATCATAAAGTTAAAGCCAATCCCGAAGTACTAGCAGCAATTAAAGAAGCTGATTTAATTATTTTCTCTGCAGGTAGCTTATTAACAAGTATTATTCCTAACATCATAATTCCTTCAGTAGTGGAAGCAATATCCAAGAGTAAAGCCCCAAAACTTTATATATGTAACCTAATGACACAACCAGGTGAAACAGATAACTATAAAGTCAGTAATCATATAAAAATATTAAATGATTATTTAGGCAAAAATGCCATAAACATGGTAATTGCCAATAACTATCCAATTCCTCAAGATTTAGCGGAAAAATACGCCACAGAAGAGCAAAAAGATCCTGTTGAACTAGATGAAAGTGAATTAAAAAAATTAAAAGTTAAAATTATCAAAGACAAAATTTATTCCATAGAAGATAATTATTTAAGACACGACACTTTAAAAACGGCATATTTAGTATTTTCAATACTAATGGAGAAAGAATAAAATGACATATACTACTAGGGTAAAAGAAGAAATAGTCAAAAATCCAATCAATGAATCCGAAAAAATATGCGAGCTATCAGGTTTTTTACGCTTTGCCGGAGTATTTAAAGGCAATATTATGGTAACTCTAGAAAATGCTAGCGTAGCTAGAAGAATATATTGTGATTTAAAAGAAATATTTAATATTCAGCCAAAAATAATAATTCGTAACCAAAAAAGATTTAGAGTAAAACAAATATATATAATTGAAGTAAATGATAAAGTTGATCATATTTTAAAAGTCCTAAATATTATGGAAAATAATCGTCCAGTTTTACCAAGTGATTACTTCTTTTTAGCAAAAGAAGAGATTATAGCGTATCTCCAAGGAGTATTTTTAGCTACTGGAACTATTAACGATCCAGCATCAAGTGGCTATCACCTAGAAATAGTCACAGATTTAAATCGTGAAGCTAAATTTATTGTAGAATTATTTAAAAAACTAGATATTCATGCTAAATATTTAAAAAGAAACTCTAAATATATGGTATACATAAAAAATGCCGAAATTATTAGTGAAATAATTAGAATGTTTAAAGCAATACAAAGCTATTTTTACTTTGAAGATATTAGAATATATAGAGACCATAAAAATATGGTAAATAGATTAAATAATTGTGAAATTGCCAATCAAGAAAAAACAATTAGTACAGGCTTAAAGCAATTAGAAGATATTATGTATTTAAAAGAAAATGATTTGTATAGTTTACTTGATGAAAGTACTAAAATAGTTTTGGAGTATCGTAATAAGTATCCAGAAACATCCTTAAAAGAATTAGCAGACATCATAAGTATGGAAACAGACTATAAAATAGGGAAAAGCGGCGTTAATCATCATTTTATTAAGGTGCGTAATTTAATCAAAAAACATCAAGAAAAAGACAATAATTGACTATAAGTGACAATAATAAGCACTTAAATTTTGACAGTACTTTCTATTTGTGGTAAGATATAACCATAAAAAGGAGATACTATGACTATTAATAATTATGAATTAGCCTTAGAAATATTAAGCGAGCTTAAAAGAGTAGGTATTCGCACGAGTATATTTGGCTTTAATGGTACATTTACTCCCGAAGAATTAAACACAATAACAAAATTAACTTTAACCGGTACGACTTCACTAGAGGATATTGAAAAATTACCAAATTTAAGGGAATTAAACATATATAGTGATGACATATCAAGTATGCCTGGTAACACAATTCCCAATATAAACCAAATCCATGATTTTAAACCCTTAGAATTAGCCAGTAGTCTGCAAATTTTAAGAATACTTAATGACAATTTTTTAACTGAATTAGATTTAACTAATTTACCAAACCTTCATAAACTTCAGTTAATCAATAATACCCATCTAAAATATTTAAAAGGATTAGATAAATTGACAGGTCTTGAAGAAGTAGTTTTACTAAATAATGGAATAGCAACCATTGAAAATATTAGTGATTACATAGCCCATACGCAAGATACTGCCATAAATATTTTTGATTTGACCATGTTTCCTTTTACTTTTGGCAATAATCCTAAAACTCGTCATTATTTAGAAGCAAAATTAGCCTCAGGCTTATCTAATTTGAGTTTTGCGGAAAAAGTATCCTTTGATGATGGCAGTTTTCTTTTAGACTATTATAAAGTAAAAAATATGTATCTCAGGGTAAAACAAATTTTAAGAAATTTAAATATCCAAGACCCACCAACTTTTGAAGATATAAAAAATATTCATAAATATATTGCCTTTTCTTTAAAATACGATTATGATGGTCTAGATTACCGTGATAAAAATTATCGTAATACTTTAAATAAAGATATTAAAGGTAAAGACTATTTTATGAACCGATTTAAACTTATGAACACCAGCTATGCGGCTATAGTTAATCGTAAAGCTGTCTGTGAAGGGTATGTAAATATGATGATATTTATGTTAAATACTATTGGAATAGAAGCTAAACAAGTTAGAGTTAGCATAAGTAATGAATTGGAATTAGAACATACCATCTTAAAATTTAAATATAATGATGAATGGTATTATGCTGATCCCGAAAAAGAAAGAGAAACCAAAGAAATAGATTTATTTGCTTTTAGTTTCGAAGAATTTAGTAAAAAATATAGTTTACCATATAAAGAATACCTAGATAATGAACAAGCGAAAGGAATGGAATTAAAACAAAATGCACACTAGTTTTTTAACAGAAATAATCAGTAATGACCAATTTTTAAAGAAATTTCCTAATTTAAAGAAATTAATGAATGTAGAATTCATCACAGGGTTAATGCAAAATATTAAAAGCGAATACTTATATAAGAGTAAATTTCATGGCCTATACCACTCTGAAAAAGTAGCGTTTTTTGCCTACTTAATTGGCCGATATTATAATCTTGATACCGAAGATATGCAAATTATTTTAGATGCAGCTTTATATCATGATATTGGCCGTACTAGTGATTTTGAAGATACAACCCACGGGCTTACCAGTACTTTTAAAATGGACTTTTTAAAAACTAATCCCCTTTATAATAACCCAGTAAATTTAGAATTAGTTAAAGCCATTACCGATGGTCATTCCCTTGATGATAAATTAAAACAAGTAGTCTTTGATAATCATGAACTACCAGAAAGGGAATATGAACGTTTCAATATTTTGTATAATATTTTAAAAGATGCCGATGCTCTTGATCGTATGCGTTTTGATAAAACTATGAAGTCAACCTTAAATGAGCGTTTTCTTCGTTTACCAATATCTAAAAAACTTTCATCACTAGCTGAATATGTCAATAAGGAATATCGCCGTTTAATTGATATTACAAATTATGATTTTATTAAAAGTCAGTTAATAAATCAAGAACCTCAAACATTTTATCATGGCATAGGTTTTAATTTTTTTGCTATTCCATCTATATTAGAAAAGGGTATAACCTCTGTTAGATATGATGAAAACAATCCTAAACATATTCGTAATTTTGCAGGTTATAATAATAATATGTGGATATCCGCCGTAGATGCTAGTAATCCTAAAGAAGGTTATGAACAATTTATTGCTCATGGGATTTACTTTGAATTTACATCTTCCGATTATCATAGAGGTTTAGAAAATAAAATAGAAGCCCTAGATACTGGTATGCCATATCGTAGTAATCTGTATCAAGATGAAACATTTATCTTTGAAAGAATAGCTCCCGAACAAATTATCAGTTTATCATTGCAAGAAGAAGTTTATAACTGCCAACTTCAAAAAATATCTTTAATAAAAGGTAATATATCATATGAAAGAATATTAGAAAGGATAAACTATTATTGTCAATTTTTAAATCCTAAAAAAATTAAACAATATCAGCAATTTTTTGAACCATATTTAAAGGATCTTAAAGAGAATACTTTACAATTTGAGATGTTAAATAACTTTGAACAACAACAAAATTATAAAGAATTTTTAGCTTCTCAAGATGCGATTGTATCCAGTATTAATAATTTATTAGTCTTACTTTATCTTAACTATTATAAAGAAATTCTTCATAAAAAAGATATTACTGTCAAAGATTTGTTAATTTACATTTTAAATAAATCCCACATTAATTATGAATTAAATAATATAGAAGGTCAAATAAAAATAACTTTCCCTAATTTACAACTTACAAGATAATTAAATTATTTCATCAATTAAACCATATTCTAAAGCTTCATTAGCACTCATAAAATTATCTCTTTCACAATCTTTAGTAATTTGTTTTATTGATTTATTTGTATTAATAGCTAAAATATTATTTAGCTTTTTTTTCATTTTTAAAATATGTTCAGCGTGTATTTTTATATCTGTTGCTTGTCCTTGAGCTCCACCTAAAACTTGATGGATCATTACTTCAGCATTTTTAAGAGCAAATCTTTTACCCTTAGTTCCACTAGAAAGTAAGAACGCTCCCATTGAAGCTGCCATTCCTACTACAATAGTTCTAACATCACTTTTAATATAATTCATTGTATCATATATAGCTAAACCAGAAGTTACTGAACCACCCGGACTATTAATATATAAATAAATATCATCATTACTTTGAGCATCTAAATATAGCAATTCACTTACTACAATATTTGCAGAATTATCATTAATCTCTCCACTCAAAAAAATAATTCGATCTTTAAGAAGGCGAGAGTATAAATCATAAGCATATTCTCGATTACTACTTCGTTCAATAACAGTTGGAACAATATTCATATTTTTTCACCTAAATAATATATAGTAATAAATTATATTTTTTATTCATAATTTTAAAAAAAACAAGACAAAATATTAAAATTATGATAATATATAATAGAATAGGGGCTTAAAAATGACGGATGTTACTATTACTTTTGATAATAATCAAAAAATAACTGTTCCTATTGGGACAAAATATATTGATATTTCTAGATATTCCAAGTATAAAGATACAGTTTTAGGAGTAAAAAGAAATAATGAGATGCTTTCTTTAGATGATGCACCCACTAAAGATGAAACTATTGAATTTTTTGATGTTAATTCTTTAGATGGAGCTAAAATTTATAAAGCCGGGATTAAATTTATCTTTGAAGTAGCGCTAAAAAGTATCTACCCAGATGCCGAAATTTATTATTTGCATAGTGTTCCTGGTGGTATGTTAGGGGAAATTGACTATAAAACTAATTTACAAATCAAAGATATTTCCCAAATAAAAGAACAAATGGCTAAAATAATAGATGCTGATTTACCATTTATAAAATATAATATTTTAAAAAAAGAAGCATTAGCTTTTTATAAAAAAATGAATCTTAAAGAAAAAGCTGCCAATTTAAATAGTTGTGATAATATAGTTACAATATATAAATTAAAAAATTATTTAAATTATTTTTATGTACCATTACCATTTAGTACTAAATATTTAAAATCTTTTACTTTAAAATACTTAGACAATAATAAAATAGTTCTATTATATCCTAGTAATTTAACTTCTGGCAAAACCCCTGAATATATTCATCATGAAAATATTATTGCTTCTTTTTATGAAGGAAGATCTTGGTTAAAAAGCCTTAATACTCCATATTTATCTGATTTAAATGAACTCGTAACCAATTTTAAAATTAAAGGTTTCATTGAATCTTGTGAATTATCATTTAATGACCAAATAAAAAGAGCATGTGAAGAAATAATAAGAACTGATAAACGCTTTATTATGCTAGCTGGTCCTTCTTCTTCAGGTAAGACAACTACAACTAGAGTTCTTGCTGCCTATTTAAGAAGTAAGGGTTATGAACCAATTTGTATTTCTACCGATGATTATTTTGTCGAAAGGGAAGATAATCCTAAAAATGATTTAGGCGAATATGATTTTGAATGTTTAAATGCTATCGATATAAAGTTATTAAATGAACAATTAATAGGACTTTTAAAAGGAAAAGAAATAAATGTCCCAAGTTTTAATTTTTTAACTGGTCACAAAGAATATCATAATAATTTTATTAAATTACAAAAAAATAGTATTATTTTAATCGAGGGATTACATTCCTTAAATGATGATTTAACTCCATATATACCTAACGATACTAAATATAAAATATATTTAAGTCCATTTATTCCCTTAAACATTGATAGACATAATTATATATCAACCTTAGATTTAAGATTAATAAGAAGAATAGTTAGGGATAGTCGTAGTCGTGGTCATGATGTAAGTACCACCATTAAAACTTGGCAAAGTGTCCGTAATGGCGAAGAAAAATATATATTCCCATACACCCATCAAGCAAATATTATTATTAATACCGCTTTGCCATATGAATTAGGAGTATTAAAAATATATGCAGAACCTTTATTATTATCTGTAAATCAAGATTCCATATATTATGAAGAAGCAAGACGTTTATTAAAGTTTTTAAGAGGTTTTTATACCATCAGTAGTGAATATATAAGTGAACATAGTATTTTAAGAGAATTTATAGGAGGCAAAAATGATTAGAATAGCAATTAATGGTTTTGGAAGAATAGGAAGACTTGCTTTTAGGCAAATAATTACAAAGACTGACTTTGATATCATAGCTATAAATGACTTATCCCCAGCCGAGGATTTAGCCTATCTAGTAAAATATGATACAACACATCACTCATTTCATGAAGATTTAATCAAAGCTGAAAATGATGAAATAGTCGTAAATAATGTTAAAAGAATAAAAGTATTTAATGAAAAAGATCCTGAAAATTTACCATGGCAAAGTTTAAATGTTGATTTAGTTTTAGAATGTACTGGTAAATTTACATCTTATGAAGATGCTTATAAACATATAAAAGCCGGAGCAAAAAAAGTTTTAATATCCGCTCCTTCAAAATCTGATAATGTTAAAACTATTGTTTATAATGTAAATGATAATATTTTAGAAGGAAATGAAGAAGTAGTATCCGCGGCTAGTTGTACAACAAATTGCTTAGCACCTATTGCTGATTTAATGGAAAAACATATTGGTATAGAAAGTGGATTTGCTTCAACTATTCATGCCTATACTAATGATCAAGCAACCTTAGATGTTGCTCATAAAAAAGGGATAGCATCAAGAAGAGGAAGAGCATGTGCTGGTAATATTGTTCCAACTTCTACTGGTGCAGCATCAGCCATAGGTAAAGTAATTCCTAGCTTAAATGGTAAATTAGATGGGGGAGCATACCGTGTACCAGTTTTAGATGGCTCTTTAGTTGAGCTAACCTTCATTCCTAAAAAACCTACGACTACCACGGAAATAAATCAAATATTTGCTGATAATGTTGGAGAAACCATCAAAATAACCTTTGATCCAGTCGTATCAAGTGATATAATAGGAAAGACATGTGGTGCTTTAGTTGATGGTTCCTTAACAAGTGTCAATAATAATTTAGTTAAAGTAGTTGCTTGGTATGATAATGAATATGGCTATACTGCTCAAATGTTAAGAACCGCACTATCTATGTTTAAGTAAGGAGTAAAAATGAAAAGTGCTTTAATCGGAGTAATTATTATTTTTGGAATAAGTATAATTGGTGATTTCATTTATACAGAAAAAAATTATTGTAATCTAAACACTAATATGGGTGTTACAGAGCAATGTAAATGTGGTTTTTTAAAAAAACAATTTAATATTGAAATTTATTTTTTTGATAGACTATGGTAAGCGAATATTAATATTCGCTTTTATATTATTGTCTTCAAAGTATTTTTATGATATTATATTAATATATAAAGGAGTTAATTAGGGTGGCACAATTAGAGCAACATTTTAAAGTAGACTATAAAAATGCCATTGCTCATAAAGAAGCAATTTTTCAAGGTAATAAATATCGTATTACCATTCTAACTGAAAGATTAATTCGCTTTGAATACGACGCTAATGGTAACTTTTTTGATCATCCTACGGAATTTGCTAGATTTCGTAATTTTAAATTGCCAGAATTTAAAGTTGAAGAAGATGATAAAACCCTAGTAATTCAAACTAAATACTTTGTTTTACAATATATTAAAGAAAGACCATTTATTGGTCCTAAGTATGCTCCTGATCAAAATTTAAAAGTCGGTTTAATGAATAGTGATAAAATTTGGTATTTTAATCATCCGGAAGCTCGTAATTTTGGAGGTACTAAAATTTCTTTAGATAAAGGAATTAAAGGCCCTCTAGAAAAAGGATTATATTCTACTGATGGTTTTGCTTCTTTTGATGATTCTAAAAGTTTAGTATTTATGGAAGATGGTTTTTTAGTTAAACCAACTTCTAAAAGAATAGATACTTATTTATTTATCTATCGTAGGGACTTTGGTCTTTGTTTAAAAGATTATTTTGCTTTAACAGGTATGCCACCTTTAATCCCTAGATATGCTTTAGGAATTTGGTGGAATAAAGATGTAATATATTCTTTTAATGATGCTAAAAAATTATTACAAGTATTTAATAATCATGAAATTCCTATCTCCGTATTTTTACTAAATGAATTTTGGCATTTAAAAGATAAAAAAGATTTAAATAAATATAAGACAGGTTTTACTTTTTCCAATGAGTTATTCCCTAATCCTTATGAATTTACTACTTATATGCATGAAAGAGGGGTAAGAGTAGGAATAAATCTTGATCCATCCGAGGGAATTAATGAACATGAAGAAAAATTCCGAACTATTGCCACTGAACTAGGTTTAATAAATACCAGAAATATACCATTTAATGCTTTTGATAAAACTTTTATAGCGGTTTATTTTAATCATATAATTAAACCATTAGATAGCTTTGGCGTGGATTTTTATTGGCTAGATTATAATAAAGATTTAAGTAGTTTAAAAGCTTTAAATCATTATCATTTTACTAATTATTTAAAAGATAATCGGACAAGACCTATGTTATTTTCTCGTAATAGCCTTACTGCTTCTCATTTAAATGGCGTTCATTATTCTGGTCCCACTCTTGTCAGTTTTGATACTCTAAATTACTTACCATCTTTTAATTCTAGTAGTTCTAATATTGGTCTTTCTTGGTGGAGTCATGATATAGGGGGCTTTAAAGGTGGTCTAGAAGATAGTGAATTATATATAAGATATGTAGAATTTGGTGCGTTTAGTCCTATCTTCCGTTTTGCCAGTGAAAGAGGTCATTATTATAAAAGAGAGCCATGGGCTTGGGATGTAAAAACCTATACTATTGCTAAATTATATTGTAATTTAAGACATCGATTAATTCCTTATTTATATACTGAAAGTTATAAATATCATAAAACTGGTTTACCAATAATTCAACCATTATACTATAGTTATCCTGAATTAAAAGATGAACCTGTTTATAAAAATGAATATTATTTTGGAAGTGAGTTTTTAATTAAACCCATCACCAAAAAACAAGATACCGCGATGAATAGATGTGTTGAAAAAATCTTTTTACCTAAAGGAACATGGTATGATTTTAAAACCGGTAAAAAATTCCCTGGTAATAAACGTTATGTCGCTTTTTACAAAGATGAAGATTATCCTGTATTTGCTAAAAGTGGTTCTATCATTCCTTTAGCTATCCTACCAGAAAATATAAATGATACTAATCCTCCAGTTTCTATGGAAATTCATGTTTTCCCAGGTCGAAGTAATGTTTATAAATTATATGAAGATGATGGTATATCTAGACTTTATGAAGAAGGTTATTATATAATTACGGCGATTGATTATAACTACTTAGCTAATAACTACACTTTAATTATTCGCCCAATCGAAGGTAAAACCGGAATTATACCTAAGACTAGAAACTACAAAATAAGATTTAGAAATACTAGAGAAGCTGAAGAAGTTAAGGCATATATAAATGGTACAGAAATTCCCGTAGAATCTTATGCGGATGATGTTGATTTTATAGTAAATACTAAAAATATTCCCACAACTGCTCAATTAACTATAAATTGTAAAGGAAAAGATATTGAAATAGACGCAGTAAGATTAATAAATGAAGATATTAATTCAATTATAAGTGATGCTAAAATAAATACTAACTTAAAAGAAAAAATAGCCGCGATTATGTTTAGCAATCTAGATATAAATAAAAAGAGAATAGCTATTCGTAAATTAAAAAGAAATGGCTTATCTGAAGTTTTTATTCGAATGTTTATAAAACTACTTGAATATATTTCTGAAATTTAGTAAAATATAACCAATACATAGAAAAAAAGAGTATTAGTAAAATATTTATTTAAAGAGAGCTTGTGGTTTGCTGTAAACAAGTAATAAAGTTTTATGAACTTGCTTTTTGGAGTATTAGGGTAGTTCCCATATCGCTAAATAAAGTTATAAAATAAGGTGGTACCGCGGTTAATTTCGCCCTTTAGGTTACCATCTTTTTTATTTTAAGAAGGAGAAAAAAATGGCAAAATATTTAGAAGACTTTTTATTTTTTATTGGCCTGTTAGTCATAATTTTTATAATTGATTATTTCTTTATTAATAAAAGAAAATTAAATCAAATTGAAAATAAAAAACAAACTAAAAAAGGTAAGAAAAAAATAAAATCTATTGGCGAATTAGATTATTTAGTTACTAAATTTAAATTAGATAGTAATTTAATTAATAAGGATAAAGCTATTATCTGGTTTTCGCTAATAAATAGTTTTATTATTTCATTTACTTCGTGTTTAATCGTTTTAATCCCTATGAAATTAATATGGCAACTACTTATAGCTTTTGCTTTATTATTTGGTCTCATATATTCATTATATGAAATATATGGTCGTCATTTAAAAAATAAAGAATTAAAAATAAAAAATAGAAAGAGTGAATAATATGAATACATTAGAAATAGAAAAAAAATGGCAAAATATTTGGCAAGAAAATCACTATTTTGAAGCCAAAAACAATAGTGATAAACCAAAATATTATATCCTAGTAGAATTTCCTTATCCATCAGGATCTGGACTTCATGTTGGTCATGTAAGAAGTTATTCTGCACTAGATGCTATGGCTCGTATGAAAAGAATGCAAGGTTATAATGTGTTATTTCCTATGGGTTGGGATGCTTTTGGAGCTCCAGCCGAACAATACGCCATCAAAAATCATATTTACCCAGCTGATGCAGTTAAAGAAAATATCAAAACTTTTAAAGGTCAAATTCAATCTTTAGGAATGTCTTTTGATTGGTCTAGAGAGTTTTCAACTACTGATCCAGAATATTATAAATGGACCCAATGGCAATTCTTACAATTTGTCAAAAAAGGCATGGCCTATAAAGCTGCTAAAGAAATAAATTGGTGTCCAAATTGTAAAACAGGGTTATCCAATGAAGATGCTGCCGGAGGAGTATGTGAAAGATGTGGAACTCCCGTAACTAAAAAATTAAAAAATCAATGGCTTTTAAAAATGAGTTCATATGCTGATAGATTATTAGATGGTCTAAAAGATACTGAATTTGAAGAAAGAATTAAAGTTGCGCAAATAAATTGGATAGGAAAAAGTATAGGTGCAGAAGTAAATTTCCAAGTAAAAGATACCGATTATTTATTAAAAGTTTTTACTACTCGTTGTGATACTTTATTTGGTGTAACCTTTATGGTTATTTCTCCAGAACATGAATTATTAACAAAATATGCCTCTAAAATTAAAAATATTGAAGAAGTAAAAGAATATCAAGAACAAGCTAAAAATAAAAATGAAATTGAAAGAACCGATGTAACTAAAGAAAAAACTGGTGTTAGATTAGAAGGCCTAATGGCTATTAACCCTGTTAATAATACCGAAATTCCTATATATATTAGTGATTATGTTTTATCATCTTATGGAACTGGTGCTATTATGGCTGTTCCTGCTCATGATGAAAGAGATTATGATTTTGCTAAAAAATATAATATTCCTATAATTCAAGTTTTAGAAGAAACTACTGGTACTCCTAAAGAAGAAGAAACCAAAAAGAATTCTATAGTCGCGATTGTTTATGATCGAAAAAAAGATCAATACTTAACAATTAATTGGAATGAATTAGGTGGTCGTCTCTTTATTGGTGGTACTATTAAAGAAGGGGAAACTCCTCTTGAATGTGCTCTAAGAGAAATAAAAGAAGAAACAGGATATAAAAATTTAACTTTAAAATATACTCTACCTATGATAAATCACCATTATTATGCTTATAATAAAGATAAATATTTTAATATCAATTCGACTGGCTTATATTTTGAACTAAATAATTATGATCAAGATTCTCAAGCCTTAGATAATGATGAAAAATTCACTGTTGAATGGATAGATAAATCTACCATATTAAATGAAGTAAAAGATGAATTACATGCTAAAACTTTTGCTTATGCCTTAACGCCTGGCGCTATGGTCGGAGATGGAATACATATTAATTCTGAATTTCTTAATGGGTTAAATAAAGAAGATGCTATAAATAAAATGCTTGAATTTTTAAGTTCTAACAATTTAGGTAAACAAGCGACAAATTATCGTTTACAAGATTGGATTTTCTCTCGTCAAAGATTCTGGGGTGAACCAATTCCAATGATTTATTGCGATACTTGTGGTTGGGTTCCTGTTCCTGAAGAAGATCTTCCTGTATTACTTCCAACTGTAGCTAATTATGAACCTACTGATACTGGAGAATCTCCTCTTGCAAATATTACCGATTGGGTAAATACTACTTGTCCAAAATGTGGTAAACCTGCTCAAAGAGAAACTGATACTATGCCAAACTGGGCTGGTTCAAGTTGGTATTGGTTAAGATATATGGATGCCCATAATGATCAAGAATTTGTTGGTCGTGATGCCTTAAATTATTGGGGTATGGTAGATTATTATAATGGTGGTATGGAACATGCAACAAGACATTTATTATATGCAAGATTTTGGCATCAATTCTTATACGATCAAGGTTTAGTTCCAACCAAAGAACCATTTAAAAAACGTGTCGCGCATGGTATGATTTTAGGAGCTAATGGCGAAAAAATGAGTAAAAGTAAAGGAAATGTCATTAATCCTGATGATATGGTTAAACTTTATGGCGCTGATGCTCTTCGTTGCTATGAATTATTTATTGGTGACTATGAAAAAGATGCTGCTTGGTCTGATAATGGTCTAAAAGGCTGTAGAAGATTTTTAGATCGTGTTGAAAGATTAAAAGAAAGAGTAATAGAAGGGGAAAATTATAGTTCATCTCTAGAAAATATTATTCATAAAACTATTAAAAAAGTTACTAATGATTTAGCCACTATGAAATATAATACGGCAGTATCAAGTTTAATGATTTTAACTAATGCTTATGAAGAACAAGAAAATATAACTAAAAAAGATTATCAAACTTTATTAATTCTTTTAAATCCTATTGCTCCTCATATAACTGAAGAACTAAATGAACAAATAGAATATACTACTAAAATTGTTGAAACTCCATGGCCAAGTTATGATGAAGCAAAAACTATCGACGATGAAGTAACTATTGGTATCCAAGTAAATGGCAAACTTCGTGGTGAAATTACGATTGAACCTGATGAAGAAGAGGAAAGTGTTAAAACTAAAGCTCTAGCCAATGAAAATGTTAAAAAACATATAGAAGGTAAAGAAATAATAAAAATAATTGTTATAAAAGGTAAAATTGTCAACATAGTCATCAAACCTTAAAACATTAATAATTTAATAATTTAATAATTTGACATTATAATGTAAATCTGTTATAATATCCCCTAAGTTTGGGGGAAAATGTTTTGGTTAATAAATTAATTAGTGAAAGAATATATGAAATATGCCTTGTACTTATTATGGTTGCTATAACTATTCCTGTATGGAATAATTTTGCTAAACATATAAGCCAAGCTGAATTAACAACCCTAGATGATTATAACTTAGAATTTAATCTAAAAAATAATTTATATTCTGAACAAATAGAGGTAAATAATCCTTATACTATCAATAAAAACTATAAAATATATTTAAAAGTAAATAAAGATATTATTGTTGATAATTCCATCTTAAAAATTAATGAACAAGAACATTCTTTAAATGAATTTAACTGTCAAGAAAAGAAAGATTATTATCTTTATACCATAATTGCAGATAATATTATATTGAGTAATAAAAGTTATTTTATAGAACCAATGTTAAGAGGAAATTCCATTAATTATTCTTATATTTTTGAAGAACAGACTATTTTTTAAAAAAGTATAAAAATACTATTGTAATTTACTCTTTTTTTATGGTATTATTATAATATGGTGAGAGTATATGAAAGTAAAGGATATTATTAAAAAGCAAACAACCATAATTGCTGTTGCCGTTGTACTTGTTGTGGTAGCGACAATAAGTGTTAGTTATGCCATATTTTTCGATGTAAAATCTAATGAACAAAATCAAGTCATAAAAGCAGGGACCTTAAAACTTAATCTAAAAAAATTTACAGCTTTAAATTTAGAAACTGCAATAAGCACTTCAGAAGGTTTAGAAACTGATGCAATAGAATACGATATTACTAATGATGGTGATCTACCGGCTACATATTCACTTTACATATATGCTACAAAAGAAAATAACATTCCAATAAAAGCTATCAAATTTTCAATCGATGGAACCGCCGAAAAAGGCACAACTGCTACAAATTTAAACGAAGAGTTAATTGATGCTAATATGCCAGAAAATACAAATGAAGATGGTATCAAATATTACAAAATCGATACTGGTAATGTTGAAGCTAAAAACAAGACAACATCTAAATATTTAAGAGTATGGGTCGATGAAGATGGCTTAACTGAAGAAATTGAAGCAGGTAAACTTGAATTAAAACTATATCTTGTAAGTGAAGTTCAAGAATAAGGATGCCAAAAAGCATCTTTTTTTATTTATACTAAAAATACAAATTTAAATAAAATTTAAGCTAAATTCTCATAAATTATCTAATTTTATTAGCAAATTTATCTAATTTTGCTAACAGATTTACATAATTTGATTTTTGACAGCCTCTATTATTTATAGTATGATTATATCATAGAAAGAGGCGAACAAATGTATAAAGAAGAACTAGAGAATATAGAAATATGTTTCTTATATAAAAAAAGGGGAAAAGAATTAATCAAAACCAAATATAATCCTAAAACAAATATTCATTATTGGTATTTTAATACTAAATTATGTTATTTATCTTGGAAAGACGATTTTAAGGATTTAAATTTAAAACCATTAGCAAAAAATTTAATAACTATCGCAGCGAGCAATTATATTCTTTATAAACTAGAAAATAAAGATTATAAAAATTCTCAAGAAAAAGATATCTTATATAACGATATTTTAAAAATAGAACCAGAAATAACTAAAATAATGAAAGAAAATGAAATAATATTAAAAATGTAAATAAATATGCTATAATACATAGCAGGTGATTTTAAAATGGCAAAATATTTAAATTTAACAAATGAATATAATAAAGTTTCTTTAAAAGAAGCCGCATCCTATATCAATAATGGCAAATTAGTTTTATTTCCAACTGAAACAGTTTATGGGATAGGTGCCGATGGCTTAAATGAACAAGCAGTCAAAAATATTTTTATAGCTAAAGGAAGAGCTTCAGATAATCCTTTAATTCTTCATATATCATCTATAGAAATGTTAGATAATATAGCAAATATTACCGATCCTCTTGAAGAAGAACTAATAAAAGCATTTTTTCCAGGACCATTAACTATTGTTTTACAAAGAAAAAGCATTGTACCTAACGCTGTTACCGCTAATCTTGATACAGTTGGCATTCGTATGCCAGAAAATAAAATAGCTCATGATTTAATTGAATTAGCTAACACTCCTATTGCCGCACCTAGTGCTAATATTTCTGGTCGTCCGAGTGGTACAAATATTTCTGATATTTTTGATGAGCTAAATGATAAAGTAGATTATATTATTGATGGAGGCGAGACCAAAGTTGGTTTAGAATCCACAGTAGTAAGAGTTATAAACCATGAAATTCATATTTTAAGACCAGGAAAAATAACTTATGATGATTTAAGTAAATATGGTAAAGTTATTATTCCTGAACATATTTTAAGTGAAGTAAATAAAAATGATGTTGTCTTATCACCAGGAATGAAATATAGACATTATGCTCCCAAAACTAAATGTATTTTAGTTTATAGTGAAAATAAAACTAATTTAATTAAAAAAATTCAAGAATTAGAAACTAATAATACATTAGTTATAACCAATTCTAATAATCTTAAAAACTTTAAAAATGCCATTAGTTATGGCACTACATTAGAAGAAATATCTCACAATATTTTTAAATTATTGCGAAGTGCTGATAAAGGCCATTATGAGTTAATTATCATAGAGGGAGTTAAAACAGAAGGTTTAGGCTTAGCAATTATGAATAGATTAATTAGAGCTTGTTCTCATAATTATTTAAAAGTATAAATTAAAAACAAAAACAATATTCCTCATTATAAAAATTTGAGACTTATAAATAGTTAAAAAAAATATTTTTTCATAAATTTTTGATTGTAGTTATATGAAAAAAATATAAATTATTGTATAATATTTGTAATAAAAATAAAATTAGGGAGTAAGATAAAATGAGTAAATATTACAGTAATATTAGCAAAGAAATAAAAGATTATTTTGAAATTTTAGAACCAAAATTTCCCGAATGGTTAAATGAATATATAGATACAAAAGAATTATTATCACAACAATATATTAGTGTTACTTGTGGTACAATTTATTCAGATTTATTCGAAAGTGATTTTTTCTTTTCAAGTCTTGATCATTCAGTCGCCGTTGCCCTAATTGTATGGCATTTTACTCACGATAAAAAACAAACTTTATCTGGATTATTTCATGATATAGCAACACCAGCATTTAAACATTGTGTAGATTTTTTAAATGGCGATTATATGAATCAAGAATCAACTGAAGATTTAACTACAGAAATTATAAAAAATTCTCAAGAAATAATGGCTTTATTAAAAAGAGATAATATTGAAATATCGGAAATAGATAATTATCACCTTTATCCAATCGCGGATAATGATACTCCTAAATTGTCCGCGGATAGATTGGAATATTCTTTATCTAATGCTTTATTTACTTATAAATTATTAGATTTAGAAAGTATTAAAGAAATATATAATGATATAGAAATTCAAAAAAATGAAAAAGATGAAATAGAATTAGGTTTTAAAATTAAAAAAATTGCTAGAAATTTTGTCAAAGTTACAAGTAAATTATCTGTTATATATCGAGAAGATCGAACTAGGTATTCTATGCAATTTATAGCAGATATTTTAAAAAAATTAAGTGATGAAGGTAAAATAACGAAGAAAGATTTATATGAATTAAAAGAAAGTGATGTAATAGATATTATTGAATCTTCTAAATATAAAAATATCTTTAATTTATGGAAAACAGCTAAAAAAGTAAAAATATCAAAAGAAAAACCTGAAAATGTTTATTATGTTCATCATGGAGCAAAAGTTAGATATATTGATCCACTAATTAATGGAATAAGAATTTCTAAATGTTGCAAAATAGCAAATAAAATGATTGCAGATAATTTATCTTATGATATGAATAGTTATGTATATCTAGATTTCAAAATTGACTAAATACATAGGCGATGCTAAAACGTTGCCTTGAAATCGCAAATTGCGAGCTCAAATTATAATAACATTACTTGAACTTCTCTTATTTCATATATCATATTTTCTACATTACTATTAATACTAACAATATTTCTCATTTTTACCTAACTTTCTAAAAATAAATTTATAAACATCATTAGTTAAAACTTTATATTATTTTCAAATCCAAAAAACAAATTTTTATGAAATTAGACACCTTTTATTCTTTATGATATAATTTCTAGTAGAATGAAATTATTATTTGTGGAGTATTTATGAGTAAAGTAAACAATAAGAAAGATAATATTTTAAAATCAAAGTTTTTTTTTAAACTATTTGGTATACCAGCTTGTATTTGTATTTATTTATCATTAATGTCTATAAGCAATCTATCTAATTATGCATCCTGGAAAAAAGCTATGGTTGAAGATTTAATGATTTTAGGACTTTGGTTTGGCATATCATTTTTAATAGCAAAAAGTTATAAAAAGAAACAAGAAAAAGATATAAAAATTGGAATAACTCTTGAAAAAAAGGGGAAGGGAAATAGTACATTTAAAAAGATTAGATTTTCCTTAATAATGAGTATAATAACATTTCTTATTGGTATATTCTTTGCATACGATTTAATTGGATTTCCTTTAAAAACAAAATTAATAGGGTTATTTGTGGCTTTTATTCCTTTTATGTTATTTATGATAATTTTAATTATTATTTACGTAAACAAAGAAAATCAAAAAATATTTTCTATTTCAAAAAAAATTTCAGTAGTTATAACTTATTTATTGCTATTTTACTACTTGATTGCATTGTTTATTATTGTATTAACTGAAAGCCTTAATCCAATGATAAACCCAAAATATTACAATTTTTATAGACCGGATTTGAACGTTTTTCCTAAAAAAATACCTGAAGATGTAGAAGATGTTCAATTTTTATATTCACCTGGAATATTGCAAGGTGGAAAAATATATACTTTATATTATATTGATAAAGATATGTCCCTTAATGAATTTGATAAAAAATATAAAAAACAAGCTGAATGGGTAGGGCATCTAGAAGATTACAAAGAAAAAAGCGGATTATTAAGTGGAGCTTTTCATTTGATACCTTCCGAATATGAAAATAAAAATGATTATATAATATATTTAATTAAAGGAAAATGTGATGATAGTGGATATTGTAATCATGGACATTACGTATTGTCAGCATTTAATGAAAAAACACATCAAGTTATTTATAAAGCTGAATATTGGTAATACAAAATAGTGTTGTTCGGTATTTAAGCGATTAATTTCTTTCTATGAAATCAGACGTTCTTTACTTTGTGGCATAATTTCTAGTAGAAAGTAATTATTATTTGTTGGATTTATTTTTAAATAATGTTTAGTACTTCTTCGTTATGTATGAGTTCTTGGATTGTTTTAAATTCAAGCATCAAAAATGTTCTCCTTTCTAAAAAAAGAAATTTTTGATTTATATAAAATAAAAATTTACAAATTGTTAAAAGTTTATAAGTTATATTCAACTGGATAGATCTTGGAAGATATCTAACTTTTGCTTCTAACGATTTGAATATCAATATTTAATAAAAATTTAACATGAAACATCTCAAATGTCTCTTAAAAATATAAGATTTTATGATAAAATATTACATAGAGGTGATAAAATGCTTAGAAAAATTTTATATGCAGATACAAAAGAACTAGATAATTATATTTCTATAATAGATGGGTATTTGTATGATAAACAAAGAAAAATAATTAAGGAAGCAATAGAAGATCATCGAGCAAGCTTAGGAAATAAAACAGAAAGTAATTATGGAAAAATTATTTCATGCTGATAGAAACATATATCAAAGAAATCTGATAATGATATGTCAAAACATATTGCTATGAAAATAATTAGAAGATTTTAAAAAGAATGTAGAAAAGAATAAATATGGGTTTGCAGAAAAATATATGGAGGTAAATAGAATTATGGATATTAAAGAAAAAGCAAAGATGTTTGCGATACAAGCTCATATGGGACAAGTTAGAAAAAGTGAACCTGATAAACCAATGATAATGCATCCGATTGGAGTTGGACAACTTTTGGAATCATTTGGATACGATGATAATGTTGTAGCCGCGGGGTATTTACATGATGTTGTAGAAGATACCAAATATACTATTGAGGATATTGAAAAAGAATTTGGTAATGATATTGCTAACTTAGTAATGGGTGCTTCTGAACCTGATAAATCGTTATCTTGGGAAGAAAGAAAAAGACATACGATTGAAGAAGCAAAAACACTTCCACTTAGAAATAAATTAGTTATATGTGCTGATAAAATTAACAATTTAGAAGATTTATTTTTAAAATTCGAGAAAAGCGGTAATATAGACTTAAGTGCATTTAAAAGGGGAGAAGAGTCTCAAAGATGGTATTACACAAGTATCTACGAAAGTTTAATATCGGGCGAAGATAAAGATTTACCAATATTTATAAGATTAAAAGATATTTTAGATAAAGTATTTTATAAAAAAGAAGATCTATTTTTAAAAGATACAATTTTTGCAGATAACCAAGAATATTATGCAAAATTAAGAAAATTACATGCCGAGAAGATTGAATTGCAAAGACTAAAATCATTAATAACACTTTCTAAACCTTTTGTTATAGAATTTACAGGTACACCTAGAACAGGAAAAACCACAATAATAAATAATTTATATGATTTCTTTAAAAAAGGTGGTTTTGAAGTTTCTTTAATAGAAGAGTTTACAACTTCAAAATATTATAAAGAAGAATTAAGAAATAAATTTGATAGTATGAGCTATTCAGATAGAGACTTAGCAATAATTGAAGAATTATATAAACAATTACAAAATGCTGTTGGGAAAAGAAAAGATTTGATTTTAATTGATAGATCTTTAAATGATAGACAAATATGGAATTATAGACGTTTGGTTAGAGGAGATATGCCAGAAGATGTGTATTTAAATGCTAGAGAAAAATATTCTAAACTTTCTAAACAATTAATTGATTTTTTAGTAGTTACTTATACTGATCCTTTAACCTCATTAAGAAGAGATTACAATTCTAGTTTAGCTTTAGAAAAAAGAAGCTTTCTAAATGAAACGAATATAAATGAATACAATGCAAGCTTACAGGCATTAAAAGAGTTATTTACCGAAAGTGTAGATTCATTTATTTCGCTAGATACTTCAAAAATGAGCTTGAATGATGTATCCATAGAAGTTGCATCTCAGGTGTTACCTGCTATAAGAAAAAGATATATAAAAACATTACAGCAAAAGTATTTCTAAAATAACAACCATGACTTTTTTAGATGTGGTTGTTATTTTTCTTGAAAACGCTAATAAGATTTAATCATATAAAATTCTATATAATGCTAATATCTATTCATTTTATAGTTATTTTGTTTTTGACAAACATATAAAAATATTTTAGTGGATTTTTATTTCAATAAAAAAATCATCTCTAATAGAGATGAAATATATTTTAATGTCCGAAAAGTTCGAACAGATTCGTCACTGGAGCAAGTGAGCGGAATCGAACCGCCGTCTCAACCTTGGCAAGGTCGCATACTAACCGCTGTACTACACCTGCGTACAACAAAATAATATCAAAAACCTAAAAAAAAATCAAGAAAAATTGCAAATTTATTTCATTTATTATATAATTATCAATAAGGGATGTTCATTATGAAAGAAAAAATAAAATTAGCGTTTCGTAAAAGTCGCAAAAAAATCGTTGAATATATAGCAACTAATCGTTTGTTTTTATCATATGTTGTTATTTCATTATTAGGCTTAGTTCTAATTAGAAATTTTACTATTGGTAATATGTTTAGCTATAAAACATTTATTGTTGATTTAGCTTTAGTACTAATAATTGGATCATTAGGTTATTTGTTAAAACCTAAAAACCAGTATCGGTATTTTTTAATTTTGATAATAATATTTACCATCATGGAAATTGTAAATTCAATATATTATAAATTTTATTTTTCCTTTGCTTCTTTTGGGGAATTATCGACCGCTGGGCAAACTGAAACAGTATTTGGATCAATCTTTGAAAAATTGGAAATAACTGATGTAATTTACATAATCTTCCCATTTATCTTTTATTTCATTCATAAAAAATTAATAAGAACTCCATATTATAATTATATGAGTTTAGTTGAAAAGGGTAAAAAGATGTGTGTTACAACTTTACTAATTGGCTGCATTTTTTTAGCTTATACTTTTGTTACCGCGACTAAACAAGATTATTCTAGATTAGCTAAACAATGGAATAGACCTTATGTAGTTCAAAGATTTGGTTTGGTTTTATATCAATGCAATGACTTAATTCAAACATTAACTCCAAAGTTAAGCAGTTTATTTGGCTATGATGAATCTGTTCAAAAGTTTACCCAATACTTTACATCCGAAGATATTGATAAATATAATAAGAAAAATAAGTATACGAATATTTTAAATGGTTATAACATAATATTTATACACATGGAAGGTATGGAAACATACTTAATGGATTTAGAGTTTAATGGCGTTGAAGCTACACCAAATGTCAATAAATTAGCCAAAGAGGGAATGTTCTTTTCTAATTTCTATCCTCAAGTAAGTATAGGAACATCAAGTGATACAGAATTTACTTTACTAACTAGTTTAATGCCAGCTCAAAGTGGCGCCGTCTTTACCACTTATTATGATCGAGAATATATAACTTTACCAAAGCTATTACAAGAAAAAGGTTATTATACCTTTAGTATGCATGGTAATCATGCATCAATGTGGAACCGTAATGTTGTTCATAAAAATTTAGGTTATAAAGATATGTATTTTGAAGAAAGTTTTGAATATACTAAAGATGATGTCATAAATTTAGGTATTAATGATAAGTTATTTTTTAAAGAAGCTATGCCTATTTTAGAGAATATTGAAAAAACTAACAATAATTATATGGGAACAATTATAACATTATCAAATCACTCACCATTCATCTTCTTAGATAAATATGGCGAATATGATTTATCTACAACTTTTGAAGATTGCTCTAGTGGTACTTGTGAAACTAAAACAACTGATTTTCTACGTACAGGAAAAGAAGATTGGCAAAAAGCTGCCGGTAATTATATTACTAGTGCTCATTATGCCGACGCTGCATTAGGAGAGTTCTTTGAATATGTAAACAACTCTGATTGCTTTAATAATACAGTCTTTGTCTTATATGGCGATCATGATGCTAAATTAACTCGTAAAGAAAAAAATTATTTATATAATTATGATTATAAAACTGGTGAATTAAAAGATGAAACAGATCCAACCTATATTGATTATGATTATTATGCCCATGAGTTAAATAAAAGAACACCATTAATTATTTGGACTAAAAATGCTAAATTACGTAGTACATTAAATGGTGAAGTAGATTATGTAATGGGTATGTATGATGTTTTACCAACTTTAGGTAATATGTTAGGAATTAGTAATCCTTTTGCTTTTGGTCATGATATTTTTAATACTAAATATGATAATTTTGTAGTTTTTCCAAATGGTAACTTTGTTACTAATATGATTTATTATAATAATTCCACCGGTAATTATAAAATAATTAAAGAAAATGCTGAATTAAGCGCGGATTATATTTCTGATCTTTTAGCTAAAACAGAAAATATTTTGGAAGTTTCTAATGGAATTATTGTTCATGATTTAATTAATTTAGAAGGGGATAAGGTATTAAGTATTAAAGAAAATGGGGCTGGTGAATAATGCGTTTGAGATATAAACTAGGATTAGCATTTATTATGGTTATATTAATAGGAGTGTGTTTTATAGGTTTAAATCGTTATTTATTAAATGATAAAGAAGAAGAGCAACCTAAACAAGAAGCCGTAGTGGTGTCTAACATTCCTAAATATGGTTATACCTTAGATGATCGTGATAATAAATACATGAAAGAAATATTTGAAGAACTAGTTAATACTTTAAGCTCCGAAGAAATTGTTGAAGAAGATTATGCCGAAATGGTTGCCAAATTATTTATAACTGATTTTTATACTTTAGATAATAAAATAAATAAGTATGATGTTGGGGGCCTTGAATATGTTTATTCTCCAAAAAAAGAGGAATTTAATACTAAAGCCCGGGATACAATTTATAAAGATTTAATAGATAATACATATCAAGATAGAATCCAAGATTTACCTGAAATAACTAATGTAGAAGTGCTAAATATTGAACCAACTAAAATAAAATTAAATGAAGAACAACAAGATGGTTATAAAGTTACTATGAAGTATACTTATAAAGAAAACTTAGGATATGATACAGAAGGTACTTGCTATTTAGTAAATAATGATAATAAACTTGAAGTGGCTATGTATACGCCAACAATAGAAAGCTAGGAAGTGAAGAAATGCGGAATTTTGATACCATAGATATATTTTTTATCGCTTTAATAAGTGCTTATTTTATTACCTTATTGTGTATCATTATTACCATCATTTATTTAAAGCTATCCAAACTATTTTCTAAAAATAAAACTAATCATAACGAAGAAATAAAAGAAGAAATTAAAAAAGAAGAAAAAATAAAAGAAAAAACTAAGAAGGAACCTAAAGAAAAGACTAGTTTAAATCAAAAGTTAGAACAAAATGTTATAATTCGTAAATTATTTATGACTGAAGTAAAAAATAAAGAACCACTTGAAGTTGCCAAAGAAATAACTCCAACCATTCCTAAAAAAGAAAATACTAAAAAAGAAAAGCCAACTACTAACAATAATAAAAAGCAAACTCAACCTAAAAAGACTAAATCAACTTCCAAAAATAATAAGAAAAAAACTTCAAATAATAAGTCTTCTAATAATAAAAATAAAAAATCAAATCAAAACAAATCTAAGAATAATACTAAAAAGAAAACAAATAATAAACCAAAAAATAAAAAACAACCAACTAAGCATAAAAAGAATTATCAAAAAAAATAATTCTTTTTTATTTTTGGGTAAAAACCTATGCAAAAAAAGGCTATAGCACATAGTATATTTCAGGAGGTAATTGAGGTGTTATTTGAAGATAACAATTTTGACATTAATATGTCTTTATTTATGCCTAACATAGAACGCAATCCTAATATATTAGATCCTATGGAAGGCTTTTTAAGAGGAAATATGTTCCGAAATGAATATGTGCCTTATAAAAATTTAACTTATTTTAAACTAAATCCCAAAACTGAAAAAGAGAAGACATTATATCATATTATGGCTTTATCCTTTGCAATTAATGATTTAAATTTATATTTAGATTTACATCCTGAAAATAAAGAAATGTTTGAATTATTTAAAAAATATATAGCTGAGAAAAAAGAGTTAAGTAATAAATATAGTAAGCAATATGGACCTTTAACTTTAACCAAAACTACTAATCAAAAATATAATTGGGATGATTCTCCATGGCCTTGGGATAATTTAGGAGGTAGTATGTATGTTTAAATATGTAAAACACACTAATTATCCTATAAATATTCGTAAAAAAGATTTAAAAATGGCTAAATATTTATTATCTCAATTTGGTGGAGCTAATAGTGAACTAGCCGCGGCTTTAAGATATTTTTCTCAAAAATTTAATATGCCCGATGATTATGGTAAAGCCCTATTAAATGATATTGCAACTGAAGAATTAGGTCATTGTGAAATGATTGCAACTATGGTTCATCAATTAACCAAAGACGCTACTGTAAAAGAAATGGAAGAAGCAGGTTTAGGCTCAACTTACACTGAGCATAAAAAAGGTATATATCCAACTGATTCTAATGGGGTACCATTTACAGTTACTTATTTTTCTGTAACCGGTGATCCTCTAGCTGATATATCTGAAGATATGGCCGCAGAACAAAAAGCTCGAGCAATATATGAAAATTTAATTGATTTAACTGATGATGAAGATGTTTTAAGTGTTTTATTATTTTTAAGACAAAGAGAAATTGTTCATTTTAATCGCTTTAAAGAACTTTATGAATATTATAAGAAAAAAGGATATGATAAAATCTAGCATTAATTTGCTAGTTTTTTCATTTGTTAAGTTGCAAAACTTTTCTAATTATGATAGACTTATAATAAGAATAGAAAAGGTATAGGTGATTAGTATGCATACAGAAATATTTAATAATATAGATATTCTTATGAGTATGGCTAATTCTTCATTAAATATTGATGAAATAAATACAGAGTTAATAACTTTAGGAAAAAATATTAAAAATAAAAGAAATGAAATCGAAGATTTAAAAAGTCTTATGACTGATAGTCGATATTTTAATGCCTCTAATGAATTAGTCGATAAAAATATTGAAATAAGTTTAAAAAATAAAATAAATCGCCTAAATCGTAAAATCAAAATTATCAAAGAAACTCTTGAAGAAATAAAAAGTCGTGAAAAAAGAGTTCATGAAGATATAGATAGTCTAAAAAATAAATTAAGTCTCAATGAAGATTATATAAATACCTTAGAACATAAAGTAAAAAGTAGCACTACAAATAATTATTATAGTTCTTTATTAGAAAAAGAAAAAGAAAACATGAAAGATTTAAATAAAGAACTTGAAAATAAAAATAATATATATAATGATATTCTAAAAGAATTAGAATTAAATAATCAAGCTTATAAAGAAATGACTGATAACTTAAGCACGGAAAAAACTCGGTTAAATGATATCTTATCTAACCTTGAAAATCCTAATGCTTATATTGATGAAGACTTAAGAAAATCTGATAATGATAAATTAGCTGATTTAAATGAAGAATTAGATAAATTAGAACAAAGAAAATTAGAATTATTAACAGATGCTAATATGATTGGTGCCGATGCTAAAGAGTTAATTATTAATAATGATGTAACCGCGGCTTTAAATAAAATAAAAGAATTAGTAAGTATTGTTAAAAAACAACCATTTATGGATATAACTTCACCAAGTATATTAGATGAAGAATTAGAAAAAAAAGAAAGCATGCGTGAAGAATTATCAACATTAATTGATAATAAAAATTATGCTGAAACTAAAAGTGACGCTATAAGTAAAAGAATAAATTATATTAATAAAACAATTACAGAGAATGAACAAAATATTGCTAAATATCAAAATGATATAGGAGCTATTGATGAATTTGTAAATAATTCTTTATCAACTCAAATTACTGATTTAGAAAATGAATTATTAGCTTTAGAAAAAAGTCTTACTGATTATCATAATCTTTTAAAAGATCAAAATAAAACTCTTCGTGCTAGAGCTAATTTAGAAAGTACAATATCTAAAAAAGAAAAAGAAAAAGAAATTTTAAATAATATATTATTCGCATATAAAGATAATTTATTAACTAAAATATCTAATACTAATAAAATAGAAGAGTATATAAATTCTTTAAAAAATGAAAATGAAGAACTAACAACTGAATTAAATAAATTAAGTAAACTATCAATGTTAGATTTAAATACCAAAGATTTAGCTAACGAAGAAGAAGATAAAGAAAAACTAAAAAAACTTAATGAAGAAATAAAAGCTATAAAAAAACGTCAAAAATTTACTAAAACTGCGGATGAAATATATGATGAAATTGATATGGCTTTAGCTAGTATTAATAGTTCAATTCCAAGTGAAAATAAGCCTTCTAAAAAAGAACCAGAAAAAATTAAAGTAATAGAAATAATTCCGGTTGAAACAATAAAAGCTGAAACTGGAGGTAATTAAAATGGGACTAAAAAGAAATTGTATTATTGTTTTAGAAAATAAAGAGGAATATATTATTTTGAATGAAGCTATGTATTATGGCAAAAAATATTTTCTAGCCATGGGATTAAATAAAGATCGAGTTGTAGATAATAAAAATGTCGTAATATTAGAAGAGTATATAAGTGGATTTGAAACCTATGTTATAAAAGTGGTTGACAGTGAAACTATTCAGATTTTAACTAGAATGTTTAAAGCTCAAAATTAAAATCACTTAAAGATATAGAATTAAATCCCTTTTTTTGATATAATAAAAAGCAAAGGAAAGTGATAACATGACATTAAACATGATATGGGAAGTCATCACTAAAATCATTGATATAAGTGTTGTTTGGCTCGTATTTTATTTTATTTTAAAAAATATTAAAAATAATATCAAAATGGTTTTAATCTTTAAAGGCGTAATATTAATATTAATAATTAAGCTTTTAAGTGATTTATTAAATTTATACACAGTAGGAATAATTCTCCAATATTGTGTCCAATGGGGACCACTTGCAATTATTGTAATATTCCAACCTGAAATTAGAAGTGTATTAGAATCTATTGGTAGAACTCAATTATTAGGTCGTCATAAAATATTAACCATAGATGAACGGGAAAAAGTAGTTTATGAAATAATGAAAGCTATTGAATATTTTAAACGTAATCGTATAGGAGCTCTAATTGTAATTGAAAGAGAAATATCTTTACAAGAATATATTGAACCAGCGACTAAAATATATGCTGATTTATCTAGTGATTTATTAGAGACTATTTTCTTTCCTAATGGACCACTTCATGATGGTGGTGTAATTTTACAAGGTGATAGAATAACGGCGGCTGGAGCAATATTTAAAACTAGTCTAAATGGAAGTATATCTAAAAGATTAGGAACTCGTCATAGAGCAGCCTTAGGAATTGCTGAAGAAAGTGATGCTGTTGCCTTAGTTGTATCTGAAGAAACCGGTCGTTTAAGTATCGCTTGTGATGGTGATATAAATTATAACTTAACTTTAGATGAATTTAGAATGTTACTAATTGATTCTTTAAATCCTAAACCAGAAGTATTCTATGAAGCTGAAAATAAAGAGAGTGATGGTGAAGAATAATGAAAACTATTTTAAATTTATTTAAAAAAATTATATTAGGTATTTATCGAATTATAGATAAATTATTAATTACTCCTATAAGTAGATTAATATTTAATATCAAAGAATATTTAAAAGCTCATAATATTAAATTAGATTATATAATTAATCGTCCTAACTTTATAATTTATGTATCTTTAATTTTAGCAGTAGTGGTCTTTCTTTTAATTGATTCTCGTGTAATTGCTTTAGTAGAATCTGAAGCTGAAGTCTTAACTAATGTTCCTGTTAAAGCCAATTATAATGAAGAAGCTTATGTAGTCGAAGGTATTCCTAAAACTGTTGATATAGTCTTAATTGGTCGTAAAAGTGATATATATTTAGCTAAGCAATTAGGAACAAATATGGTTATATTAGATTTATCTGATTATACAGCCCGTTCTTCAGCTTATAAAGTTTATTTATCATATACTAAATCAATAGATTCCATAAATTATAAATTAGATCCATCATATGTTTCTGTAACTATTAAAGATAAAGTTAGTGTAACTAAAAGTGTAAATTATGATTTAGTAAATGTTGATTACTTAAATGAAAGATTAAGTGTTAAAAGTGTTGAATTAGCTAAAAGTGAAGTAGTTGTAAAGGGTAGTGAAGATTATTTAGATAATATTGCTACAGTTAAAGCTTTAATTGATTTAAAAGATAATAGCTTAAATGATGCTGGAACTTATGATATAAGTAATATTCCTCTATTAGCATATGATAGTAAAGGAAGAATTATTGAAGAAGTAGAAATAGTCCCAACCACCATGACAGCTACAGTTACTTTAGATACTTATTCTAAGAGTGTTCCAATTAACGTTTTAACTACTGGTAATCTTGTTACGGGAAAATCTATTGCCTCAATTCTTATTAACAATAGTAATACTAAATCAGTTAATATATATGGTGATGAAGAAACCATAAATGGAATTACAAGTGTTCCAGTAACTATAAATGTCGCTGGTCAAGGTGGAAATGGAACAAGAACATATAATGTAACTATCAATAAACCAAATGGTGTAAGAAGTGTAAGCGAAACTAAAGCTACAATTACAGTTACATTTGGTGATGAAAAACAAAAAGAAGTCAATATATCTAATGTCTCTCAACAAAACTTAGCTAGTGGCTTAGTTGCTAATATAGTTGGAACTGATAGTGTTAATGTTATTGTTAAAGGTGTTCAATCTGTAATAGATTCTGTAACTGAAAATAATATCAATGCTTATATCGATCTTGAAGGCTATTCAGTGGGTGAATATGATGTTGAAGTCAAAATAGATAATAAAGACCCTCGCATAAAATATGTTGTTTCATCAACAGTAAAGGTTCGTATCTCAAATGATTAACGAACCTTTTTTTTATTCACATATAGTAATTAATTCTCCAACAGAACAATCTAAATATTTGCAAAACTCTTCAATATATTTAAACGATATCGAAGTAGTATCACCTCTAATAATTCTATTAATATTTCTAGAAGTAATATTCATTCTTTGACATAACCAATATTTAGTTTTACCTTTCTTTTTTAATAATTCTTCAATATTTATTTTAATCATCTAAAGTCACCTCTACCAATATTTTATAAAATTAAGAAAATATAAATAAGGTACTTGCATTACCCATATTTTTGATATATAATGTAAACATAAGTTAGAAATTTCTAATAATATTGAGGAAAGGAAAAAAGAATGAAAATAGAAAGGTTAGAAATAAGTAATAAAAAAGTAAAGATAGCATTTATAGTAGGAATAGTATTAACAGCAATATTATTTATAATGGTAAATTATTTAGTTACTAAAGCAAAGTATCGAAATACAGAAAGCCTAGATTTAGTAAAAGGAACAATTACATATAATAAAGCAGATCTAAACATAATCGCGATGTATCAAGAAAGTAGCTATGGTACAAATGGCTATAAACAAATAGATGATGTGCCAACAGAAAAATATACATTAAGTAATAAAAGTTATTGTGAAGTAGGCAGTCAAAAAGTAGAAGATGCTCAAATTGAATATAGAGAAGGAGCAATATATGTAGGAAATATCAAAAAAAGAGGAACAAAATGTTATATATATTTTGATTTGGATTATAAGGCAGATGATATGTTAGCAAAATTAGAAACAATAAAACAAAGTAAATATGAAAAAACAGCAATGCCAAATCCAATCACAGGACCATACGATGCGGATGTAGAAAACCCGGAACATAAAGAAAAAATATATACAACCGAAGATAACTACGGAACCAGTTATGTATTTAGAGGCAATAATGATGATGTAAATAACTGGGTAACATTTGCTAATCATACATGGAGGATAATCCGAATAAATGGAGATGGAACATTAAGGTTAATATTCCAATGTGCAGAGCCAAATTGTACAGATACAAAGGGACCAACAACCCAAATAGGAAAAAGTGCATATAAATTAGCACCGCTTGATGATAATACCTATGTAGGATATTATTATGGCGAAGCGGGTCAAGACACATATGATAAAACTCATACTAATGCTCATCCAAGCGATGTAGCAAAAGCTGTTGATAATTGGTATACCGGTACAGGAAATATGACTTCATATACTAAATATTTAAGTGGAGACACTGGATTTTGTAATGATCGAGTAGTAGTTACTAAAGTTTGGAATGATTATGAAGGCAATGGAACAGGACAGTCTGCAACAGGATATGGTCCAGCAGCCAGATTAATACTTAATGGCGGATGGAGAAAAAGTCAATACCCAACATTAAAGTGTGGGGTTAATATTGGTGGAGTAAATAAAGAAACATATGATAATTTTGATGTAGATCCAACAGCATTAAAAAGAGATTTATTTACTACCAAGAACTCAGGCAGAGGTAACGAAATACTTACATATCCAGTAGGACTTATCACAAGTGATGAAGTTACTATGGCTGGACTATTCGGAGGAACAGCATTTGCTGATTACTGGTTATATACAAATCAACATTATTGGACAATGTCTCCTAATTGGTATGATGTCAATAATAAGGTGGCTGACGTGTTCCCTGTGCATGAGAATGGCAACTTTTACTACTGCGGCGTTGGTAGCGTTCATGGAGTGCGTCCAGTAATTAATCTTAATGCCGATATCGAATTTAGTGGAGGTACTGGTAAATCCGATAATCCATTTATCGTAAAAACAAGCAATTAAAAACTTGTCTATACTGCTTTCTTATTCCAAGTATAGACAAGATATATTATCAAAAGATAGGGTATACCTATCTTTTTTTAACAAAAAATAAAAAGCCCTAAGGCTTCTTTTCAAATAAAAAAACATTTAACTTTTGCTTGAATTAGTAGAATTTGATATTAGTTAAGTAAAGGAAGTATATCAAAGAATGGAAAAGAATCTTCAAACAAATTAAATGTTCGATTGTGTATACTACTACAAAAAATACATTTTGTCAAGCAAAATATTAAAAAAATTAATTTTTTTCTGCTAAAACACCCAAAAACATAAAATAAACAATTATATTAGTACCACCATAACTAAGAAAAGGCAAAGGAAGTCCGATAATAGGAAATAAACCTAAGTTCATGCCAATATTTTGAATTTGTGCAAAAATAAACATCATCAGAAATCCTGCAATAAACATCTTATATTTTGTATTTTTAGTTTTAAATAATTTTACTAAGAAATAAATATCTAAAGCCAAAAAAGCAATTAAGATAAATATTAAACTAATAAAACCTAAATTACTAATAGAAAGGGCTACAATAAAATCTGTTGGAGCTTCTGGTATATAAACAAAATGTTTAGTTCCGAGTATATTTGAAGTACCAATCGCCATTAAAGCTCTATCTAATTGAAAGGAATCTTTATTAACAAAAGTTAAAATTCGATCAATCCGATAAAAGAAAGAAGTTCCCAAAATACTAATTAAAGCATCTCTATTAAAATAATATAGATAACCTAAAGTTCCAATTCCCAAACCTAAAACCAGTCCCATCCCTAAATACCAACGCCAATTTATTTTAAAAACTAATATCATACCTAGCATAATTAATAAATATATAATAATAGCCCCAGTATCGGGCTCTAAAAATACAAATAAAGAGGGGATTAAAGTAAAAAATCCAGCTTTAAAAAGAAATTTTAATTCACCTTTAAAACCATGCTGTTTTTCTCTGGCTAATATTTGTGCTAAATATAAAGCTAAAGTAAACTTCATAAGTTCACTAGGTTGAAAAGAGAAGAAATGAAAATCAAACCAAGCTCTTGAACCATTAACCGTTTTACCAACAAAAAGAACTAATATTAATAATAAGACATTAAAATAATATAAATATTTACTAAATTTAAAAAATAATCGGGGCTTCACAAATCTAATTAACAAAAATACACCTAAACCTAAAATAAACCAAGTTAATTGTTTATTAAAGTAACTTTTATAAAAAGTATTATTAATACCTACCATATACATATTAATTAAAGATATAGTAAGTAAACATATAATTGGTATAAATAATAATAAATAATTTTTTAATTTTTTCTTTTTCATATTTTTATTATGTTTCAAAATTAAATATATATCATAAAATATTTATAAGAGGTGTACTAAATGAATAAAAATTTACCAAGAGTATATGTTAATCCTATAAATAAAGAATTAAAAAATAATAAAGATATTTTTTATAGTAAACAAAACGATGTAAGAGGTAATCCCTCAGGTAATATAATGCAAAAGATTAATGAAATTTTTGCCAATCCCCACCATGTATATAAAAGTAAAGTAAATATTGTAACTAAAGATAATAGTTTTGATACTATTATAGTTGGCAAAAATAATCGTGATTTACTTACTTTAAATGGTGAGGCCATAAATATAAATGACATCATCGATATTAAAAGAATTTAGCCCCCAAATTTGACTTTTCCTTGAAGATATGGTAAAATTAAAACACTTCGCAAGAAGCAGGGGGTAACAATAAATGAAACAATATTTATTAAAAATGTTTACTTACATTTTTTTAATAAGTTCCGTTTTAGTTATATATAAAAGTAATCAAAAAGAAAATACAATTCATAATTATATCGTTAATAGTATAGCTTTTCAAAGTGATGTACCACAAAGTCTATATGATAATATGATTGTTTATGAAGGTTTAAGTTTAAATGAATTAGGAACAAAAATTGATAGTGTTTTAAATTCTAATTTAGACGGATATGGTAAAACTATTGCTTCCAAAGCTTTAGAAAATGGTGTAGATCCTTTAATTGCCTCATCTATTATTTTAGTAGAGACAGGTTGTAAATGGAATTGTAGTTATTTAGCTAGAGTATGTAATAATATTGGAGGAATGAAAGGCCGTGGATGTGGTTCTTATGCTAAATTTAATAGTTTAGAAGATGGTCTAGATGCCTTTATCTCTAATTTATCTAAAAACTATTTTCAAAAAGGATTAGATACTCCAGAAAAAATAAATACTAAATATGCTGAAAATCCAAATTGGCATAATGATGTTAATTATTATATTAATCTAATAAAAGCAAATTAAATTGCTTTTTTATTTGTTTTAGAATATAATACTTTTAGGTGATAATATGTATAATAATAAAAAAATATTTATCTTTGGTATGGCTAGAAGTGGCTATGAAGTAGCTAAACTATTAGCTAAACAAAATAATGAAATACTAATTGTAGACCAAAAAGATCAAGAAGCTTCTCAAATAGCCGAATTAAATAGTCTTGGTATAAAATTTATTAAAAGTAATGAACCAGAAAATATTTTAGATGATACTTTTGATGTCGTAATTAAAAATCCTGCTGTATTTCCTTATCACCCATGTATTAGTAAAGCTAAATCTTTAAAAATACCTGTTGTTAATGAAATGGAAGTGGCTTATCATTATTTACCTAAAAATATTAAAATTATTGGAATAACTGGTTCTAATGGTAAAACAACCACTACAACTATAATATATGAAGTTTTAAAAAAAGCGGGTATAAATGTAGTATTAGGAGGTAATATTGGTATACCTTTATCTAAAATTGTAGAGGATGTATCAGAAAATGCTATATTATTATTAGAAATATCTGATCATCAATTAAATGATTTTAAAGATTTTAAAACTGATATTAGTATTTTAACTAATATTTGTCCAACTCATTTAGATTTTCATGGCTCTTATGAAGCTTATAAAAATACTAAGAAAAAAATATTCCTTCATCATCGTAAAAATAATATTGCCATTATTAATAAAGGAAGTATAGATGCTTATGAAATATCAAGTAATATTAAATCTACTAAATATTACTTTAATGATAATCTAAATTATATTAAAGATGATATAATATATGTTAATAAAGAACCAGTTATTGATACTAAAGATATTCTTTTAAAAGGAACACATAACTATGAAAATATCTTAGCTATGTTAGTTTTATTAAATATCTTAAAAATAGATTATAAATATGCTAAAGAAGTTTTAAAAGATTTTAAAGGTGTTGAACATCGAATTGAATTTGTAAGATCTCTTAATGATGTCGCATATTATAATGATTCTAAATCTACTAATCCCACCGCGACTGTTACTGCTTTAAAAAGCTTTCCATCTAATATTCATTTAATTTTAGGTGGTATGGATCGTAATCAAGAATTTACAGAATTAATTCCTTATTTAAATCGTATAACTAAAGTATATGCTATAGGTGAAGTAAGAAATAAAATAATGGAATTTTGTAAAACTAATCATGTTGCGTGTGAAACTCATGAATTTTTAAAAGATGCTCTAACTAGTATTAATAAAAATGTTAAAGCTCATGATATTGTATTACTTAGTCCTGCTTCAGCCTCTTGGGATCAATATGCTAAATTTGAAGATCGAGGCACAGAATTTAAAAATATTGTTAATAAGCTTAGTTAAACTAAACTTTTTGCTTTCTTTACAAATTATCAGTTTTTTGTTATACTAACTTTGGTGATAAACGTGCTAGTATGTGGTAAAAATGTTTTAAAAGAAACCCCAACTAATAAAATTCATAAAGTATATTTAAAAGAAAATTTTAAAGATCAAAGTATTATTGATTATCTAAAAGAGCAAAAAATTCATTATGAATTTGTTCCTATTTTTCGTTTAGATAAAATGGTTGATGCCAATCATCAAGGAATAGTCATAGATATAGATGATTTTACTTATTCTTCATTAGATGAAATATATGATGAAGATTTTGTTGTCTGTTTAGATCATTTAGAAGACCCTCATAATTTAGGAGCTATAATTCGAACTTGTGAATGTGCAGGTATTAAAAGTATTATTATTCCTAAAGATCGTAGTATTAGAGTAAATGAAACAGTAATGAAAATAAGCGCTGGCGCTATTAATAATATTAAAGTAGTATTAGTAAGCAATATTAATAATGCTTTACAAAAACTTCAAGAAAAATATTTCTTTGTTTATACCGCGGATATGGATGGTAAAGATTATCGTCAAGTTGACTATGCTTCCAAAAAAGTTTTAGTTATTGGTGCCGAAGGAGCCGGAGTAAGTAAACTAACCCGTAAGATTAGTGATGAAATAATCAGTATTCCTATGTATGGTAAAATAAATTCATTAAATGCTAGTGTTTCCGCGGCTATTTTAATTTATGGTATGATAAGGGCTAAATAATGACAAAAACAAATGAACAAATAGATGAATTATATGAAAAATATAAATATATAGTTGATATATTAATGCATAAATATCGTAATAGTGCTTTAAAATATTCCGTTGATTTAAAAGAATTAGAACAAGAAGCTTATTATGCTTTCGCGGATGCTCTAAAAAATTTTGATCAAAATAAAAATACTTTAATAAGTACTTTCATTTCTTTATGTGTAGATCGCCGTATTCAAAAAATTATCAAAAAATATAGTGGTAAAAAAGCTCAAACCCTAAATAATACTTATTCTCTAGATTATGATTATAATGAAGAGGGGATGACTTTAAAAGATATTATAAGTGATGATTATGAATTTGAACCTTTAAATAATTTAACTTTAAAAGAAAATTATGAAGAATTACTTCAAAAAATAAAAGAAAATCTTTCTTTAACTGAATATGAAGTTTTCTGTTATATGATTAATGGTTTTGATTATCAAACAGTGGCTCTTTTAACTAATCGTGAACCTAAACAAATAGATAATACTATTCAAAGAATTAAACATAAAATAAGAGATATTATTAAGGAATAACCTTATCTCCTTGAAAAATATCTCTTTTTTTCATTTCTTTATCAATATCATTTAATACCCCAAATTTTTTAATTAACCATTTTGGCTCAATTAATTCTTGAATTAAAGGATCTCCGGTAATTCGCATTATTACTATATTTTCATTTAAATACTCTAATTGTTCACAAACTATATCAATATATTCTTCTTTAGTTAAAAGATGAAAAGGTTGATTTAAATACATTTGCGCTATTTTAGTATTTTTAGGAATATAAAGCATATGAATTTTAATTCCATCTATGCCTAATTTATTTAAATATTTAGCTGTTTCAATCATCATTTCTTTAGTTTCATTCGGAAGCCCATTAATAATATGAACCACGACCATAATTCCTAAAGCTTTTAATTTTTTTACTGCTTCTTCAAAGTTTTTTACATCATGACCCCGATTAATTAATTTTAAAGTTTCATCATGGCTTGATTGTAAACCTAATTCTACCATTAAAAAAGTTCTTTTATTAAGTTCACTTAAATAATCTACTACTTCATCACTTAAACAATCACTTCTAGTCGCAATATCAAGTCCTATTACATTAGGAATATTTAAAGCTCTTTCATATTTTTCTTTTAAAACTTCTATAGGCGCATAAGTATTTGCATTAGCTTGAAAATAAGCAATATATTTTGAATTAGGCCATTTCTTATCTAAAGGTATTTTAACTATATTAAATTGTTCTTCTAAAGATTTATTTTCTAAATGATTACCACTTCCACCATTACAAAAAATACAACCTGAACCATCTTTAAAATTAGGACAAGAAAAATTACCATTTAAACTTACTTTAAAAACTTTACTTCCAAATTTATTTTTAAAAAAATAATTTAACGTATGATATCTTTTATTATCTAAAGTATATTTAAACATAATTACCTCCGTAAGTATTATAACATGAACTAAAAATAAGTGTTAAATTTATTTATCTAACATATATTTATTTAGGAGGCTTATAATGTATCAAGGATTAAAGAAAACAGAAGTAGAAAAAAATCGCCGTCTTTATGGTAATAATAGTATTAGTAATGTTAAGAAAAATAGTTTTTTAAAATTACTTTTAGAATCCTTAGGCGATCCTATAATAAAAATATTGTTAGTCGCATTAACTGTAAAAGTAGTTTTTTTATTTCGTGATTTTGATTATTTTGAAACTTTAGGTATCCTAATTGCTATTTTTTTAGCATCTTTTATCTCGACTATCTCTGAATATGGAAGTGAAGCTGCTTTTAGACGTCTACAAGAAGAATCATCCCAAATTTTAGTTAAAGTCTTAAGAGATAATAAAATAAATCAAATACCCATCGATGAAGTAGTAGTAAATGATATAGTTATCCTAAATAGTGGAGATAAAATACCCGCGGATGGTTATTTATTAAATGGGAGTATTACTGTTGATGAATCCAGTTTAAATGGTGAGACTAAAGAAGCATCTAAATATCCTCCGCTAAATATTCATAATTTACAAGATAATAATAAAATATATCGTGGCTCAGTCGTATATAATGGTAATGCTTATATGCAAGTAACGAAAGTAGGTAATCAAACTGTGTATGGTGCTCTAGCTCAAGAAGTCGCTGAAGCATCTCCCACATCACCCTTAAAACTACGGTTGCAAGGCTTAGCTAAATTTATTAGTCGTATTGGTTATGTTGGCGCGGCTTTAGTAACTATTTCTTATCTTTTTTCCGTAATAGTTTTAGAAAATAATTTTGATGGAGCAAAAATATTAGATACAATTACTAATTTTCGTTTAATGATGGATCATCTTATTTATGCCCTAACTTTAAGTGTTACCATAATTGTCGTCGCTGTCCCTGAAGGTCTACCTATGATGATAACTTTGGTTTTATCTAGTAATATGAAAAAAATGCTTAAAAATAATGTTTTAGTAAGAAGATTAGTAGGCATAGAAACTGCCGGTAATATTAACGTTTTATTAACTGATAAAACCGGAACTTTAACTAAAGGCCAATTAGAAGTAAGTGAAATTATCACAGGAGATAATCTGCATTATAAAACTTTAAATGCTATTCCTAATTCTAAATATTATGAATTATTATATAAAAATCTATATTATAATAATGAAAGTAAAATATCTTTTAATAAAGAAATTGTAGGCGGAAACTCTACTGATAAAGCTTGTTTAAGTTTTATAAAACCAAATCCTAATATTAATAATAAAGTTTTAAATAAATTAGTTTTTAATAGTAAAAATAAATATAGTATGACTAAATTAGATGATAATATTACTTATTTTAAAGGTGCTCCAGAAAAGTTATTAGAATGTACAACCAAATATTTAACTAAAAATGGAGAAGAAAAATTAATACTAAATAAAAAATTACTTAATAATAATATTGAACTATTAACTAAAAGAGGTATTAGACTAATAGCGTTGTGCTATAATAGCCATAATGAAGCTTTAGAAAATCTTACTTTAATTGGCTTAGTTGCTATAAAAGATGAACTACGAAAAGAAACTAAACAAGGAGTTAATTTAATAAAAAGTGCGGGCATAAATATTATAATGATTACTGGTGATGCTAAATCTACCGCATGCGCTATAGCTAAAGAATCCGGTATTTATGAAGAAAATGATTTAGTGTTAACTAGTGAAGAATTTAATAAATTAAGTGATGATGAAGTAAAGAAAAGAATAAGTAAATTAAAAGTAATTTCTCGGGCCTTACCTCAAGATAAATCTCGTTTAGTTCGCCTTTTAGAAGAAATGGATTTAGTCGTCGGTATGACTGGCGATGGAGTAAATGACGCTCCTGCATTAAAAAAAGCAAATGTTGGTTTTGCAATGGGCTCAGGCACTGAAGTTGCTAAAGAAGCTAGTGATATTGTAATTTTAGATGATAATATTTTATCAATAAGTAAAGCTATTTTATATGGTCGAACCATCTTTAAAAGTATTAGAAAGTTTATTATATATCAATTAACAGTCAATATGTGTGCTTTAATATTATCTATTGTTGGTCCTTTTATAGGGATAAATACTCCCATTACTATTATTCAAATGTTGTGGCTTAATATGATTATGGATACTTTTGCTGGTTTAGCTTTTTCTTTTGAACCAGCCCTTGAAAGTTATATGCATGAACCACCCAAAACTAAAGATGAACCTATAATTAATTCTTATATGTTAGGCGAAGTATTATTTACTGGCCTTTATTCAGCCATTATTTGTATTCTTTTTCTAAAATTACCTATTATTAGAACTTTCATTAGAGTAGGGGATAATTATAAATATTTAATGACTGCTTATTTTGCTTTATTTATCTTTATGGGTGTTTTCAATTCCTTTAATGCTCGCAGTGAAAGAATAAATATCTTTGCTAATTTATCTAAAAATAAAGTATTTATATTTATTATAGCCTTTATCATTATTGTTCAAATTTATTTAATTTATTATGGTGGAGATCTATTCCGTACTTATGGTTTAATGGCTAAAGAATTTTTTATAGTTCTATTACTAGCCGCTAGTGTTTTTCCTATTGATTTTATTCGTAAAATCTACTTGCGTAAACATCATTTAAAAACTGGAGTATAAAAAAAGTTATATGACCGACATCATTCGACAATTTTTTTACTTTTATTATGATATTATGCTAATAGGTGATTAATATGCGAACATTTTATATATTTAATATAAATAAAGAATTTTATAATTTAATGAAAAATAATCCATATCATTTATTTAGAGCTATGGAAGATATTCATAACTTTGATAATAAAGATGTAACTTTAGCTTATGATCTATTTATGCAAATAGTAAGTCCTTTTGATAAAAGCAAAATAAATAATAAAATATTTAATGAATCTAAAGAAAATGATTTTTATACTAAATTTCATAATGTCCATCGTATTAAAAATAAATATATTCCTGAAGATTCTATGCTTGTCGTAAATAAAGCTTTTCTTTTATTAGAAAGTAATATTTTAAAACCAACTTTCTTAAATGAATTAAAAGAATATCATAACCTTTTTGTCTGTGATTTTAAAAATAAAGATTATTTTTGGTTAAATGAATTAGTATACTTGTAAAAAATAATAGTTTATAGTAAGATATTATTTAAAGGAGAGTGCTCTTATGTGGGGAGAAATTCTTTGGTGTTTAATTGGTTTAATTGTTGGCTTATTAGTTGGCTTTTTCTTATCTAAACATTTAATGCAAAAATATTTAAAGAAAAATCCACCAATTAATGAAAAAATGGTGGAAGTTATGATGAGTAGTATGGGTAGAAAACCAAGCAAGAAACAAGTTAATCAAGTAATGCAACAAATGAATAGATTTATGTAAGAAGCAAAAAATGCTTCTTTTTTTTTAACTTATTCTCCCAAGTAAATAATCCGCGGATATATTATATCTTTTACATATTTCATATAAAAAAGAAGTTGAAATAAGATATCTTCCTCTCTCATAATCTGCAATAACTGAATGAGTAGTATTTAAAATATCTGCTAATCTCTCTTGAGTAAGCTTATTATCTTTTCTAAATTTTTTTAATCTTTCTCCCAGTAATTCTTTTTTATATTGTTTTTCACTTTTTTTAAATTGTTTATTATCAGTAAAACTAAATATATAATCTAAAGAAACATTAAAGTAATCACATAAATTAATTAAATGTTTTAAAGGCATGATAGTATATTCTGTTTCATACTGATTATATGTTCCTTTATATATTTCTAATAAATCTGCCACTTCATATTGTTTTAAGTTTTTACTTTCTCTTAGTTCAATTAATCTTTTGCTATACATTGTATTCACCAACATAATTGTCTCATAAAAAAAATCTTAAAAATTTTTATCCTAAAATGCCGACATTTTTCTTGACTTTAATAATATCAAAGTATATAATTTAACTATAAGTTAGAAATTTCTAATAATATTGAGGAAAGGAAAGATATGAAGATAGAAAAAATAGGGGAAACAAATAAATATAAATGGATAATAATAGGCTTTATCATTTGTGCCAGTTTATTTGTTATGATAAATTACCTAATAACCAAAGCAAAATACCGAAATACAGAAAGTGTAGATTTAGTAAAAGGAACAATTACCTATAATAAAGCAGATCTAAACATAATAGCGATGTATCAAGAAAGCAGTTATGGTACAAATGGGTATAAACAAATAGATGATGTACCAACTGAAAAATATACATTAAGTAATAAAAGTTATTGTGAAGTAGAAGGACAAAAAGTAGAAGAAGCCCAAATAACATATGAAGAAGGGTATATAAGTGTAAGTAAAATAAATAAAAGAGGAACAAAATGCTATATCTATTTTGACTTAGATTATACATCAGAAGATATGTTAGCAAAGTTAGAAGAAACAAAACAAAGTACATATGAAAAAACAACAATGCCAAATCCAATCACAGGACCATATGATGAGCAAAAAGAAAATCCAGAACATAAAGAGAAACTATATACAACCGAAGATAATTATGGAACCAGTTATGTATTTAGAGGAAACAATGAAGATGTAAATAACTGGGTAACATTTGCTAACCATACATGGAGGATAATCCGAATAAATGGAGATGGAACATTAAGAATGATATTCCAATGTGCAACTCCAGGATGTACAGATACAGAAGGGTCAATAACCACAATAGGTAATAGTGCATATAAATTAGCCCCATTTGATGATAATGCATATGTCGGATATTATTACGGCGAAGCAGGACAAGACACATATGATAAAACTCACACCAATGCTTATCCGAGTAAAGTATCAGAAACCATAAAAGAGTGGTATAACAAAAATGACAATATGACTAATTATACTAAATATTTAAGTGGAGATACAGGATGGTGTAATGATCGAGTAGTGGTTCAAAATCTTTGGGAAAGTGCTAAAGGCGATGGATCCAATAAATCCACTACAATTTATGGTCCAGCAAATAGACAAAAATTAAATAATGTTTGGAGAAAAGAACAATATGCAAATTTAAAATGTGGAACAATTTATGCTAATGATTTAAGTACTTTTTCATATAATGAGAAAGTAATGGAAAGGGATTTATTTACAACAGAAGGATCAATTCAAGGAAATGGAAAACTCCCGGTTCCAGCCGCGTTAATCACAAGTGATGAAGCCTTGATGGTTGGAGGCTTTGGAGGAACAGCAAGCACAAATCATTGGCTATACACCAACCAAAATTATTGGACAATGTCTCCTTTTTGGTACGATGGAAATATGAATTGGGCCGTAATGTTTGCTATAAAAAGTGATGGTAGTGTTTATCATGAAAAAATAGGAATAACCAATAATGGAGTTCGCCCCGTAATTAATTTAAATGCTGATATAGAATTTAGCGGAGGAGACGGAAAATCATCTAATCCATTTATCGTAAAAACAAACATATAAAAAATTTGACTATACTGCTTTCTTATTCCAAGTATAGTCAAAAATAATAGGCTCAATAAGCCTATTTTTATTTACTAGTTTCTTTTATAAATTTAATTATTTCCGTATCGGGAATTTTTAAAATCGTAAGTAATTTAGCAATAGTTTCAAATTTAGCATATCTATAATTACCATTTTCTATTCTAAATAAATTTCTCCATGAAATATCACATAATTCAGCTAATTCTTCTAAAGTATAATTATTTTTAATTCTATACTCCTTTAACATACATATCACCTATGACAATTATGTCATTAAAAAGAATATAAAAGTATGACGCAAATGGCAATTTATATATTGACATAAATGTCATAAAATATTATAATTTAAGCATAAGTTAGAATTATTTAATATAATTGAGGAAAGGGAAAAAGAATGAAAATAGAAAGGTTAGATATTGATAGTAAAAGAAATAAGACAATATTTGTAGTAGGATTTATATTAGCAATAATATTAGTAATAGTAATAAACTATATAACCAGTCTAGCAAGATATAGGAATACAGAAAGTATAGAACTAGCAAGTGGTAATATAAACTACAATAAGGCAGATTTGAATATAATCGCTATGTATCAAGAAAAAGATGATAGTACATCTGAAGAGAAAGAATATATAAATATAAATAAGATACCCACAATAGGATATAAATTAAGTGAAGATAGTTATTGTGAAATAAATGGAGAGCCAATAGAAGAAGTAGAGATAGAATATAAAAATAGTGCAATATATGTAGGAAATATAACAGAAAAAGGAACAAAATGTTATATATATTTTGATAGTTTAGTAAAAGAAATGTTAGGTAAATTAGAAACCTCAAAGGGAAGTAAATATACCATAGATGAAATGCCAAATCCAATCACAGGACCATATGATGAAAGTACAGAAAATCCTGAAGGAGAAGAAAAATTATATACCAGTCCAGATAATTATGGAACCAGTTATGTCTTTAGAGGAAATAATGATGACGTAAATAACTGGGTAACTTTTGCTAATCATACATGGAGAATAATCAGAATAAATGGAGATGGAACATTAAGGTTAATATTCCAATGTGCAACTGAAAATTGTACTGATGCAATCGGTGAAAATACCCAAATAGGAAAAAGTGCTTATAAATCTAAACCGTTTGATGATAATACCTATGTAGGATATTATTATGGAACAGCACACACAGATGAAAAACCAAGTCCAAGTTATGAAGAAGCACATTCAAACTCTACGATAGCTAAAGCAATAAATAATTGGTACAGTGGTACAGGAGCAATGACAGATTACACCAATTATTTAGAGGGAAGCACAGGATTTTGTAATGATCGAGTAGTAGTAAAAAATGTTTTGAATACGTTTGAAGGCGATGGTGCCGCACAAAGTTCAACAGGTTATGCACCAGCCGCCAGATTAATTTCAACTAGCGTACGGAGAACAAAACAATATCCAACATTAAAGTGTGGAGTTGTAATGCCAGAAATAAGCCCATCAAATGATGTAGGATTTAATAGTTTTGATGAGATAGATACTACCGCATTAAAAAGAGACTTATTCACAGTAGAAGGTTCAGATAGAGGAAATGCAAAGCTTCCAGTGCCAGTAGGGCTTATCACTAGTGATGAAGTAGCAATGGCTGGAGGCTTTGGAAGAACAGTCTCTACTGATTACTGGTTATATACAAATCAAGATTATTGGACAATGTCTCCACGAGACTATGATGCTTCGGTTAAGTGGGCTAATGTGTTCGCTGTTCGTGAAGATGGCACCCTCAACAGTTGGAGCATTAGAGATAGTCGTAGTGGAATGCGTCCAGTCATCAACTTAAAAGCTGATATTGAATTTAGTGGAGGAGCTGGAAAATCATCTAATCCATTTATTGTAAATACAAGTAATTAAAAACATGCCTATACTGCTTTCTTATTCCAAGTATGGGCATGTTTTTAATATCTAATAAATACTCATATTTAATTATCTAATATATTTATAAAAAGAATAAAATTTATCATTTTTTCTTGATTTTGAAATATATATATGATAGACTTATTAATAGAATAAAAGGTGGTGTAAGGATGGACTTCCTTAATAAATTATATGAAAGCAATTACTTCGGCATAAGTTTATTTGCCGTTATATCCTTTTTAGTTGTAACATTTTTAGTAGTGTTATTCTTTGGTAAAAGAGATGAAAAGCAAACTAAATTAAATGAAGAAAATAAAACAAATAATATAGATAATAATGAAATAGATACATTTAAGGAAATAAATGAACCAGTTCATTTAGAAACTCCAGTTGCACCTGTAGAAGAGCCTACAATTATACCAGTAGCTCCAGCACAAACAATTAGTGAACCTGTTGAGACACCAGTTACTCCGGTTGCTCCAGTCACACCAATTAATTATGAAATTCCTGAACCAACACCAATGCCAGTTGAAGAGGAAAAAGTACCAGAGCCAATATCTTTAGAAGAAATACCAACACCTATAATTAGTGAACCAGTAATAACTCCAATCGAGACAATCGAACCAACATCATTTGCTCCAGAGCAAACAATTAGTGAACCTGTTGAAGCTTTAGATGTACCACCAATAGAAGAAAAGGTTGAAGAGTTACCAACATTTGAACCAAATATTCCAAAAGTTATGGAACCAACCAAAATTGATTTAAATCCTGTACCAGAAGTACAAGATGAACCAATAAGTGAACCAAGACCAACAATTATAGAAGAACCTGAAATTGTTGCTCCATATTATAAACCAGTTGAACCTACTAAAATACCTGAGGTGAAAATACCAAATATTGATTATGATACTCTAGCAAAATCAATATCTGATGAATTAGATGAATTAGAAAAGCAAACACCAACGATTAATCCTACTAAACCAACTAATGACACATCTAATTTAAGATCATTTAGTTCAGTATATGTAGATACCCCAAATAGACCAGAACCAAAAGCTGAGCCTATTGACTTACCTAAAAAAATAGATTTACCAAAAAAAATTGATAGATAAAGCTAAAAATAATAGCTTTTTTCTTTTTTATCCCTAAAATATCGTAAAAAAATTTAAAAAATACGAAAAAATCTTGATTTTATGGGAAGTTTTTGATATGTTTAATATGTAAGGTAAATGGCCTTATAAAAACCAAAATAGTTTTTGAAAGGGAGGTATATATTAATGTCAAAAACTGAACTAGTAGAATTTGTAGCTGCTGATGCTGGAATGTCTAAAGCTGAAGCTGGTCGTGCCTTAGATGCTGTATTAAAAGGTATTCAAGCAGGTTTAAAAAAAGAAGGCAAAGTAGCTTTAGTTGGATTTGGAACATTCAGTGCAAAAAAACGTCCTGCACGTGAAGGTATCAACCCATTAACTAAAGAAGCTATCAAAATTCCTGCTAAGACTGTTGCTTCATTCAAAGCTGGAAGCAAATTAAAAGATGCTTTAAACTAAAAACTAAATAGCTTTCTAAAAAGATAGATACTAACAAGTATCTATTTTTCTTTTCTAAAGATAAAAAGTGTGTTATAATTAGCAGTATGCAAATAAAATAAAATGGAGGTAAAAAATTGAAAAATAAAAGTTTTTTAAGAATGTTTATATTTCCTACAATAGTTATTGTAAGTTTATTAATAGTTCAAGCATTTTGTGATTTGGAATTACCCGAATATACTTCAAATATAATTAATAATGGTATTCAATCAAGTGGTATAACATCTAGTGTACCAGAAGTTATTCCCGAAAGTATTTATAATAATTTACATAAAATAAGTAATCATAATATTGGTTTAGAAGCTAGTTATGATTTAATTATAAAAGATCATTTAAATTCTCAAGACTTTAAAGAACTTTCTGAAAAATATCCAATTTTAAAAGAAGAGAATATATATCTTTTAACTAAATTAAATTCTAAAGAAGAAGCTCAATTAGAAAAACAAATAATAAAACCATTAATTATTACAATGTTATTAGAAACTAATAATGAAGCTATTTTAAAATCATTAAATATATCTTTAAATAATGATGAAAAATTAATAGATATGCTAAACACTTTAGATCCTGAAACTTATAATAATATTATCAGTAGTGCACTTTCATCTTTAGATAAAATTGATAATTCTATGTTATCTGAATATGGTCATTTAAGTGTTAAAGAAATATATGAGATAACTGGTATTAACATGAATAAATATCAAATAAATTATATTATTCATGAAGGTTTAATCATGTTAGGAATTGCCGCTATAGGTATGCTAGTTGCTATTGGAGTAGGTTATTTAACTAGTAAGTTAGCCTCAAGAGTAAGTTATTTCTTAAGATATAAAGTTGTAAGTAAAATCTTAGCTTTTTCTTCTAAAGAATTTAAAGAATTTGGAGCATCAAGCTTAATTACTCGTGCCACTAATGATATTGAACAAATAAAAATGTTTACAATTATGCTTTTAAGAACTGTAGTATTTGCGCCAATCATGGGAATAGGAGCTTTTATCAAAGTTTATGATAATCCCCTAAATTGGTTAATAGCTATTGCTATTATTGCTGTCTTAGTCTTAATTAGTATTTTATTTAGCTTTGCAATGCCTAAGTTTAAAAGTATGCAAAAATTAATCGATAAAATGAATTTAGTTTCCCGTGAGATAGTGACAGGTATGCCTGTTATTAGAACTTTTCATACAGAAGAATTTGAAGAGAAACGTTTTGATGAAGCCAATAATCAATTAACTAAAACAAATTTATTTATTAATCGTTTAATGAGTATTATGATGCCATCTATGATGTTAGTCATGAATATAATCAGTATTTTAATTGTTTGGTTTGGAGCTAAACAAATTGATTTAGGTACTTTACAAGTAGGAACTCTTTTAGCATTTATTACTTATACTATGCAAATAATAATGTCTTTCTTAATGATTTCTATGGTATCCGTTATGTTACCACGAGCTATTGTCTCAGTAAAAAGAATTAAAGAAATTCTAAAAAAAGAGATAACTATAAAAGAACCTACTAATCCTGAACCATTTAATGAAAAAGAAAAAGGTGTCATTGAATTTAAAGATGTAAGTTTCCAATATCCTGATGCTGATGAAGCTATGTTAAAAAATATTTCCTTTAAAGCAACCCCAGGAACAACTACTGCTTTTATAGGTTCTACTGGATCAGGTAAATCAACATTAATTAATCTTATTCCTCGCTTTTTTGACGTAACAAAAGGATCTATCTTTGTCGATGGCGTAGATATAAGGAAAGCAAACCTTGAAGAATTGCGTAATAAAATTGGTTATGTTCCTCAAAAGGGTACATTATTTTCTGGAACTATTGAATCCAATTTAAAATTAGGTAATGATAATTTAAGTGCTAATCAAATGGAAGAATGTGCCAAAATAAGCCAATCTCTAGAATTTATAAATACTAAAGAGAAAAAATATCAAAGTCCAATTTCTCAAGGTGGAACTAATGTCAGTGGTGGTCAAAAACAAAGGCTATCCATTGCTCGTGCTATTGCTAAAAATCCTGAAATATATATATTTGATGATTCCTTTAGTGCTTTAGATTTTAAAACTGATGCTGCACTACGTTCAGCTCTCCAAGATGCAGCTAAGGATGCTACAATTTTAATTGTTGCGCAAAGAATAAGTACGATAATGAATGCTGATAATATAATTGTTTTAAATGAAGGAGAAATAATTGGGGCAGGTACTCATAAAGAATTATTAAAAAAATGCCCAATATATAAAGAAATTGCTCTTTCTCAATTAAAGGAGGAGGAACTATAATGCCAAGAATGCGTACAGTCGAAAAAGTAAAAGATTTCAAGGGAACTGTTAAAAGATTATATAAAAGAATATCTAAATATAAATTTTTAATTATATTAGCTTTCCTTTTTGCTATTGGAAGTACAGTTTTTGCTATCATATCTCCAAAGATATTAGGAAATGCTACAACTGAGATTTATACTGGCCTAATTGCCAAAATAAATGGAGTAGGCACCATTAATTTCCAAAGAATTTCTCATATTTTAATTACTTTAGCCATCCTTTATATTATTAGTGCTTTATTTAGTTATATTCAAAGTTTAATAATGACAAGTGTATCTCAAAAAGCTAGTTATGAATTACGAAAAGAAGTATCTGTAAAACTAAATAATTTACCTATGAAATATTATGATAAACAATTAACAGGTGATATTTTATCTATAATTACTAATGATATAGATACATTACAAATAAGTTTAAATGGTTCACTAACCCAAATAGTTAGTGCTATAGTTACTATTATTGGAATATTTATTATGATGCTATCAATTAATGTATCTCTAGCTATTATAACGGCTTTAGTTTTACCATTTGCTTCTTTAATTGTTTTATTAATTGTTAGTAAAAGTCAAAAACATTTCGTAGCTCAACAAAAATATCTTGCTGAAGTAGATGCTGAAGTAGAAGAAATGATAAGTGGATATACAGTCATAAAAGCTTTTAATGCTGAAGAAAAAACTTTAAATAAATTTAATGAAGATAATTTAAAACTTCAAGATGCCGGTTTTAAATCTCAATTCTTATCTGGTCTAATGCATCCAATTATGAATTTTGTAGGTAATTTAAATTATGCAATAATTGCTATAATTGGTTCATTGTATGCGATAAAAGGTAAAATAACTGTTGGTAATATTCAAAGTTTTATTCAATATTCTCGTCAATTTACTAATCCTATTGCTCAATTAGCTCAAATTTCTAATCAAATTCAATCTATGCTAGCTGCTAGTGAAAGAGTATTTAACTTCTTAAGTGAAGAAGAACAAATAGATGAAGGTACTCTTAGTGCTAACAAAGTAGAGGGAAATATTGAATTTAAGAATGTTAAATTTGGATATAATCCTAATAAAATTATTATCAAAGATTTTAACGCTAAAGTAAAAAAAGGGGAAAAGATTGCCATTGTAGGTCCAACCAGTGCTGGAAAAACTACTATTGTCAAATTATTAATGCGTTTTTATGAATTAAATAGTGGAGAAATCTTACTTGATGGTAAAAATATTACTGAATATAAACGTAGTGAATTAGAGAGTGTTTTCGCTATGGTTTTACAAGATACCTGGTTATTTAATGGTACTATCATGGATAACTTAAGATATGGAAACTTAAATGCCTCTGATAAAGAAGTAATAGCCGCGGCTAAAACAGCTAGTGCAGATTATTTTATTCATACTTTACCAGAAGGATATAATATGGTTTTAAATGAAGAAACAAGTAATATTAGTGGAGGTCAAAAACAATTATTAACTATTGCAAGAGCAATATTAGCTAATCCCAAAGTTTTAATATTAGATGAAGCCACTTCAAACGTTGATACCAGAACTGAAGAATTAATTCAAAAAGCCATGGATAAAGTCATGGAAGGAAGAACTTCATTTATTATTGCCCATCGTTTATCTACCATTAAAAATGCTGATCTAATTTTAGTTATGAATGAAGGAGATATAGTAGAAGTAGGAAAACATGAAGAATTGTTAAAGAAAAATGGTTTCTATGCTACTATATATAATTCTCAATTTGAAAAATAAAAAGTCGCTTTTAAAGCGACTAATTTTTTTGTATTAATTTATCTAAACTTACATCTAAAGCAATAGAAATTCTATATAAAGTATCTACCGAAAAAGTATTAGCAACTTTTTCACTTTCAATTTGGCGAATAAAATCATGAGATAAATCTACTAATTCCGCCAGTTGAGCCGCCGTCATTCCTTTTTCTTTTCGATATTTTTTTATATTTTTTCGAATGGTTCCATAAATATCCGTATCAAATTGCAATTTCTTCAAACTAACCACCTTTAATTTAATTGTAAGCTATTGCCTAACAGAAATATGTGATTGAATAAATCACAAAAAAATATGTGAACTATTGACTTACAAATTAGTTTATGCTAATATAAAATTATCATAGAAACGGAGAATACGATATATGACAAAAAATCGCATATTAATTGCAATAGTAAGTGTATTGCTTATTGGGGTAGGAATAAGTATGGCATATTTTGCCGCAAAGGTAAGTAGTACAGGTGGAGGAATAAGTACAGAAGTAACAACCGCTAAAATAGGCGATGTAACAATAGAGATGTATGGAAAATTAGATTTAGATGTTGAAGATATGTATCCAGGACATTCAGATGTATCAAGATTAGATGTAAAAGCTACGGGAGATAATAGATTAGTCGCATATAATTTAGTGTGGGCAGGAACAAATAGCCTACAAACAAAAATAGAATATATAGTATATAGAGTAACAAATACTTTAGAAGTAAGTAGTGCTTGTGAAGTAAAAACAAAAATAATAGAAGAAGGACAAGCCGTATATGAAGAATGTAAAATAAATAATATAGATAAATTAGGAAGTCCAGTAGGAAGTGGAACAATAGAGACTGGCGAAGAAATATTAGTAGAGGATGAATTTATAAATGCTAGTCCAACCGGAGAAGAAATCCATTATTATGTGGTATTAACATATCCAAATAAAGAAGAAGATCAAGATTATGATAGAACAGGGGAATTTAGTGGCGAGATAAAAATAACCAATAGTGATGCTAAACCAGATATAACAATCTTAGCCGCATATGTAGAAGATGAAAAGACAGGTAAGTTTAATGAAGCAAAGAAGATACCTGAAGGAGAATATAAACTAAATAATAGAAGTACATGTACAAATGGAGCAACCCCAATATGGGATACAAATAATAAAGGATTATTAGTTGCAAATTTAACAGAAACAGGAACTAGTTGTGTTTTATATTTTGAAAAGAAATATGCATCAGATGATATGTTAGCAAAACTAGAGGCAGCAAGACAAGCAAAATTCAATATCGAAAAGATGCCAAATCCCCTCACCGGACCATATAGTGGCGATGCTAGTTCTGATCAACCAATAGCGAATGATAAATTATATACAAGTCCAGATAATTATGGAAGAAGTTATGTATTTAGAGGAAACAATTATGATGTTCACAACTGGGTAACATTCGCAGGACATACATGGAGAATAATCAGAATAAATGGAGATGGCACATTAAGATTAATATATCAATGTGCTACCCCAGGATGTACAACAACTGAAGGAGAAGGAACTCACATAGGAACAAGTATATATAAGTCAGAAGCAATAGATGATAATACCTATGTAGGATATTATTATGGAGAACCAGGACAAGAAACATATGATGCCACTCATACAAATGCTCATCAAAGTACTATAGCTAAATATATTTCAGATTGGTATAGTGGAACAGGAGCAATGACAAATTATACTAAATATTTAAGTGGAGATACAGGATGGTGTAATGACCGAACAGCAGTTAAAAATTTTTTGAATGGATATGAAGGTGATGGTACGGGTAAAACTTTAACAGGATATGCGCTATCAACAAGACTAATTGCAAAAGGCGGAGCCTGGAGATTAAAACAATATCCGACCTTAAAATGTGGAGCGGTAATGCCAGAAGAAAATCCAACAGAAGAAGAAGGAGCAAAATATTTTAGCAATTTTGAAGTAGACAATACTGCTTTAAAAAGAGATTTATATACAACAATAGGTTCTAGTAATGGAAATAAAGTATTAGATGTTCCAGCAGCCTTAGTTACAACTGATGAAGTAGCTATGGCAGGAGGCTTTGGAGGTACAGCTTCTACAAATTATTGGCTATATACAAATCAATATTATTGGGCAATGTCTTCTTGGGGTTATTTTTCAGAAGGCTTTGCTCGTGCGTGGGTTACACAGGAGGGTGGTGCCTTATGGGGTGCCTGGGAAGTACGTCGTAGTTACGGTGTCCGCCCAGTAATAAATTTAAATGCTGATGTAACATTTAGTGGAGGAACAGGTACATCAAGTAATCCATTTGTAGTAAATACAAGTAATTAAATACATGCCTATAATGCTTATTCATTTATAGGCATGAGGCCAACCCTTTACCGGCCTAACATATTAGAATGAAGATTTCTTCATTCTTTTTAGTATTTAAAATTAAAATAATAAATGTTATAATAAATTAAGAGGTGTTAACTAATGAATAAAAAAAATATTGTTGATTTAATTACAAATATTGCTTTATTAATTCTATCTTGTGTTATTCTTTTATTTCCAAATTTAAAAATAGTAAATATTAAACTAGTTTTAGGTTTATTATTTGGCTTTTCAACTATTTTTAAATTAACAAGTTTTATTATAGTCTTTAAAGAAAAAGATTATGAAAGCCTATTTACTAGTATTATATCCGCGGCTGGTTTAATTTCTATTTTCTTTTTAGAATTAACTACAAAAAATATTGCTTTAATTTTATTAATATGGTTAGCTTTAATGTGTATAATAAAATTAAAAAAAGCAGATTATTATCATGATCGAAAAAATAAAATGTGGATATTTCAAATTTTTAATTTAATTGCGTTTTTAACTATTAATTTAATTTTATGTTTAAACTTAATGTATAAAAATGAAATTCAAATTTTAATAATAAGCTTCTATTTTATAATTAATTATTTATTAGATAGTTTAGCTCCTTTAGTAAGTTATTTAATGGAGAGTAAATAATGACAATAATAAATGATTTTGAAGAATATAAAATTCTTGATATGGCTAATGGTCAAAAATTAGAGAAGTGGGGTAATTATATTTTATCAAGACCAGATCCTCAAATTATATGGCCAGAAAAAAGTACTAATCTTTGGGAAAATGCCCACGCTATATATGAAAGAAGTAAAACAGGAGGGGGAGCTTGGAATATAAAAAAGAAGCTACCTAATTCTTGGGTAATAAATTATCAAGATTTAAAGTTTAATTTAAAATTAATGGGCTTTAAACATACAGGCTTATTTCCAGAACAAGCTTATAATTGGAATTTAATTCGTCAAAAAATAAAGCAAGCTAATCGTCAAGTAAAAGTTTTAAATCTTTTTGCCTATACTGGAGCCGCCTCAATCGCTGCTTTAAAAGAAGGCGCACAAGTAGTTCATGTAGACTCCTCTCGGGGCATGATTGATTGGGCTAAAGAAAATGTTAAAATAAATAATTTAGAACAAGAAGAAATTCATTTTTTAGTTGATGATGTTCGCAAATTTGTCAAAAGAGAAATAAGAAGGGGGAATAAATATGACATTATTATTATGGACCCACCATCATTTGGTCGAGGCAGTAAAAATGAAGTATGGAATATTGAAAATGATTTAGCCTCCCTTATATCTGATACATCATTATTATTGAGCGACAACCCTTTACTATTTATTGTCAATTCCTATACAACCGGCTTAAGCCAAATAGTTATTGAAAACTTATTAAATATTTACATAATGCCTAAATATCAAGGTAAAGTTATGAGTACTGAACTTGTTTTACCAATGGAAAATTCATCTTTAGTATTACCTTGTGGTTCAACAATTAGATGGGAAAATAATTTTTAGTCTAAAATTAAAATAGCTTACATATATTTAATTAGAAAGTTGAGGAAATTAAATATATGGAAATATTAAAAGTATCTAGTAAATCAAATCCTAGTAAAGTCGCGGGTGCGATTGCCAACATTTTTCGAGAAAAGGGCAATGTAGAAATCCAAACAATCGGTGCTGGAGCATTAAATCAAGCAATTAAAGGTATAGCTATAGCGCGAGGATTTGTTGCACCTAGTGGTGATAATTTAGTAGTTATACCAGCCTTTAATGATGTAGTAATTAATGGCGAAGATAAAACCGCGATGAAATTAATAGTAACCAAAAAGTAAATAATAATATTTACTTTTTTTAATTGCCTTTATATTCTAAATCTTATATAATTATAATGGTGATACTATGAACAATGTTATATTAACTGATATTGATGGCAATAAATATAAAGCCGAAATTGTTTTTACTCATTTTGATTATTCATATAATAAAGATTATATAGTTTATATGATTGATAATGACTTGCTAGCTTCTTCCTATGAAAAAGTAGACAATAAATATATTATCAATAATGATTTAACAAGTGGGGAATATGATATGCTAGATAAGATGATAGAAAGAAAAATGAGTGAGTTAAATGCCTAGATATTATTTTGAACTAACTGAAAATGGTCGAAAATACTATAAAATTGATCAAACAAGTACCAAATCTTTATCACCTGAAGAATTAAAAACTATTATAGACGCTATGACAACCAGTAAAATATTTGATATAGCGCCTCTTAATGATAATACCATTAATATAACATTTACCAACACAATGGAACTAATACTAGATAAAAATTTCTTTCATTACAAAGAATACAATCCTGAAGTTGAAGCTCTAAGAAATAAAATAATTGCTTACACAACTGAATTAGAAAAAACAAGATTAGAAAATTTTTCTAAAAGATATAATGGATATGTACCCCAAATTAATCGTCATAAAAGTAAAAATAGAAAACCAATGTTTGTGGCAATCTCTTTAGCCGGAGCAATATTTATTACCGGTTTAGGTATAAGCCTAGCTAAAAATTCCAAAAATAATCAAGCCGAAAAAGAACAAATAATAATCTCTAGTGAAAATCCCGAAGAACCAACATATATTGCTGATAATGTATTAAGTGACATTGAACCTTCTTTTGAAGTTGCTTCTGAAGAAATAATTGAAGAACCAATAAATACTGAACCTAATATCATCATCGATTACAGTTTTAAAAATATTTCTCAAGATGGTAAATTAGCTACTACTGAAGAATATTTAGGAGATTATATTTCTTATTATAGTGCTAGATGGGGCTTACCAACTGACTTAGTTTTAGCCCAAATAACTCAAGAAAGACCAAGTATTGTTGATGGAAATTGTAAAAATCCATGTCAAATAACTTATAGATATTTTATTGGCGAAACTTTTAAAATGCCAGTTTATGATGCTAATGGTTTTACTGGAACATATGATGAATTTACTGTTAGTGAAGCATCATTAAATAGTAATGAAGGCAATATTATGGCTGGTATAGCTTATCTACGCAAATGTATTGATAGTACTAAAAGTTTATTTACCGGCTTATATTTATATAATCAAGGAGAGCCATCATTAAGACAAGCATGTAAATATTATAATTATAATATAGATGATTATAAAGGCGATGCTAATTCTCTAGCAGCCTGTGAATTAATAACAACATATAATAGGGAAGTTCATGGTCAAAATTATGGTGATTACAATTATTTAGCTAATGTTTTTCGATATTTACCAACTTCAGATCGTGGTAATGAAGTTTTAAGTTATTATTCTGGCGAAGAAAAAATAAATATTGAACTAAATAATACTTTATTATATAATAGCGAACTATCGAGGTGATAATATGTCAAGAGTTGTTTTAATAACCGGTGCAACTAGAGGTCTAGGTTATGCTATTGCTAAATTATTTTTAGAAAACTCTAATATAGTTTATATAAATTATTTTAAAAGCCATGATAAAGCTCAAGCAATTATAAAAAAATATCCCAATGCTAGAGATGCCCAAGCTGATTTAAATAATGAACATGAAATAATTGATATGATAAATAAAATAAAAAAGGAAGAAGGAAAAATAGATGTATTAATTAATAATGCTGGTATAGCTCTTGATAGTACATTTGAAGATAAAACTAAAGATAATTTTATCAAAACTTTAGATACTAATTTAATTGCTCCCTTTTTAGTTACTAAATATGCTTCTTTAATTATGCCTAAAAATAGTAATATTATTAATATATCTTCAACTAATGGTCTTGATACTAATTATCCATATAGTCTTGATTATGATGCATCTAAAGCTGGTTTAATATCCTTAACTCATAACTTAGCCGAACAATTTGCTCCAAACATTCGCGTAAATTGTATTGCTCCCGGTTGGATTAATACTGACATGAATAAAGAACTATCTCCAGAATTTATTGCAAATGAGTGTTCTAAAATAATGTTAGGCCGTTTTGCTGAGCCTGAAGAAATTGCCAAAGTAGTCTTTTTTGTAGCTAGTGATGATGCTAGCTATCTAAATAATAGTGTTATAAGAGTTGATGGAGGAAATAGATGAATATACAATCTTTAGTTTTAGAAGCCGAACAAAAATGTTCTGAAATTTTTAAACAAATTGATGCTAATGAATATTATTTTAGCACTTTAGTCTTAGAAGCCTTTCATAATCAAAATATTAATGAAAGTCATTTTAATATGACAACTGGATATGGCTATAATGATTTAGGCCGTGATGCTATTGAAAAAGTTTTTGCTGAAGTATTAAAAGGGGAAAAAGCTTTAGTAAGAAATCAATTTATAAGTGGATCTCATGCTTTATCTACTGCTTTATTTGCTCTTTTAAGGCCTAATGATAAAATGCTTTCAATAACTGGTTTACCATATGATACCCTACATGAAGTAATAGGTATTAAAGATAATCCTAGTTCTCTAAAAAGTTTTCATATCTCCTATGATCAAGTAGATTTAATTGATAATGAATTTGATATTCCCAAAATTATAAATAAACTCCAAACATCTAAAATAAAACTTATAGAAATTCAAAGAAGTAAAGGTTATTCTACTAGAAAAAGTATTTCTATTTCTCAAATAAAAGAAGTAATAAGTGAAATTAGAAAAGTAGATCAAGATGTAATAATTATGATAGATAATTGTTATTGTGAATTTGTAGAAAAAACATCTCCACTAGAAGTTGGAGCCGATATTATAGTAGGTTCTTTAATTAAAAATTTAGGTGGTTCTATCGCTTCTAATGGTGCCTATATAGTTGGAAGAAAAGATTTAATTAATCTATGTGCTGAAAGACTTAACTTGCCTGGTGAAGGAATAGATGTTGGCCCATCTTTAGGTGCTAATAAAAGTATATTACAAGGTTTATATTTTGCTCCTTCCGTTGTAGCATCAAGCCTAAAAACTGCTATATTAACTAGTTATTTAATGGAAAAATTAAATTTTGAAGTAGAGCCAAAATATAATGATAACAGGGTAGATATAGTTCAAAATATTATATTTAATGATCCAGATAAATTAATAAAATATGTTGAAAATATTCAAAAATATTCCCCAATAGACTCCAATAGTATGCCTATACCAGCCCCAATGCCTGGTTATGATGATGATGTTATTATGGCAAGTGGAGCTTTTACTCAAGGCTCAAGTATTGAGTTATCTTGTGATGGTCCCCTAAGAAAACCATATATTGCTTACCAACAGGGTGGTGTAACTTATAATTATGGTAAAATCGCTATAACTAATGCCATAAAAGATTTAATAGCTAAATAAAAAACCCTAAATATTCAGGATTAATCAGTTTAAAAATAAAATTCAAGTATTTACTTAAAAAAAGTGACAAAAATTATTGACAACTTTAATTATTAATGATATATTTAATTACGTCACGAGATGGGCGCTTAGCTCAGTTGGTTAGAGCATCTGCCTTACAAGCAGAGGGTCATAGGTTCGAGTCCTATAGCGCCCACCATTTTAATTATATATTTGTATTTGCCGACTTAGCGTAATAGGTAGCGCAACTGACTTGTAATCAGTAGGTTGGGGGTTCGATTCCCTCAGTCGGCACCATTTTTTTATGGGGAGATAGCGAAGTGGCCAAACGCGGCAGACTGTAAATCTGTTCCTTCGGGTTCCGTGGTTCAAATCCACGTCTCCCCACCACTTTGAATATTGCCTCGTAGCCAAGTGGTAAGGCATCAGACTTTGACTCTGACATTCCGCTGGTCCGAATCCAGCCGAGGCAGCCATTCTTGGTTCGCTAGCTCAGTAGGTAGAGCATTTGACTTTTAATCAAAGGGTCGAGAGTTCGAATCTCTCGCGAGCCACCATTTATTGATTATAAGCCCCGTATTTTCGGGGCTTTTTCATAAATTGCTTTCTCTTTAATTTTTAAAACTTTTTAAATGTTATAATTTTTTGATTACCAATTCTTAAAATACCATTTTTAATAAGTTTGCTCATCATTATAACATAATTTTTATGCCTGTAAATATTTTGATATCTAGTTATTTCATATACTTTTTATCAAACTTATTCAAGCTTTTCTAGTTATTGGTTTTTTCTTTAGGAGATATCTTCAACCCTTATTCTGCTGTAACAGAATAAGGTATTTTTTTACTTAGTTTGTAATTTTTTTAATTCTTCTTTTTCTAATTCTTTTATTGATTTTTCCGGAGTTGGCAATTTTTCAGGCATAGTACCACCAATTCTTTTAATTGTTTGCCTTACTGCTTGACCAACATCATGGTGAGTAATGCAAGCATCCTCTTCGTTATTAACTTTTTTGTTTTTTAATACTTCTTCAGTTTGTGTAATTCTAAATAAATTAGCAGCTAATTCTGTACTTCCCATATAATCTAATATTTCTTCTTTATTAGGATCTATTCCTTTTCTTTTTGCTATCATTTTGGCAGTTTCCCCATTATATAAACCTCGATAGCCATAGTCATTAAATTTTCCAAAATTTTCAACACCAGCATTTTTAGCAGTATCAAATAAATATTTATTTTTGTTTGTAACGTTTATTCTTGTATATAATCTTTTTTCATCTTCGCTTAGTTTAGTATATTCTTTTTCTGTTAATTCCATTTTACGAGTTTGTACAGCAAAATAAGTTTGGCCTAAAGCAACTGTCTTATGCCTTGCGGGATTAGCATTTTGGACAATTAAATAACAAGCATAACGTGATAGTTTGTAATCTATAACTTCTTTTGTAGCTCCTTTAGGCATTATTATCGTTTTCCCTTTAAGGGGAAAATGTTCATCAACATTAAATCCACTTAATTTACAACTTACTTTTGCTTTGTTAATAACTTTAGCAAAATGTTCCCATTTTGAGTACTCTAAAGCTAGCATTAATTCTCTAGCTTCCCAATATTCATTTCCAGTTTCATCAATATAACATAAAAAAGGTTAATTTCAATATTTTACGTTGCATTTTGCAACATATATAATACAACCCAAATAGGATGCAATGAATTATCGAAATATATCTAAAAAAGCCAAGCTGAAATAAGCAAAGAACTATCTAGGAACACTTATTCTATTTTGCAAAATAATCCTATAAAAAAGTTTAGATGTACTAATACAGGAGTAGGGACAAATAATTCTTACGAACTAATTAGAAATTTAAAAGATAAATACAAAAAATATTTTAAGTTTTTAATTCTACTAACATAATATTTTAATTTCTTCATTATATAAAATAGGAAATTTATTTTGTAAACTACTTAAATATTGCAAAATATTTTCATCTAAATAAATATTTAAAGGATTATCAGAAGAAGTTATGGTTACTATATCACTATTGCTAATATGTTCATCTATTTTAATTAAAGAGTATTCTTCTTTTACTTTAAAAACATCATAAATTTGTTTATTTATAACTACTTTAGTAATATTTTCATGCATTCCATTTAAATATCCTAAACTAATAATAGCTACTTTAATATCTTTTTTCTTAATCTTTATTGTTTCTATCTTTTTAATTTTAGCTTTAAGCGTAAAACTTTGTTTGTAGTTATTATTATCTTTTTTAAAAAAATCTTTCTTTACTTTATTTATTCCATAAGCTTCATTATCTATTTTTATAGCGTTAATAATCCCATCTTTATTTTGATTATTAAAATCATCTATAATAGTTAATTTAGCTTTGTATTTTAAAATTATATCTTTGTATGTTTCTTCATTTTCATCAAGTTTAAATCCCAATAAATGAATATGCGAATTATTTTTAATAAAACTTATCACTTTTTCAATATCATCTTTTTCTTTAATTCCTATATAGCCATTACTATCAAGAGCCATAATAACTTCCACATCATCTCTAATATCTTGATATTTTAAGATACTAGTATCTTTAATAAGCAAAATAGCATTATTCATAATTAAATCATAAATATTATCTTCATCAATATCTCCACTATAAATAGTAGGAATTTTTTTATTATAGCTTCTAACTTTTAATAAATCTTTAAAATTATTCACATATAAATAATCTATATTTGCAAGTTCATTTATAATATACATTCCATGATAAAAACCATTATTACTAACATCTAAAATAAAATATTTATATGCCAAATTATCTCTTATATAATTGATATTATCTTGTAAGTTTTTAATATTGATATCTATATAATTCATATAATTCATTATTTTCACCATACTTAAATTGTAGCAAAAACTTTTTTCTAAGTCCATCAATAAATAGCCATATTCACAAAATTTGTAAAATAAACTATTTCTTGTTAAAAATATTGCTTAATAACTTAAAAATTTGGTATACTTTATATATAGAGTGGTGGTAATATGGCAAAAATAGTAAACATAATTGGAAGAGAAATTTTAGATAGTCGAGGTGATCCCACCGTTGAAGTAGAATTATATCTAGATAATGGAATAAAAACCATAGCTAGTGTTCCTTCTGGTGCTTCAACAGGTTCTAAAGAAGCCTTAGAATTGCGTGATGGTGAAGATCGCTATCAAAAAAAGGGAGTATTAAAAGCTGTAAATAATGTTAATACCATCATTAAAGAAGCCTTAATAAATCAAGAATTAGAACAAGTAAATATTGATAAAATTTTAATTGAATTAGATGGTACAGAAAATAAAAGTAAATTAGGTGCTAATGCTATGTTAGCGGTCTCGCTAGCTTCTATTAAAGCCGCGGCTAAATTAGAAAATAAAGAACTATATTCTTATTTATCTAGTGGTAAAGTATCACTACCAATTCCCATGGTAAATATTATAAATGGGGGAGTACATGCTGATAATAATTTAGATATTCAAGAATTTATGATTGTCCCAGTTGTTAAAACAATTAAAGAAAGAGTGCGCGCTGCTAGTGAAATATTTCATATCCTAAAATCTATTTTAAAATCCCAGAACTTAAGTACCGCCGTTGGGGATGAAGGGGGATTTGCTCCCAATTTAGAATATAATAACTTAGCTTTGGATTTAATCATGGAAGCAATAATTAAAGCGGGTTATATTCCCGGTAAAGATATATTTATAGCTCTAGATGTTGCGGCCTCAGAATTATATAATAAAGAAACTAAAAAATATCATTTAGACCATAATGATCTATCTAGTGATGAATTAATAAAATATTATATTTATTTAGTTAATAGATATCCCATAATTAGTATAGAAGATCCATTTGATGAAAATGATATGGAATCTTTTGCTGTATTAACTAAATTAATTGGTGAAAAAATAATGTTAGTTGGCGATGATTTTTTTGTTACTAATATTAAATATCTTGATGAAGGAATTAGACATAATGCTGGAAATGCTATTTTATTAAAAGCCAACCAAATTGGTACTGTAACAGAAATGATAAAAACGATAATTTATGCCCGTCGTCATAACTATAAAATGATTATTTCCCATCGAAGTGGGGAAACCGAAGATACATTTATTGCTGATTTTGGTGTAGGTTTATCAATTCCCTTTATTAAAACCGGTTCTATGTCTCGCGGTGAAAGAATAGCCAAATATAATCGTTTAATGCGAATTGAAGAAGAATTAACAAAATAAAAGAAAGAGGTTGATTAAAATGTTTGTAGGCCCTGAACCTATTCATATTAATAAAAATGCAAATATAGCCCCATTAGTAATAATGCCAGGCGATCCTATGCGTGCTAAATATATAGCTGAAAATTTTTTAGAAAACGCTACTTTAGAAAATGAAATAAGAGGTATGTATGCTTATACCGGAACTTATAAAAATGTTCCCCTCACAGTCATGGCTCATGGAATGGGTATGCCTAGTGCTAGTATTTATGTATTTGAACTTATTCATTATTTTCATGTTCAAAAAATTATTAGAATTGGTACTTGTGGTGCTGTTAGTCCTAAAGCAGAAATTGGTGATTTAATTCTTACTAAGAGTATTTATTCAGAATCTAATTTTGCTTATACTTATAGTAATTATGTCGGAAATGTCATTGAAACTAACCCCGATTTAAATAAAACTATTCTTGATACTGCATCTAGCCTTAACTTAAAAGTTTTATATGGCATGACTACTACAATGGATGTGTTTGGCCCCTATATTGATTTTGAACGAGTTTTAAATCGTATTCCCACCGAATATGAAATCCTCTCTGAAGAAATGGAAGCGTTCGGTCTAACTCATGTTGCAAATTGCTATAATGTGCCATCTACTACTTTGATGACCGTGGTGGACTCTAAATTTTCTAAAATAGTTTTAAGCCCTAAAGATCGTGAAACTAAATTAAATAATATGATTAAATTAGCCTTGGAATCTTTAATAAAATAATCTAAATAAACTAATTAGCACTTACTATTGACAAGTGCTAATTTTTGCATTATAATCATTCATGAAAAAGGGTGATAAAAATGTATCAAAATAACGAAGAAGAAAATGTTTTAGAAAAATATGGTCGGGATATTACTGAGTTAGCATCAAAGAATAAAATAGATCCCGTTATTGGTCGTGATGAAGAAATAAGAAGTATTATTCGAATTTTATCACGTAAAACTAAGAATAATCCCGTTTTAATTGGTGAGCCTGGTGTTGGTAAAACTGCTATAGTTGAAGGTCTTGCTACCCGTATAATTAGGGGTGATGTACCAAGTACTCTAAAAGATAAACGTATTTGGTCGCTAGATTTAGCATCTTTAATCGCCGGGGCTAAATATCGTGGAGAATTTGAAGAAAGACTAAAAAAAGTCTTAAAAGAAATAAGTGATTCTGAAGGTAATATAATTCTTTTTATTGATGAAATTCATATGATTATTGGTCAAGGTGCCGAAGGAGCCATGGATGTTGGTAATATTTTAAAACCAATGCTTGCTCGTGGAGAAATTCATTTAATTGGCGCGACCACCCTAAATGAGTATAGAGAATATATTGAAAAAGATGGAGCGTTAGAAAGACGTTTACAAAAAATACTTGTAAGTGAACCTAATGTTGAAGATACTATCACTATTTTAAGAGGTTTAAAAGAAAAATTTGAAGTATTCCATTCTGTCAATATTAAAGATAGTGCCTTAATAAGCGCGGCTACATTATCTGATAGATATATCACTAATCGTTTTTTACCAGATAAAGCTATTGACTTAGTTGATGAAGCCTGTGCTACAATTAAAATGCAAATGGCCTCAGTTCCTACTTCCTTAGATACTTTAACTAGAAAAATCATGAGCCTAGAAATTGAAAGAGAAGCTATTAGAAAAGAAAAAGATGAAGCCTCTAAAAAAAGATTAGAAGAGCTAAATACCGAAATTAATAATCTAAAAGAAGAGGAAAGTATTATGCGTTCTAAATGGCTTGAAGAAAAAGGTTTAAATGATGAAATAAATAAGAAAAAAGAAGAATTAGAGCATACTAAATTTGAACTAGCTAAAGCTGAAAATAATTATGACTTAGAAACCGCCGCTCGTCTTCGTCATGGTGAAATTCCTAAACTTGAAAATGAATTAGAAGCTTTAAAAACTAAAAGTAATTCTAAAATGTTAAGTGATACTGTAACCGAAGAAGATATAGCTCGAGTTATTGCTAAATGGACTAATATTCCTTTAGAAAAACTTGTAAGTGGTGAAAAAGAAAAATTATTAAACTTAAAAGAAAATTTACGTAAAAGAGTAATCGGTCAAGATGAAGCTATCGAATATGTAAGTAATGCTATTATAAGAGCCAGAGCGGGTATTAAAAATCCTAATCGACCTATTGGATCATTTATCTTTTTAGGCCCAACTGGAGTAGGTAAAACTGAACTTGCTAAAGCTTTAGCTTATGAATTATTTGATGATGAACGTCACATGATTAGAATTGATTGTTCTGAATATATGGAAGCCTTTAATGTTTCTCGTCTTATTGGTGCCCCTCCCGGATATGTTGGCTATAATGAAGGAGGAGAATTAACTGAAAAAGTAAGAAGAAATCCTTATAGTATAGTTTTATTTGATGAAATAGAAAAAGCTCATCCTGATATATTTAATATATTACTTCAAATATTAGATGATGGCCGTATCACTGATTCTACTGGTAAATTAATCGATTTTAAAAATACTATAATTATTATGACTTCTAATTTAGGAAGTGAACATATTCTTGAAAATAATAAAGCCAAAGTTTTAGATGCCCTAAAAAGTACCTTTAGACCCGAATTTATTAATCGTATTGATGAAATAGTAATATTTAATCCTTTAAATAAAGATACTATCTATAATATTTTAGATAAAATAATTAAGGAAACACAAGAACGCTTAAAAGATCTAAATATTAAGTTAGAACTAACTAAATCTGCTAAAGACTTTATTATTGCTACTTCATTTGAAGAAGCTTATGGAGCTAGACCAATTAAAAGATATGTTACCCATAACATAGAAACTATGCTAGCAAATAAAATAATTCAAGATGAATTAAAAGCTAATAGTACAATAATTGTCGATGTTCAAAATGAAAAATTAGTATTAAAGGAAGGATAAAATCTTCCTTTTTTAGCCCAAAAATTGACAAGAAAGACTAAAAGAGTTATAATTAATTATATCAAATGGGGGTTTGACTATGAATTATGAAAGGCTAACTATTGAAATATATAGTCTAATAATACGTTATTTAAGATTAAATAAAAAATTAGATCATGAATTTATTAAAGAATTTATTGAATATGTTATTTTTACTTTAAATTTAAAACCATATGTTGATATTACTCAAAATGCTAGAATATATAATAGGGGAATAGGAACCTACTTTTATCGTGATAAAGATATAACTATAGATTTATTTAAAATTTTTAATCAAGCCGAAAAATTAAGTAAACAATTAGATGCTAACTTATTATTAGTATATTACCTAGAAACTTCTCGAATTTTATTACATGAAGTTGTTCATGCCAGCCAATTTAGAAAAGCTACATCCTCAAATACAGATATTGAAACCAAAATATTAAAAGCCTCATTAATGTATGATATCATTTTAAATGATAATAACAAATTACAAGATTTTTTAAATAAAGGCTTAAACCCTAAAGTATTTAATCAAAAAAATAACGTTTATTTACAATATTATGATATAGCCCCAGAAGAACGTTTAGCTGAAACTAATGCTTATTATATAATGCTTATGGTATTAGAATTACTTCAAACTGATGCTAACAATTTAACTATTCATTACTTAAATTGCTTTTTAAAAAATTTATTAAGAGGATATGAAAAAACTTTAAATCCTACTAAAAGTTATTTAGAAGCTTTAGAAACTTCTCAAGTTTTAACTCCTGAGGAATTAGAAGGTAAAGATATTCCCTTAGTAACTAGAACTAAATTAGGCTTAGCTATAAGTACAGAAGAAAGAGAAGAACTTATGGCTCGAAAAAGAGAATTAGCAAATAGCTACATTCTAAAATAATCATTTAGCCTTTACAAAAATAATATAATTTATTATAATATAAATAGTCACAATTAGGAGTGAAGAATTTAAATGACTGAAAATATGAAAAATGAATTTGATTTTTTAATAAAAGATATATTAGAAGATGAACATTTTTTAGCTACTAAAAAGGACTTACATCATGGTACGAGTAAATATGAACATTGTCTAAGAGTATCTAAATTAAGTTATAAATTAAGTAAAATATTTAAAGCTGATAGTAAAGTATCAGCCAGAGCGGGTTTACTTCATGATTTCTTTTTTGGAACTCGTAAAGAAAAACCTGAAAATTCTTATTTAAGACATCCTGTAACCGCAGCTGATAATGCTAAGAAATATTTTAATGTAAGTGATATTGAAGCTGAAGCCATAAAAACTCATATGTTTCATCAAGTCGTATTAAAAAAGCTTTTTCCATTTATTAATTATCAAGAAAAAGCTAGTATTAAAGAATTTAAACCTAAAAGTAAAGAAGGCTGGATAATATGTGCATCTGATCTTATTGTATCAGTTGTTGAATGTGAAAGATTTCAATTCAGTTATGTTGCTAATGTTGCTTTATTATTGTTATTTAATATAATATTATTTAAAAACTAATAGTTCATTTGAACTATTTTTTTATTATGACATTCTAAGATTTGTCAAGAATAAATTTTTGTGGTATTATATACATACTGAAAAAACACGAAATTTCAAAATTTTTGAAAAATTTGAAATAATGTGTTAAATTGGTATATAATATAAGTGTAGTCAAGTGGTGGATGACTACTTATCTAATTGCTTACACAAAGCTAAAATTTTGCGAAGTAATTTAGTTGTG
>CANRPK010000004.1 GCA_947632455.1 uncultured Bacilli bacterium
TAATTTATAATTGATTATTTTTCAACAACTTATTGCACTGGTTATAAAAATCGGGAACTTTTAATTATAATTAATTAACATCAAAAAATACTTGTAAAGTATTAAAAATATGATATAATAACTTAGACAAATTAATTACTATGTCAAAAAATTTGATATGGCGGGAGGGAATAAAATGAAAAAAGGAATTCACCCAGTAACAAAAGAAACAACAGTAACTTGTGCATGTGGTGCTACATTTAAAACAGTTTCTACTAAAGAAAATATTCAAGTAGAAGTTTGTAGTGAGTGCCATCCATTTTATACAGGAGCTCAAGGAAAAGTTAAAAAAACTGGTAATATTGAAAGATTTAACCGTAAATATGGTTTAAATAACGAAGAAAAATAATTACTAAAAAAGCCTCATAAATAATGAGGTTTTTAAATGTCTAAATTTATCGGTTCATTAATTCTTCCAAGTAAATAATCCGCGGATATATTATATTTCTTACATATAGTATATAAAAAAGGTGTAGATATAATTTTTTTGCCTTTTTCATAATCAGATATTACTGAATGACTTGTATTCAAAACTTTGGCTAAAGCTTGTTGAGTAAGTTTATTTTCTTTTCGAAAATTTTTAAATCTTTGATAAAAAATATTATTATCTATATTATTATTATAATTTTTATAATTTTTATCATGTACAAACCCAAAAATATAATCAAACGAAATATTAAAATAATTACATAAAACATTTAAATGTTTTAAAGGAATTATCCGAATTTGTAATTCATAATCTTTATAAGTAGTTCGGCTGATATTTAGTATATTAGCTATATCTTGTTGAGTTAAATCATTAGCATCCCTTAGATCTTTTAGCACATTTCCGTAAAACATAAGAACCACCACAATTATTTTCTCATGAAATAAAAATGCAAAAAATAAATGGCGACAAATACGACATTTTTCTTGACTTTAATAATATCAAAGTATATAATTTAAGTATAAGTTAGAAATTTCTAATAATATTGAGGAAAGGAAAGATATGAAGATAGAAAAAATAGGGGAAACAAATAAATATAGGTGGATAATAATAGGTTTTATAATTTGCGCTAGTTTATTTGTTATGATAAATTATCTAGTAACTAAAGCAAAATACAGAAATACTGAAAGCCTAGATTTAGTAAAAGGAACAATTACATATAATAAAGCAGATTTAAATATAATAGCGATGTATCAAGAAAAAGATAATAATACTAAAGAAGAAAAAGAATATGTAAGTATAAATAAGATACCTACAACAGGATATGAATTAAGTGAAGATAGTTATTGTGAAGTAGGTAGTGAGAGAGTAGAAAAAGCAAAATTTACATTAAATGATGATGGAATAACAATAGCAAATTTACAAGAAAAAGGAACAAAATGTTATATATATTTTGATAGTTTAGTAAAAGAAATGTTAGGTAAATTAGAAACATCAAAAGGAAATAAATATACCATAGATGAAATGCCAAATCCAATTACAGGACCATATGATGAGAGTATAGAAAATCCCAAAGGAAAAGAGAAACTATATACCAGCCCAGATAATTATGGAACAAGTTATGTGTTTAGAGGAAATAATAATGATGTAAATAACTGGGTAACATTTGCAAATCATACATGGCGAATAATCCGAATAAATGGAGATGGAACATTAAGATTAATATATCAATGTGCAACGCCAAATTGTCAAACAACTGAAGGAGAAGAAACTCAAATAGGAAAAAGTACATATAAAACAGAACCATATAATGATAATACCTATGTAGGTTATTATTATGGAACATCTACTGGAGAAGAAACTGAAAATCCAACTTATGAAGAAACCCATTCAAACTCTGCACCAAGTACGGTAGCTCAAGTTATTGATAATTGGTTTAGCGGAACAGGAGCAATGACAAATTATACAAAATATTTAAGCGGAAATACTGGATGGTGTAACGACAGAGTAGTTGTCAAAAATGCCTTTGATGGATACGAAGGAGATGGTACAGGAAAAGCTGCAACAGGATATGCGCCAGCATCAAGATTAATTTTCGAAGGAAGTTCTAGAACAAAACAATATCCGACATTGAAGTGTGGAGTAGAAATAGCTGAAACAAGCCCATCAGAAGAAGATGCTTCAATAAGCTATTCAAATTTTGGCATTAATGAAAAAAATGTTAAAAGAGATTTATTCACAACCGAAGGTTCAGAGAGAGGTAATGCGAAACTTTCAGTTCCAACTGCATTAATCACAAGCGATGAAGCAGTTATGGTCGGAGGTTTTGGAGGAAATGTTCCCACTAACTATTGGTTATACACTAATCAGTATTATTGGACAATGTCACCATGGGGTTACAATCCTGCTACTAATTGGGCTGATGTACTTCGTGTGCGTAGTGATGGTTCCATTTGGGGAGCAAGCGTAAGTGACGTTCTTGGAGTGCGTCCAGTAATCAACCTAAAAGCTGATATAGAGTTCACAGGAGGAAATGGTAAATCTGATAATCCGTTTGTTGTAAATACTAATACATAAAAAAACTTGTCTATACTGCTTTCTTATTCCAAGTATAGACAAGATATATAATCATAAGATAGGACAACCTATCTTTTCTTTTTTACCAAAATTTAATAATTTATAGGTTCATTAATTCTTCCAAGTAAATAATCCGCGGATATATTATATTTCTTACATATAGTATATAAAAAAGGTGTAGCAATTAATGTTCTTCCTCTCTCGTAATTAGCAATGACTGATCTATTAGTATTTAAATCACAAGCTAATACATTCTGAGTAAGCTTATTTTCTTTTCTATATTGTTTTAAACGCAACCCAAACTTTTCTAAAGAATAGCCATTAATATGATCAGTATAATTATTATTAGTAGTAAAACCAAATATATAATCTAAGGAAACCTGAAAATAATCACAAAGTATTATCAAATATTTTAATGGTATAATATAATACTCACTTTCATAATGTGTGTAAGTAATTTCACTTATATTTAAAACATTAGCCATGTTTTTTTGCAATAAATTATTGTTAAGTCTAAGTTCTTTTAACCTAAAATACATGACATCATCACCAAATATATTGTCTCATTTAACTCCAAGTATTAAAATCAAACCGTTAAAATAGAAACTTTTTTCTTGACTTTGAGTATAGCAGATATTATAATTTAAATATAAATTAGGAATTTCTAATAATATTGAGGAAAGGAAAGATATGAAATTAAAAGGGTTAAGTAAAGAAAAAGATAAGAAATTATTTATATATGGTTTTATAGTATGTGCAATATTATTTATAGTAATAAACTATATAACAAGTTTAGCAAGATATAGAAATACAGAAAGTATAGAACTAGCAAGTGGAAATATAAGTTATAATAAAGCAGATCTAAATATAATAGCGATGTATCAAGAAAAAGATGATAGTACTAAAGAAGAAAAAGAATATGTAAGTATAAATAAAATACCAACAGTTGGATATAAACTAAGTGAAGATAGTTATTGTGAAGTAAATGGAGAACCAATAGAAGAAGTAGAGATAGAATATTTAAATAGTGAAATAAATATATCTCACTTAACCGAAAAAGGAACAAAATGTTATATCTATTTTGATAGTTTAGTAAAAGAAATGTTAGGAAAGTTAGAAACATCAAAAGGAAGTAAATATACCATAGATGCCATGCCAAATCCCATAACTGGAATGTATGATGAAAATACAGAAAATCCAGAACATAAAGAGAAATTATATACAACCGAAGATAACTATGGAACCAGTTATGTGTTTAGGGGAAATAACAGTGATGTAAATAACTGGGTAACATTTGCAAATCATACATGGAGGATAATCCGAATAAATGGAGATGGAACATTAAGGTTAATATATCAATGTGCAACTCCAGGATGTACAGATACAATCGGTGTAAATACACAAATAGGAAAAAGTACTTATAATGGTAAAGGCAATGATAACACCTATGTAGGATATTATTATGGAACAGCACACACAGATGAAAAACCAAGTCCAAGTTATGAAGAAGCACATTCAAACTCTACACCAAGTACGATAGCTAAAGCAATAAATAATTGGTACAGTGGTACAGGAGCAATGACAGATTACACCAATTATTTAGATGGAAGTACAGGATTTTGCAATGATAGAGTAGTAGTAAAAGAAGTTTGGGATGGTTATGAAGGGAATGGAACAGGCCAGTCTGCAAGCGGATATGGTCCGGCATCAAGGTTACTTACAAAAGGTGGAACCTGGAGAAAAAATCAATATCCAACATTAAAGTGTGGAGCAGTTATGCCTGATACAAATTCAACAGAAGAAGAAGGATTTAAGAGTTTTGATGAAATCAATCCAGCAGCTTTAAAAAGAGATTTATTCACAACTAGTAATTCAGGAAGAGGTAATGAAGTGCTTACAAATCCAGTAGGATTAATTACTAGTGATGAAGTAGCCATGACAGGAGCTTTTGGAGTAACGGTAGGAGCTAACTACTGGCTATATACCAACCAATATTATTGGACAATGTCTCCGTTTCGCTACAATGACACTGGTAGTGCTCTCATGTTTGATTTGCATGAGAATGGTCGCTTTGGCACACCAAGCGTGGGTGACGCTACTCCTGGTGTACGTCCAGTAATCAATCTAAACGCTGATACAGAGTTCACAGGAGGAGACGGAAAATCATCCAATCCCTTTGTAGTTAATACAGGTAATTAATACTTGCTTATATTGCTTTCTTATTCCAAATATAAGCAAGATATATTATCAAAAGATAGGTTGTCCTATCTTTTTTATTTAAAAATTTCTTAATTTTTGCTATTATATTAGTAAGAGGAAATGCCTATGGAAGAATTATTTACTATAAATAATAAAAAATTTTATAAAACTTCTACAACTGTGTTATATACTAGTTCCTATAACTATTTAAAAGATGCGGTCGAATTTATAAATAAAAACGCTCTTGTAATAAGTATTAGAAATCCCCTAGAAGCATCCAAAATATCCCGTAAATTGCTTGTTAAATTTAAATGCCAAGACTTAGCCAAAAAAGATAATTTAACTCGTTTAGATATCATTAAAATAAATATCTTAGAAGCATTAGAAAAAGATCAAGAAGTCTATGTTTTCTTAAATACTTTAACTTACTTAGATAATGAATTTAAAAATACATTAATTACTTATTTAAAAGAAAATAATAAGATAATAATTAATTATACTGAAGATATTGAAGAAGCTTTATTATTAGAATATATTATGGTATTACATGAAAATAAAATAATTATGGAAGGAAATAAAGAAGAAGTTTTAAAAGAAGAGAAGATCTTAAAAAAACTAGGTTTAAATCTTCCAACGATAGTGGAATTATCAAATGGTTTAAAATATTATGGCCTAATAGATAAACTATATTATGATAATGAAAGTTTGGTGAATAGATTATGGAAATAATGCGTGTTATAACTAAACTAGAAGAAGACAAAGTATATGGATTAATGGGAAATATTGATATAACTACGAATAATAGTAATTATTTTATTGTAAATGATTATAAATTTAAAGGAACCATCGAAGAATATTTAGCTAGCCAAAAAAGTATTTCCGCCTTAAAAATGGTCATGTTAAATGAGCAATATTTAACTAAAGATATAAGTGAGTTATCGTCTTCTGAAATAAAAAGGATAATTTTAGCTAAAGCTTTAATATCTAATAAAAAATATATAATTCTTGATTACTTTGATAAAGATCTAACGCAAAAAGAACAAGAAGAATTTAAACGTTTATTTAAAAGATTAGCTACTAACTATCATAAAACTATCCTATTATTTACTAATAATATAACTTTTATTTGGGACATTGCTGAATATATAATTTATCTAAATAATAATGAATTAAAAACTTTCCCTAAAAAAGATTTTGGTATTCTAAATTATGTAGATAAGCCCAATATAATTAAAATAATTGAATTAATTAGATCTAAAAATATTTCTATAAATGATTATAAAAATACGGCTGATTTATTAAAAGCCATATATCGTATAAAGGAGAAAGAAGTAAAATGCACTATTTAATAAGTATAGCATATGATGGTTCTAAGTTTTATGGTTTTCAAAGATTAAATGATTATAATACTGTTCAAAAAAAGATAGAAGAAGCCTTAAGTATTATTAATAAATCCAAAGTAACTATTAAAGGTGCCGGCCGAACCGATCGTGGAGTTCATGCTTACGATCAAAAAGCCACATTTGATTTAAAAATAAATATTGAACCCGAAAACTTAAAAAGAGCTATAAATAGTTTAGTAGAACCATATATTCATATTACTGATGTTCAAATTGTTGCCAAAGATTTTCATGCTAGATTTAATACTTTAAAAAAAGAATATATTTATAAAATAAATTTAGGCTCATATAATCCTTTATTAGTTGATTATACTTATTATCCTAATTATAAAATAAATATTAAAAATATGAAAAAGTGTGCTAAAATATTTATTGGCATTCATAATTTTGAAAATTTTGTCTCTGGTACTCGCAATAATTATGAATGTATTATATATGCCATAAATTTTAAAATTAAAAATAACATTTTAGAAATAAAATTTATTGGTAAAAGTTTTTATCGTTATATGGTTAGAAACTTAGTCGGAGCCATGTTAGATGTAAGTCGTGGTAAAGTATCTATTATGGAAGTAAAAGAAGCTTTAGATAATCCTAAAATATCTAAAAGATTTACTACAGCTATTCCCAATGGTTTATATTTAAATAAAATTTATTATTAGAAGTATATCCTATACTTTCAGAAGAATATCATTATATGGCTTATAATACATTATTAATGGGTAAATTATTACATAAAGAAGCAGTTTCAATTTTAAATTCTAAACGTCATAATGAAGCTTTAAAAAAATTAGATGAAGTCTTAAAAAAATTTGAAAATATCCCTAATTTAACTCAAAATAATAATTTTACTCGTTAAATTTTGTTAATTTTATTAAAATAGTCAATTTTTATTTGACAAAAGCTTATATTTTACATATAATTTTAAATGGTACATTTTATTTGTTCGCGTTATTATGCCCTGGGAAAGCAGAAATAACAAAAACGAGTGGAAGGAAATAATTATGAAGACATTCATGCAAAAACAAGAAAACATTGAACGTAAATGGTATGTAATCGACGCTGAAGGTCAAACTTTAGGAAGATTAGCTACCAAAGCTGCTACAATCTTAAGAGGAAAACATAAACCAACTTATACTCCTCATGTTGATTGTGGTGACTATGTAATTGTAATTAACGCCTCAAAAGTAAAACTTACAGGTAAAAAATTAGATGATAAGATGTATTATAATCATTCTGGCTATCCAGGCGGATTAAGAGAAAGAACTGCTCGCACAATGATTGAAAAATATCCCGAAGAAATGGTTGAAAGAGCTATAAAAGGAATGTTACCTAATGGACCATTAGGTGACAAAATGGGCAAAAAGTTATTTGTTTATAGAGATGCTGAACATAAACATGAAGCTCAAAAACCTATAGCTTTAGAAATTGATTAGGAGGTAAACATGGCAAAACAAGTTTGGACTGCAACAGGTCGTCGTAAAAGAAGTTCCGCAACTGTTAGATTAGTTGGGGGTACAGGAAATATTACTGTAAATGGAATGGATGTTAATGAATATTTTCCAAATAAATTATTAGTCATGGATTTAACAAGTCCACTAACTGCAACTGATAATGCAAATCGTTTTGATATTGAAGTTACTGTTAGAGGTGGAGGATATTCTGGACAAGCTGGTGCTATTCGTTTAGGTATAGCTAGAGCTTTACTTAAATTTGATGCTAATACCGATCAATCAAGAGAAGATTCTTATCGTAAAATCTTAAAATCAAGTGGATTTTTAACACGTGATGCTCGCGTAAAAGAACGTAAAAAATATGGTCTTAAAAAAGCTCGTCGTGCCCCACAATTCTCAAAGCGTTAATCATTCAATGTTTCAAGAAGCCCAAATATATGGGCTTTTTTGCTATAATAAAATACTTATTTAAACTTTACTATAAGCCTAAATGTAATCTTGTCTTTTAGTTTTCATTATTTAATATCCATGATATAATAATATTACTAAATGAGGTGATCATTATGAAATGTACACTTATGAATAAAAAAGTAGAAATTTTAGACGCAGAATATGATACAGCAACAAGCGTTTTTACTAAAATATATGAAGTTAAAAATATTAATTATGCCCCATATATTTTAAAAAGTATTTATATTGTAAATGATATTAATGATACACCTTTTAGAACTAATTTAAGTGAATGGTTTAAAGGAAGAGGTATACCATCATGGCGTGATAAATTAGATTTATTATTACATAGACTAAATATAACTGCTCCCTATGAACTTTTAGATAAAGCTTTTGGTTTATCCTTATCTGATCAATATTGGTTAAAACCTTATGATAGTGATATTTCTTATGAAGATATTAATTTTTTTGATAATGATTTTGATTATGCCGAATTTATGGAAGCATCCTTATCAATCAATAGTAAAACTATTACCAAAGAAACATCGCTAAAAACTCCAAATAATACAACTGATGGAATGCTAAGAAAAGCATGGATAATTGAAAATGGTACAAGATATTTATTAAAGGGCGGTTATAAAAATGAAACTTTACAACCATTTAATGAAGTATTAGCTAGTGAAATATGTAAAAGACTTGGATTTAAACATGTTGAATATACTATCGATACATATAAAAATATAGTTGTATCTAAATGTCCTTGCTTTATAACTAAAGATACAGAATTTATTACTTGCTATCAAATCAAAAATAATATGAAACGCCATGACAATTTAGAAGATTATGAAGAATATATCAAGAAATTAGAAGAACATAATATAAAAAATGCTCGTGAAAAACTTGAAAATATGTTTATTTTAGACTATATAATTATGAACGAAGATAGACATTTAAATAACTTTGGCATTATAAGAGATGTTAATACGCTAAAATGGCTAGATGTTGCTCCAATCTTTGATAATGGTGAGAGTTTAGATATTGAATACTATGATGAAGAAGAAATGCATATATCTGGAATGGGTCGGATATTTTATGAAGTAAAACCTTTTGATGAAATAATAAAAGTTGTCAAAAATTTAAAAAGAATAGATATATCAAAATTAGATGGTTTAGTTGAATGGTATGATGATTTACTACATAAATATCAATATTTAACTGGTTATTCTGATACTAGAATTAATAAATTATGTATCTTGCTAAATAATCAAATTAATAAATTAAATGAATTAATTTTAAATAGTTAGACTAAATAATTCTTCCATGATATAATTAAAATGAGGAATTTATATGAATATATTAATCGGTTATATTTTAACATATAGTTATATCTTTTTAATTTTGTTAGTAACTAATATTTTATTAACAAAATTTAATGTATCTCAAGAAATAACTCGCAAATTAGTTCATATTTTTGTTGGTTTTTCTTGGTTTATCATGGCTAAATATTTTAAAACTAGTATTCATCTTTTAATACCACCTCTAACGTTTATCTTCATAAATTATATATCTCTTAAAAAGAATTTAATTAAACCAATTAGTAAACAAGATAACTTTGGTACAGTTTATTATGCGATTAGCTTTACTTTATTAGCCTTTTTTTCTATCTGTAATCCTAAATTTTTACCTTATTATGGTTTAGGTGTAATTACAATGTGTCTTGCTGATGGTTTAGCTCCTTTAATTAGTAAATCTTGTGTTCATAAAATTGGTAAGTCATATAAAACTTATGGTTCTCAATTTGTAGTATTAATTATAACTTTTTTAATCGCCGTATTTTTTAATTGGCACTATAACTTAGAATTTAACTTAATAAGTTATTTAATTATTAGTCTAAGCTCTAGTATTTTAGAATTTATTGGAACTAAAGGTTTAGATAATATTACTTTACCCATCGGAATAGCATTAATAGCGTCTTTATTATAGGAGGATATATGAAATTAATTATAAGTTTATTATTAAGTTTTCTTTTAGCAACCTTAGGTTATGTAAAAAAAGCATTAACTCCACCAGCCTTAATTTTAGCATTTATATTTGCATGTATTATTACATACTTTGGTGGAGTATCTTCATTTTTAATGTTAGCAACTGTCTTTTTACTAACAATAATTGCCGGTAAAATAAAAAAAGAAGAGCGAAAAAATAAAATAAAAGATCTTCATCAAAAAGGTCATCAAAAAGATGTTCCCTCAATTATAGCTAACGTTGCTCCCGGAACATTATGTTTGATATTATATGGCCTAACAAATAATGCCTATCTTTTAGTCGTGTATGCAACCTTAATGGCCGAGGCAATATCTGATAGTCTTGCTTCTGATATTGGTATTTTATCTTCTAAACCACCTATAAATATTTTAACTTTGAAACGAAGTACTCCCGGTTTATCAGGTAATATTAGTTTATTAGGAATATTTGCTTCATTTATAGGTAGTTTAATAATTGCTTTAATTTATTTAATATTTAATCATAATATCTTTAACTTTTTAATTATAACTATATGTGGTACTTTAGGTAATTTAATAGATTCCTTTTTAGGCGCTCTCGTTCAAGCTAAATATGAATGCCCAACTTGTCATATTATCACCGAAAAAACCGAACATTGTGCGACTAAAACGAAAAAAATAGCCGGAATAGATTTCCTTAATAATGATGTTGTTAATATAACTAGTAATATAATTTCCGGGTTATTATGTTATTTAATATTAATTGCGTATTTTTCTAAATAATGCTATAATAAGTTCGTTTTAAAAAGGAAGTGACTTTTATGTCTGATACTATATGTGCTATTGCCACGGCAAGAGGCGTTGGTGCCATCTCAATTATTCGAGTAAGTGGTCCCGAAGCTATTGCCACAGTTGCCAAAATTTTTGATGGTAAAGACTTAACTAAAGTTAAAAGTCACACTATCCATTATGGTCATATTATAAGCCAAAATGAAATAATAGATGAAGTATTAGTAAGTATTATGAAAGCTCCTAAAACTTATACCACTGAAGATGTTGTCGAAATAAATACTCATGGAGGAATAGCGCCTACAAAAAAAGTTTTAGAAATTCTTTTAGAAAATGGTCTAAGACTAGCGGAACCAGGCGAGTTTACCAAACGGGCTTTTTTAAATGGCCGTCTTGATTTAACTGAAGCTGAAGCAGTCGAAGAACTAATTAACTCCGAAACTGATTTAGAAAGAAAATTAGCCTTAAATACTATTAATGGTAAAATATCTAAGAAAATAAAAAAAGTTCGCGATATAATTATTGATTTAATTGCCAACATTGAAGTTAATATTGATTTTCCTGAATATGAAGATGCCTTACAAATAACTTTAGATAATTTGCCTCCTAAATTAACAGAAATAAAAAAAGAATTAGAAAGTCTTTTAGAAGAATCCAAAGTAGGTACTTTAATATCCCAAGGAATTAAAGTTGCAATCGTCGGTAAACCAAATGTAGGTAAAAGTAGTTTGCTAAATACACTATTAAAAGAAAATAAAGCTATAGTCACAGATATCGCCGGTACTACTAGAGATATAGTTGAAGGCGAAATTGAATTAAAAGGTATTCGCCTAAAATTTATTGATACTGCCGGTATTAGAAATACTACAGATGTTGTTGAAAAAATAGGCGTGGATAAATCATTAACGATGATTGATGAAGCTGATCTTGTAATACATGTTTTAAATAATAATGAAGAATATACTGAAGAAGATGCGCAAATTAATGCTAAATTACAAAATAAAGTTCATATTACTTATGTTAATAAAAATGATTTACCAGCTAAATTAAAAATAGAAAATTCCCATGTTATTTATGGTAATACTCTAACTTTAGAAGGAATTGAACCATTAAAAAATAAAATAATTGAATTATTTGATCTTGATAAAATTAATACTTCTAATATTGAAGTTATATCTAGTATAAGAGTAATTAATCTTATTAAAGAAGCATTAAACTCTATAAATAATGCTTTAAATAATATTGCTCAAAATATTCCTGTAGATATGTTAGCTATTGATATTAAACATGCTTGGGATTTATTAGGTGAAATAACTGGCGAAACTTATCAAGATGAATTATTAGATACATTATTTAGTAAATTTTGCTTAGGAAAATAATTATAACAAGAAGGTGAAAAAAATGTATGATTTAATTGTTGTCGGTGGTGGTCATGCTGGATGTGAAGCTGCCCATATAGGCGCAGTCTTAGGCCTAAAAACTGCCTTAGTCACAGCTAATATTAAAAATATTGCCGATATGCCATGTAATCCCTCTATTGGAGGTACTGCTAAAGGTATAATTGTAAGAGAAATAGATGCTTTAGGTGGTCTAATGGGAATAGTCGCGGATAAATCCCATTTTCAAATTAAAATGTTAAATAATGGAAAAGGCCCCGCTGTCCGTAGTCTTAGAGCTCAAGCTGATAAAATAACTTATCCTAAAAATATGTTAGCGGCCTTAAAAAATACTTCTAACTTAGAAATTATTGAAAGTATGGTTGAGGACTTAATCGTTGATAATTCTCAAGTAAAGGGTATTATTCTAAGTGATGGCACTAAAATATCTTCAAAAGCTGTTATTTTAACTACCGGTACTTATTTAAAAGGCAATATTTTAATAGGTTCCCAAAATACTCCGGGTGGACCGCATGGAGAAGCCAGAAGTAATTATTTAAGTGATAATTTAAAAAAATATGGCTTAAGTATTCAAAGATTAAAAACCGGAACTCCCCCTCGCATTAAAGCATCATCTATTGATTTTTCTGTAATGCAAGAAGAATTAGGCGATGATACTTATCATACTTTTTCTTTTGATACTGAGCCTTTATATGAAATAAATAAGCAACAAAAATGTTATTTACTATATACTAATGAACAAACTCATCAAATAATTAGAGATAATTTGTCTAAATCAGCCATGTATGGCGGCTATGTTACTGGAGTAGGTCCTAGATATTGTCCATCTATTGAAGATAAAATCGTCAGATTTGCTGATAAAAAACGTCATCAATTATTCTTAGAACCAGAAAGTATTTATTATGATGAATGGTATCTTCAAGGCTTTTCTACTTCTATGCCTATAGATATTCAAGAAAAAATGGTTCATTCCTTACCGGGATTAGAAAATGCCGAAATTACTAAATATGCTTACGCTATTGAATATGATGCCATTGATCCTTTACAAATGAAACCATCTCTAGAAAATAAAGTTATTGCTAATTTATTTACTGCTGGTCAAATAAATGGTACAAGTGGCTATGAAGAAGCCGCCGCTCAAGGTTTAATCGCTGGCATAAATGCTCATCATAAAATAAAAAATATTGAGCCATTAATCTTAAAAAGAAATGAAGCTTATATTGGTGTTTTAATCGATGATTTAGTCACTAAAGGAACAGCCGAACCATATCGTATGCTTACTTCTCGTGCTGAATTTAGATTAATTTTAAGACATGATAATGCTGATTTACGTTTAAGAAAAATTGGCTATGAAAATGGTACGATTGATGATATAAGATATCAAAAATTATTGTTAAAAGAAAATCAAATAAATGAATTAAAAAATATTTTAAGAAACACTAATTTAAGTCTTAATCCTAAAACCGAGGAAATATTTAAAAAATATGCTATAGCTATACCAAAATCCAGTATTTCTCTTTATTTACTTTTAAAAAGACCAGAAATAACTATTGATTTTCTAAAAGAAATAATTCCTTTAGATTATGAACCAAGTATTTTAGAAGAAGTAGAAATTGAAATAAAATATGAAGGTTATATAGCTAAATCATATAAAGAAGCTGAAAAAATGCTTAAATTAGAAGAAAAATTAATTCCTGAAGATCTAAACTATCAAGATGTAATTAACCTCGCTAGTGAAGCCCGTCAAAAATTAGAAAAAATTCGTCCTAAATCTATCGGCCAAGCTGCTAGAATAAGTGGAGTTAATCCATCTGATATTGCTATCTTATCAGTTTATTTAAAAAGAAAATATAATAAATAAATCTTAAAGGAGCGTTTAATGAATATAGAAACTCTTATAAAAGAATTAGAAAAATTAAATATTAATTTAAATTCTAAACAAATAAATCAGTTAATTAAATATAAAGAAATGCTTCAAGAATATAATCAAAAATTTAATTTAACCGCCTTAATTACGGATGAAGATATTTATTTAAAACATTTCTATGATTCTTTAACTTTAGCTAAAGCTTTTAACTTTGATCAAGAACTAAAACTTTTAGATCTTGGCACAGGCGCAGGTTTTCCAGGCTTGGTTTTAAAAATAGCTTTCCCTAAGTTAAATATTACCCTATTAGATTCTAATAATAAAAAAATAGAATTTTTAAAAACTGTAATAAATACTTTAGAACTAACTAATATTAATTGCCTTAATAAAAGAATAGAAGACTTACCAACAAGTTATAAAGAAACTTATGATATTATCACTTCTAGAGCCGTTGCAACCTTACCAGTATTATTAGAATTAGCCATTCCCTATTTAAGAATAAATGGTTATTTTCTTCCTATGAAAAGTAATATTAAAGAAGAATTATCTCTTAGTAAAAATGCTTTAAATATTCTAAATAGTAAAGTAGAGACTTTAATTGAATTTAATCTTCCTCTTGAAAATTCTTATCGTACTATTATAAAAATTAAAAAAGAAGCCCAAACTTCTTCTAAATATCCTCGCCCCTATAATCAAATAATTAAAAAAACATTATAGTACTTAGTATATAAATAATTAAATATAATATATACTAATATGAAAAAAATAATATTTCTAACTATAATGTTTTTTTATTTTACTTCTAATACTTTAAATGATAATTTAAATATCAATCAAGTAAATCAAGAATTAATAACTGATATGGAAAATACATATAACATAAAGATAAATAATGCTTCTAAAGAATTTCCTAATTTTAAAATTACTAAAGATAATAATGTTTACCAAATAAATAATGCTTTACAAATAATTTCTAAAATCTTATCTAAATTTAATAAAGAATTTTTTAATACTTTTTATAAATATAATTATAATGGTCTAAATATTTATTTAACAAATAATATAGTATCCGAAGATCAAATAACTCCTAGTGGTTTATCTTTAGATTATCAAAAAAATTATATATTAGCATTAAATATTAATGCATCATCTTTAGAAAAAGTATTTTGCCATGAACTTATGCATCATATTGAATTTAATATGCAAAAAGAAAGTGAACCATTTCCTCTTTGGAATACTTATAATCCTCCCAATTTTTATTATAATTATTCCTATACTAAAGATTATATTTTTAATTATACATTAAATGATCCCCAAAAAAATATTTATTTTATAGATTATTATGCCCATACTTATCCTGAAGAAGATCGTGCACGAATTTTTGAAAATATCTGTGCTTATCAAACTAATTTAAGTTATTATCCCCATATATATCAAAAAGCCTTATATTTACAAAAAGAAATATTAAATATTTATCCTAGCCTTAGTTCTTTATTTAAATTGTAATTTTAAAAATAAAGATATATAAATAATTGAAAATTTCTAAATTAGTTGTTATAATAATATATAAGTAAAAATAGGGGCTGATTAGTAATGAATTTAGAACAAAATATTTTACAAATACCTATTGAGGATATAATCCCCAATCGTTTTCAACCACGCCTAAATTTTGAAGATCGAGGCTTAGAAGAATTAGCTAACTCTATTAGGCAACATGGAATTATTCAACCTTTAGTTCTTCGCCGAGTTGGTGATAAATATGAAATTATTGCCGGTGAAAGAAGATATAAAGCCGCGACTTTAGCTGGATTACAAAAAGTTCCCGCTGTTATTGCGCAAATAGATGATAATAAAAGTGCCGAAGTAGCAATCGTTGAAAATGTCCAAAGAAGAGACTTATCAGCCATTGAAGAGGCTAGAAGTTATAAAAATCTTTTAGATAAAGGTTATTTAACTCAAACAGAATTAGCTAAAAAAATGGGCTTATCGCAAAGTGCTATTGCAAATAAACTTCGGTTGTTAAACTTAGATGAAAGTGTTCAAGAAGCTTTACTAAATAATGAAATAAGTGAACGTCATGCTAGATCTTTGCTAGTTCTACCTACTCATGAACAACAAAAAGAATGGCTAGATAAAATTATTAAAGAACGTTTAACTGTAAGGGAACTAGATGATGCTATTAAAAATCTTAATACTAGTGAAGAACCAGCCTCTGAAGAAACTGATATCCCTCTAGTTAAACCTTTAGATATTGAAGCTATAAGACAAAGTGCTACCGAATTACCAAATGTTAATGAAGATAGTGAAATAGCACGGAAAATAAAAGAGATTGAAAGAGAAAAAATGTATAATCCTGATGTCATACCTATCGATCAAACATCTAATGATTCTAAAGGTAATTTCTTCAACTTCTTAGAAAATGAAACTGTAAACATGAATACTGAAGAACAAACTATTAATCCTGAAGATCTAAACTTAGATTTAATTCCTAACTTAAATAATGCCGAACCAATAAATAAAGTGGAAAATATAGCTCCACCAACTCCAGGATTTTTTAATCCTGAACCAGCCCCAGAAATGCCTGAACAACTTGATACTAAAGATTTTGATCCTGTTAATTTAATAGATACTTTAGATCCAAACTTTGAAAATAAAATAGAACAAAAATTAGGTATAGATTTAAAAACTGCAATAAATACTATTCGCGATACTAAAACAACTCTAGAAAATAAAGGCTTTAATATTTCCTTAGAAGAAACAGATTTAAATGATATATATCAATTTATTATAAAAATTAAGAAAGACTAACTACCATATAGCTAGTTTTTTTAACTAGTATTTGACAAATATTTTTAATATGTTATAATTTAAATAACAATAGTTACCAATTATAAAGGGAGTGAAATAATGGCTGGCCGAAGTATAATAGATAAAGAAACTTTGTTAAAAGCAGCAATAGAAATGGTCGAAAACGAAGGCGTTGAAAGTATAAATGCTAGATCTTTGGCTACACATGCCGGAATTTCTACCAAACCAATATATCGCTTATATACTAGTCTAGATGATTTAAAACATGATGTTAATGAAATAATTAAAAAAGAATATAATGAATTTATAATGAGAAGAGTAGATACTAAAAATGCATTAATTACTTTATGTGTTGCCTATATAGAATTTGCTCAAATGCATAAAAATTATTTTAGATCAATGTTTCTATCTAATAACCTAAAATGGAAAAGTATTGATGATGTTTTAAATGAAAAATGGAACCAAGGTGCTATAATAAATTTAGTAAATAAACATAATTTAAGTTTTGAAGAAGCTAAAGCTTTATTTATGAATGTTTGGCTATACGCAAATGGCTTAGCTACATTAATTGCCTCTAATGAACTTACGATTGATAATAAAGAAATACTTGTTAGAATAGTAAAAATATTTAAAGAATTTTCCAAAAATAAAATAACAAATTAAAAGTACTATTATCTTATATATAATGGTACTTTTTGATTGACATCAATTATATTATAATTATTATCTAAAATAAAATGATAATAATTATTTTTATTCTTAATATATATATTATAATTATTATTATTGTATATAACTTTTAAATATTTAATTTTATCTTCAGTATTTAAATAATTACTAATAGTATTTTTAGTATCTTTTTCAATTATTTTATTAACTAATTTATAACAAAAAAGATTATAAAAAAGTAAAGATAAAACAATTATAAATATAACCATTAAATTTTTAGCTTTCATATTATCACTCTATTTAATTCTATCATATTTTATCTTAATTTTAAATATTTAAATATTTGGGTTCATTAGTTCTCCCAAGTAAATAATCCGCGGATATATTGTATTTCTTACATATTGTATATAAAAATGGTGTAGCAATTAAAGTTCTGCCTCTTTCATAATTAGCAATAACTGATCTATTAGTATTTAAATCACTAGCTAATACATCCTGAGTAAGTTTATTTTCTTTTCTAAAATTTTTTAATTTTTCCCCAGCTAAAACATTATTAGTATTGGAAAAATAATTATCATATATAACTTGATTAGTAAAAGAAAAAATATAGTCTAAAGAAACATTAAAATATTCACTTATAGTTATTAAATGTTTTAAAGGTATTATCGTATACTCAATTTCATATTGACTATATAATCCTCTTTTTATATTTAAAATATTAGCAACTTGTTCCTGAGTTAAACCATTTTCTTCCCTTAACTCTCTAATTTTATCACCATATAACATGTAATTGTCACCAAAAATAATTTTCTCATATAAGCAAATGTTTTTAAAAAAATGCATGAAATAGAAACGTTTTTCTTGACTTTAATAATATCAAAGTATATAATTTAAATATAAATTAGGAATTTCTAATAATATTGATAATGGAAAGGGAATAAGAGCAATGAAATTAGAAAAGTTGGAGGATAATACCTCCAAAGTAAAGGGAGTAATAATAGGGATATTACTAACTATTTTGTTAGTAATATTAATAAACTATATAACAAGTTTAGCAAGATATCGAAACACAGAAAGTATAGAATTAGCAAGTGGCAATATAAGCTATAATAAAGCTGATTTAAATATAATCGCCATGTATCAGGAAAAAGATGATTATGTAAGTGAAGATGATAAATATACTAATATAAACAAAATACCAACGACTGGATATAAGCTAAGTTCACAAAGTTATTGTGAAGTAGGAAATCAAAAAGTAGAAGAAGCCGAAATAACATATGATGGACAATATATAGGAGTAAACAAATTAAGCGAAAAAGGAACAAAGTGTTATATATACTTTGATAGTATGGCAAGAGAAATGTTAGCGAAACTAGAAACATCCAAAGAAAGTAAATATACCATAGATGCCATGCCAAATCCGATAACTGGACAATATAATGCAGAAACAGAAAATCCAGATGGAAAAGAGAAATTATACACTAGTCCAGATAATTATGGAACAAGTTATGTATTTAGAGGAAACAATGATGATGTAAATAATTGGGTAAGTTTTGCTAGTCATACATGGCGAATAATCAGAATAAATGGAGATGGCACACTAAGGTTGATTTATCAATGTGCAACACCGAATTGTCAAACAACTGAAGGAGAAGAAACTCAAATAGGAAAAAGTGCATATAAATCAGCACCATATGATGATAACACTTATGTAGGATATTATTATGGAACAGCCCACACAGAAGAAAAACCAAATCCAACTTACGAGGAAACACACTCAAATTTAAAGCCCAGTACAATAGCTCAAGCTATTAATGATTGGTATAACGAAACAGGAGCAATGGGTGATTACACAGATTATCTAGATGGAAGTACAGGATTTTGCAACGATCGAGTAGTAGTAAAAGGAAATGCAAATGGACATGAAGGAAACGGAACTGGCCAATCAACAAGCGGATATGCGCCAGGATCAAGAATAATGGTAAAAGGAGGATGGAGAAAAAATCAATATCCAACGTTAAAATGTGGAGTAGAAATGCCTGAAACAAATCCTTCAGAAGAAGATGCGTCAATAAGCTATTCAAATTTTGCCATTAATGAAAAAAATGTTAAAAGAGATTTATTCACAACCGAAGGTTCAAACCATGGAAATGGCGTCCTTTCAGTTCCAGCAGCCTTAATAACAAGCGATGAAGTAGTCATGGCCGGAGGATTTGGAGGTACTATTGGAACGGATTATTGGTTATATGTAAACCAATATTACTGGACAATGTCCCCACTTAGCTATCCCGAGAGTGAAGAAAAGGCATTTATATTCATTGCGTATGTAAATGGCTTACTAAGTAGTGCTTGGGGTGTGAATTTTAGTGCTCCTACAGTGCGCCCAGTAATCAATCTAAACGCTGATATAGAGTTCACAGGAGGAAATGGTAAATCTGGTAGTCCATTTATAGTAAAAACAAACATATAAAAAACTTGCCTATGCGTCTTCTTCTTATTCTAAGCATAGGCAAGATATATTTATCAATGATAGGAACAGATCCTATCTTTTTTTATTTATTTAAATATTTAGGTTCATCAATTCTGCCTAATAAGTAATCGGCAGAAATATTATACTTTTTACATATTGTATATAAAGTATGAGTAGCTATTAAAAAATCTCCACGTTCGTATTTAGATATAATTGTATTAACAACATTTAAAATATTTGCTAATTCCTTTTGTGACATCTTATATTCTTTTCGAAATTCTTTCAATCGTTGTCCAACTATATTTTTATCAATAATTTTATTTATATTTTTATAAGATTTTTTCTTTGTAAAACTAAAAACGTAATCTAATGAAATATTAAAATAATCACATACATCAATAAGGTGTTTTAAAGGCATTATATAATACTCTCTTTCATATTGCCCATATACATCAATATTTAAACCAAGCAGCTTAGACATAGAACGTTGAGTGACACCAAAATCTTCTCTAATAGCTTCGAGTTTATCTTTATATATCATTAATAATCACCTAAAATAATTTTCGCATACAAAATAAACCAAAAATATAAAACGAGAAAATATTAGAATTTTTCTTGACTTTAATAATACCAAAGTATATAATTTAAATATAAATTAGGAATTTCTAATAATATTGATAATGGAAAGGGAATAAGAGCAATGAAATTAGAAAAATTGGAGGATAATACCTCCAAAGTAAAGGGAGTAATAATAGGGATATTACTAACTATAGGTTTAGTAATATTAATAAACTATATAACGAGTTTAGCAAGATATAGAAATACAGAGAGTATAGAACTAGCAAGTGGCAATATAAGTTATAATAAAGCAGATTTAAATATAATCGCCATGTATCAAGAAAAAGATGATAGTACTAAAGAAGAAAAAGAATATGTAAGTATAAATAAAATACCAACAGTTGGATATAAACTAAGTGAAGATAGTTATTGTGAAGTAGGTAGCGAGAGAGTAGAAGAAGCAGAATTTACATTAAATGAAAAGGGAATAACAATAGCAAACTTACAAGAAAAAGGAACAAAATGTTATGTATACTTTGATAGTTTATCAAGAGAGATGCTAACTAAATTAGAAAAATCAAAACAAAGTAAATATACTATAGATAAAATGCCAAGTCCCATAACTGGAATATATGATGAACAAAAAGAAAATCCCGAAGGAAAAGAGAAGTTATATACAACCGAAGATAATTATGGAACAAGTTATGTGTTTAGAGGAAACAATGATGATGTAAATAACTGGGTAACATTTGCCAATCATACATGGAGAATAATTAGAATAAATGGAGATGGCACACTAAGGTTGATTTATCAATGTGCAGAACCAAATTGTGAAACAACTGAAGGAGAAGAAACTCAAATAAGAAGAAGTTCATATAAATTAGAACCATATGATGACAATGCCTATGTCGGCTATTATTATGGAACAGCGCACACAGAAGAAAAACCAAATCCACCATATGATGAAGTTCACTCAAATTCCCATCCAAGTACTATAGCATATGCGGTTGATGGTTGGTATAGTGGAACAGGAGCAATGGGTAATTATACAGACTATCTAGATGGAAACACTGGATGGTGTAATGATCGAACGGTAGTAAAAAATATTCAGCCTGATTATAACGGAAATGGAACAGGTCAAACGGCAACAGGATATGGTCCAGCAGCAAGATTAATGTTTAATAGAACTTGGAGAACAAAACAATATCCGACATTAAAGTGTGGAGTAGTAATGCCAGATGAAGCTCCAACTGAAGAAGAAGGATTTAGCAGTTTTGATAAAATAGATCCAATAGCATTAAAAAGGGACTTATTCACAACCTCTGGTACTGGTATAGGCAATGAAGTACTTACAAATCCAGTAGGCTTAATCACAAGTGACGAATTAGTTATGGCTGGAGGCTTTGGAGGCAAAGCCGGAACTAACTACTGGCTTTATACCAACCTATATTATTGGACAATGTCGCCGTGGGGCTATGATGTCGATAGTTTGGCTCGCGTGTTCTGTGTACATGATAGTGGTCTCATCCTCAATTCAGGCGCTATAGACCCTTATGGTGCGCGTCCAGTAGTTAATCTGAAGGCTGATACAACATTCTCAGGAGGAAATGGTAAATCTGATAATCCATTCGTAGTAAAAACAAACATATAAAAAACTTGCCTATGCGTCTTCTTCTTATTCTGAGTATAGGCAAGATATATTTATCAATGATAGGGAGCGTCCCTATCTTTTACTTTTATAAAAAAAGTGTTATAATTAATCTATAATAAAGGAGGATATTATATATGGAAGAAATAAGTATGCTAGAACGATATGGCGAAAATTTAACGAATAAAAATTATATTACAGATCCCGCTATTGGTCGTGAGCAAGAAATAAAACAAATGATTTTAACCTTATTAACTCCTGAAAAAAGTGCTTTATTAGTTGGTAAGCCAGGTATAGGAAAAACAGCTATAGTTGAAGGATTAGCTTATCGTATAATTAAAGGTTATGTTCCCGATGTTTTACTAAATTATGAAATTATCAAAATAAATATAACCAGTTTATTAGGTAGTGAAAATGTTTCTGGTACTGCTGAAAATCGCATTGATTTATTAGTTAGAGAATTAGCCAAAAAAGATAATGTCATCATTTTTATAGATGAAACTCATTTACTAGTAAATAAAGAAGGAGGCCTTGACTTTGCTAACATGTTAAAAGCTGGTCTAGACCGTGGTACAATAAAAATGATTGGCGCTACCACTACTGAAGAATATGAACATTATATTTTAAGAGATCGTGCCTTTTTAAGAAGATTTCAAAAAATTGAAGTTGAAGAAGCTGATAAAGAAACAACAGTTAGTATATTAATGGGAACCCTTCCCAAAATTGAAAAACAAGTCGGGGTAAAATGTGAATATACTGATTTTATTAAAACTAAAATAATGCGTTTTATTGTAGAAATGACTGATGAGTATAAAAGGGTATATGAAATAGCCTCACGTTATCCTGATATATGTTTAACGATAGTATCTAATGCATATACTTATGCTTTATATGATAATGTTAAATCAGTCACATTAAAACATTTTTATAAAGCTATATGTAATGCCAAAAATATTTATGAAGATGCTAAATTAAAGGAAATAGAAAGATTTAAAGTTGAATTTGCTGATATGATAAAGGAAGAAGGAGTAGATTTAAATGAGCAAAATTAAAGTATTTCAAATCGGATGTGGAAAAATGAGTAAATATATTATGGAATATATTTATAATTTAGGTGGTACTATTGTTGGTGCCGTTGATATAAATGAAGATTTAATCGGTGAAGATATAAGTACAGTAATTAAGTGTGATAAAAAAGATGTAATTATTAACGATTTATCGAGATTAGAAGAATTATTACAAGAAACTAAACCTGATATAGCAGTAATTACTACATTAAGTTATTTAAATGATGTTGAAAAAGAAATAAGAACATGTATTACTTGTGGAGTAAATGTTATTACTACTTCTGAAGAATGTTTTTATGCCCAAAACTCTAATCCAACGTTATATCATGAGCTAGATACTTTAGCTAAATCTTATAATGTAACCGTAACGGGATGTGGTTATCAAGATATATTCTGGGGTAATTTAATTACTACTATTGCTTCATCTACCCATAAAATAACTAAAATAAAAGGAAGTTCTTCATATAATGTTGAAGATTATGGTATTGCTTTAGCTAAAGTTCATGGTGCTGGTTTATCTATGGATGAATTTGATTCTCAAATTGCCAAAGTAGATAATATTACTCCTGAACAAAGAACAAGATTAATTAATAATCGGGAATATACCCCATCTTATATGTGGAATACTGTTGGCTGGCTTGCTGAAAAACTTCATCTAACTCCAACTAACATGACTAGTAAAACTATTCCTATGACCCACCCTGAAGATCTTCATAGTGAAACTCTAAAGATGGATATTAAAGCGGGAGATGCTACCGGAATGAGTGCTGTAGCTATATTAGAAACTAAAGAGGGTATTACTATTGAAGCCGAAAGCATAGGTAAAGTTTATAGCAAAGATGATTTTGATACTAATACTTGGACCATTTATGGTGAACCTGATACCACTATTACTATTAGTAAACCTGATACAGTAAGACTTACATGTGCAGATATAGTAAATAGAATACCGGATGTAATTAATGCTAAACCAGGATTTGTTCCTACTTGTGAGTTACCTGAACCAACATATAAAATAAATTATTAATATTAAAGGTGCAAAGCTTTAGCTTGCATCTTTTTTAAATATTTTTGTAACTTTTTATCACATGCATAAACATAACAACCCTTCATTCCTCTAGTCATTAAAACCCTATAAGTATTTCTTATAATTAAATCTGCCAAATTTTCATAATAATCTTTATCTTCCTTTAATAAAACTTGCAATCCATATAATGATTTTTCGGTAATAGATCGCTCCTTATAATCTGTAACTACTAAACTATTTCTATATTTTAAATCTGGACCTATAATTACGCCAATATAATCAAATTCTAAACCTTGGACATTATGAATACAACCAACTTCATTTATGGCATTTAATCTAGTCGCAAAAGGTTCACCATGCTTTAAATTCCAACTCATCCCAAAATCTCCAATTATAATATCATGATAATCTTGATCATCCGCAAATCTACTTTTTCTAGGCCAACAATAACCTGCGACTATTCTAGCATTGTTATTAGTATTTTTTTCGGTAATTAAATCTCTTAAAGCTTGAGGACTATCCATTACTCTAAAATCAAAATTAAAATTAACTTTATATCTTTTATTATAAAGAAAAGAATCCAAAAAATCTAAATATTTATCACTACCATTACATCTAAATTGACTAATAAGTTCTCTTTTAACAATCTTAGCTTGATACTTTTTAGCCCACATTTCAATATTTTTAATTTTACCAATATCATTTAAAGTTACAATCTGTTTTTCATCGATAAAAAAGACACTTAAAAAAGCCGCATGAATAATTTCTTTAATTTGATTTTCTCCCGCATTATTATACATTCCTGATTTTTCTTGTAATCTATGGGCTTCATCAACTAATAAGAAATCATACTTATTTTCTTTATCTCTAATAAAAGCTCCCGAACTTTTAAATAATTCATTAACACAAACTTCATTATCATTTACTACCAACTTATTTTTATATACTTTTCTAGGAGCCATATTTTTCGAAACATAAGCTCCCACTAAGCCATTTTTAATCAAGTAACCTAAAGCATTTATGGCCAAAACTGATTTACCTGTTCCAGGTCCTCCATTAATAATCATTACAATTTTTTTATTTTCGGTATAAGCTTCATAAGCTAAAGTTACAATTTCTTCCATAATAACTTTTTGTTCATCTAAAAGCTTAAATTCACTTTTAGTTTTTAAAGCATTATTTATTGTATCTAATAATTTTTTAGTTGGCCTTTCTTCACTTTTATCTATAATGTTTATAACTTCTAAGTTATCCCCATAAATTATTTGTGAACCAATAAGATTAATTAAATCATCTTTATCATCTTTCCCAAACATATAAACTTTACTATAATAAGGTTTATATTTTATATTATATAAAGCATCATTACCCTCTAATTCATAATTATGTAAATATACAATCGGTATAATAGTAATATCTTCTTTTTCTACATTTATATTATAACCTTTAAGTAAATTAGCATAACTAAGTACTTGATATGCCGGATGTAAAACATTTTTTTCTCTTTTTCCAATATGAGTTCTAATTACTCCATCCACAGATTTTATAACTCTAGCATAAGTCCATTGCTTAAGTTCTACTAAAAATATTAAAGGCTTGTGATCTTTGGTATACCCACTTATAATCATATCTACACTCTTACTAGTAAGGGGAATATTATATTCTATAGTTATTCCTACATTATCTGGTAAATTAATTAAAATATCTTTCATAATAGGTAAACTATTAGCCCAAGCTTTAATTTGATTAAAAACCGTTTTTTTCTTAAATATATTTTGATAAGCTTCATAAACTTTATTACTTATTATTCCTTCATTAACATAATCTATAAACTCTTTTTTAGTACACGCAAAAACAATCATCTAATCAACTCCTAAAAAAAGACTAGTAAAAACCTAAAGTCTTTACTAGCCCTTTAATACTTTTATTATAACATAAATTATTTAAAAGTTATATCAAAATTACTCGGACCATTAATACATTTTCCATCTAAAGTAAATCTTGAACCATGACATAAACATTCCCATACTCTTTCTGTTTCATTAAATACTATCCCACATTTTAAATGGGGACATCTATTAAGTACAATATATTCTTTATTATTATCTTTATATATTAAAACTTTCTTTCCCTTAATAGTTTTGTTAATAACACTTTTATTATTAACATTATTTTTATTACTCTTTGTAAAAGCTTTAATATTAGAGTATAAATCTGTAAAAACTCTTCCTAACTTATGTAAATTTAATCCTCTAGTCGGATTAAATAATTCTTCATATTTATTTTGCTTTTCTAATATTAAATCTTTTATAATATAACCCGCTAAAACTCCATTAGTCATCCCCCAAGTATTATAACCTGTTGCTAAAAATAAATTATCTTCTATTCCCCCAATAAATGGTAAATAATCATTAGTAATTAAATCATTATTAGACCAAATATAATCAAAGTTATTTTTAAAATAATCAAAATTTTTATTTATATCTTTTATATTAGCACTCTTTAAAGAATTATTTAAATATATTAAATTATTATTATAATATCTAATTGATATACATGGTTTATCAATACTTATAGCGCTAGATTTTTTATTTGTACTCTTTTTCACTCCAATATAAGAAGTCTCAATATAATTTTTAAAAGGTAATCCTAAAGGTATTAAAAAATAGGGATAATGACTTGCCATAACTAAATATTTAGTTTTAATTATCTTACCATTTACTATACATTCATAATAACCATTTACTTTTCTAAATCCTTCTAGTTTTGAATTTTCATATATATAATCTCTGTATTTATCTACCCAATAATTAATATATTTTATAGGATTAAATACATAACTATCTTTAATTTTTAATGCCATTTTAACATTTTTGTCAAACATAACATCTGTTATTTTTTCAATTTCTAAATTATTATCTTTAAAAAATTTATATTCCTCTTCCAATTTTTCTAAGTTTTCTTCTTCAAGTGTAAATAAATAAGCATCAACTTTTTCTAAATCACAATCTATCTTGTTCTTTATAATTAAATCTTTAAGTAAATTAACTGCCAACACTTGACTATTTAAATATTCTAAAGCTATTTTATTACCTAAAGTTTTTCTTATATTTATATATGTATCTCCCTGTAAATAAGTTATTTTAGCGGTACTTCTACTAGTAGTTCCAGATCCACATTTATTTTTTTCAATTAAAATAGTTTTATATTTTGAATTAATTAAATTAACTAAGGTAGAAATTCCCGTAATACCTCCACCAACGATTAAAATATCGACAACCATATTTTCATCAATACGTTTCTTTTTTAAATTATTAATTGAATTTTGCCAAATACTATAATTTTTCATAAACATCATTATTAATATTTGTAAATATCAATTAAAAATACATAAAGTCTTGATTTTTTTAATAATATTTGATATTCTAATTATGCTTAATAAAAAAGCATTTATGGCGGGATTGGTGAAGTGGTTAACACGGCAGATTGTGGCTCTGTTATGCGTGGGTTCGACTCCCACATCTCGCCCCATCTGAATTTAAGCACATATTTGTGCTACAATATAAAGTTCATAAATCTATTATGAGCTTTTTTATTTTAAATATTAAAATAAAGGTGCATAACTTTTCTTTTAAAATAGCAAACTATTTATAGAGGTTAAATCATGAATAGTTTAAAAAAATATAATACTAAAAGAAATTTTAAAGTAACAAAAGAACCGGTAGGTCAAGTTAAAAAATCATCAAAAAAATTAAAATTCTGTATTCAACATCATTTAGCTAAAAAAGATCATTATGACTTACGCTTAGAATGGGATGGTGTTTATTTAAGTTGGGCTGTACCTAAAGGCCCATCTTATAACCCTACAGATAAAAGATTAGCAATTAAAGTTGAAGATCATCCCTTATCTTATGGTAATTTTGAAGGTACTATCCCAAAAGGTGAATATGGCGCAGGAATAGTAATGCTTTGGGATAAAGGCGAGTTTATACCGGAGACAAATTTTAAAGAAAATCTTAAAAAAGGTATTATTAAATTTACTTTAAAAGGAAAAAGAATAAAAGGTAAGTGGTCTTTAGTTAGATTTAAGGAAGATAATTGGTTATTATTAAAAGAAAATGATGAATATAAAAATTATGCTAATATTAATAAATATCAAACTAGTATAAAAACCAATCGAACCATGACTGAAATAGAGAAGGGAAAAACTAAACCCAAAACATCAAGAAAAGAAGCTATAGTATGTGGAATAACTATTACTAACCCCGATAAAGTAATTTTTTCTAATCCTAAAATAACTAAACTAGATATAGCCATGTACTATCATAAAATAGCTAAAAAAATGTTACCATATTTACAAAATAGATTAATAAGTACAGTTAGAGCTCCTGAAGGTATTACCAAAGAAAAATTTTTCAAAAAACATTTTGATACTAATCCTTATTTAAAAAAAGTAACTATTCCCAGTAAAGAACATAAAGAAGACTATTATTATATAGCAAATGAAGAAGGTCTAATTTATGAAGTTCAAATGAATAGTTATGAATTTCATATTTGGGGTAGTCAAGTATCAGATTTAAATCATCCCGATTTAATGGTTTTTGATTTAGATCCCGATGTTAGTTTAAGTTTAAAAAAAGTTCGTGAAGGCGTAAAAGATTTACAAAAAATATTAAAGGAATTTAATTTAAAAGCAAGCATCAAAGTAAGTGGAGGAAAAGGTTATCACATTATGGTTCCTATAAAAAATAAAATTTCCTGGGCTAAGTTTAGTAAAATAGCTCAAAATATTGCTGAATTATTAGTCGAAAGATACCCCGACAAATATACAACTAATATTAAAAAAGAAGCTCGTAAAGGTAAAATATTTATAGATTATCTTCGCAATAAAAAAAGCGCTACCTTTGTTGCACCTTTTTCCCTAAGACTAAAATCAAAACCTAGTATATCACTTCCTATTTCTTGGACAGATTTAGATAATATTAAACCAAATGAAATTTTAATCACCAAATATTTATAATTTTGAAATTTGCTATAGTAAAAACTTTTTTCTTATGTTAAACTTATATCTAAGAAGTGGTGTTATATGTTAAAAAATAAAAAACTAAGATATTTTATACTAGCAATCATTATTATCCTTATAGGTGTATTTATTTTCTTTGCTATTAAAAAAACTAATAAAGATATAGAAGAAAAACCTGAGGTTATTCCAAACGATGTCCCTGTTAACCCAGAAGAAAATCTAACTATTAAAGAGGATCTAAAATTACCTTTAAATAGTCCTATTCCTACTATTAAAGACTTAACTAATCAAGATTTAGAAGGTCAAGTAGAAGTATATTTTGATTATGAATTATATGAAGAAGACACTTTAACTAAAGTTGGAGTATATAATATTGAATTAATTATCGAAGATCAAACTTATACAACATCTATTACTGTTGTTGATGAAGAAAAACCTACTTTAACTTTAAAAGAATTAACTATCACTGAAGGCCAAACTTATACTATTAATTCTTTTATAACTAAATGTAGTGATAATAGTAATGAAGCTTGTAGCTATAATTATACTAAAGAAGAAATGGCTAAATATACTAAAACCGGAACATATGATATCATAATTGAAGCTAAAGATCCCAGTAATAATGCTACTACAGCTACAACTAAACTAATAATTAAAGCTAAACCAACAACGACTGATACCAGCAAAAAAACTGAGGCTAAACCAAGTACTGAAACTAAACCAAGTACTGAAAATAAAACTCCTGAGACTAAACCTAATACTGAAAGTAAAACTATTACTGAAGATAAAGAAACTGTAACTTATAAATATGGTGTTAAAATAACTACTATCGAAACTATTACCTATAATGTTGAGGCTGATGATACTAAAACCGAAATTAAACGTCAAACAAAAAAGACTACTTATGATAATTCTACCTATAAAGCTACTACTGCCGAATTAAAATCTGAAGCTCAAGCTAATAGTAATACTTATGCTTCTAAAATAAACGAAATATTACAATATGTAAACTCTTATCGTTCAGAAGTAGATGCCGAAGACTTAGTATTAGATAATAATTTAACCTTAGCTGCTAATATTAGAGCTCTAGAATTAGCTTGGTCAGGGAAAATAGAACATGCTAGACCAAATAGTTCTGATCCTCAAAGTTGCTTTACTGTATTATCTGATCTAGGTATAAGAAATAATTATTTTACTCTAGGTGAAAATATAGCTGCCTATTTTACTACTCCTAAAGCTGTATCTGAAGGTTGGCGTCAATCTTCTGGTCATTATAAAAACATGATTAATCAAGATTTTCATAAAATAGGCATAGGAGTAGCTTATCTAAATGGCCAATATTATTGGGTGCAAATGTTTGGCAATTAAAAAATATTGTACATCTTTAAATTTTTATGATATAATAACCTAAGTAAACAAAAAAGGACGGATAAATATGTTAGAAACAATATTATTAATAATCTCAGTTTTAATGATCACCGTAGTATTATTACAAAGTAATAAAGCTAGTGATGCTGGTCAAATTATTACTGGTGGTAATGAAACATTATTTCAAAATATGAAAGAAAGAGGCTTTGAATTATTTATAAGTCGTCTTACTTTAGTATTAGGAGTTTTATTCTTTGTAATTTCTCTAGTATTATATTTAAAATAATTTATAAGCTGATTAAATATCAGTTTTTTTATTGCCAAAAATTACAAGTGTAAATAAGCGAATAATTGTTTACAAAACAAATGTATGCTGATATAATATAATTGGTGATTAAAATGGAATTAAAAGAAAAACTCCAAATCCTAGCCGATAGTGCCAAATATGATGCTTCCTGTTCTTCCTCGGGAAGTGACCGCTCTAATAAAAATGGGGTCGGAAATGCAGCCTATAGTGGTATTTGTCATTCTTTTGCTAGTGATGGAAGATGCATTTCTTTATTAAAAATATTACTCACTAATTGTTGCATATTTGATTGTAAATATTGTTTAAATCGTCGTAGTAATAATATTAAAAGAGCGATGTTTACTCCTGAAGAAATATGTAATATTACTCTTAATTTTTACCGCCGCAATTATATAGAAGGATTATTTTTAAGTTCTGGTATTATTAAAAATCCTGATTATACTATGGAACTTTTAATTGAAACTATTTCTTTACTCCGTTATAAATATAAATTTAATGGTTATATTCATGCCAAAGCTATCCCCGGAGCTAGTACAATTCTTTTAAATAGATTAGGTAAATTAGTTGATCGCCTAAGTGCTAATATTGAACTTCCTACTAATGATGGCCTAAAACTTTTAGCTCCAGATAAAGATAGTAATAAAGTTGAAAAAATAATGGGCTATGTTAAAGAACATAAAAATAAAAACTTTGTTCCTGCCGGAGAAAGTACCCAAATGATTATTGGAGCCACCCCTGAAACAGATTTTGATATATTAACTAGAAGTGCATCTATGTATCAAAAATATGAATTAAAAAGAGTTTTTTATTCTGCTTATATTCCTATTAATACTGATAAGTTATTACCAACTATTGCTAAACCTCCTCTAAAAAGAGAAAATCGTCTTTATCAAGCCGATTGGCTATTAAGATATTATAACTTTAAAGTTGAAGATTTACTAACTTCAAATAATCCTAATTTTAATTTATTAATTGATCCTAAAGCGGATTACGCTCTAAGACATATGGAACAATTTCCTAAAGAAATTAATACAGCGTCCTATAATGATTTATTAAAAATTCCTGGCATAGGAGTTACTAGTGCTAAAAGAATAATTAAATCCCGGAAATATTTTAAAATAACCTTTAATGACTTAAAAAAGATGGGAGTAGTCTTAAAAAGAGCAAAATACTTTATTACTTGTAATAATAAATATTGCTTAGATATGTCCTTATATAAAAAAGATTTTATTGAAAGTAATTTAATTTTAGAAAATAAAAATATTCCAACTTCACCTAGTACCCAACTAAGTTTATTTAATGAATAAAGTATATTTATATAATAAAACTTTTGTAAATCTTTTAAGTTTAATAACATATTTAATCCAAAATAATATTATCCCAAATGATATTAAACCTATAGACTATGAACCCAATCTTTTAGACCAAACTATTAATTTAAATATTTCTGATAATTCTAAAATCATTCCCGAATTAAAAAAACATTTTGCAGTTTTAAAGGTAATGTATTATGTCTTTTTATCTGATCAAAATAATAAAGAATTAATTATTTATTATTTTTACTTAAACTATCTAAAATATTCTCTTCATGTTTTAAATATGCGTAATCTTAATTGTGTTACTAAAGCCCTAAAAATAGCTAGTTATGTCAGTAAAGAAAATCATAAATTAAAAGGATTTATAAGATTTAAACAATTAAATAATAAAGTGTTATATGCCAAAATAGAACCAACTAATAATGTTATTTTACTACTATCAAATCATTTTCAAAAAAGACTAGCCAATGAATATTGGTTAATCCATGATACTAAAAGAAATATAATCAGTTTGTATGATAAAAAACATTTTTATTTAATAAATGCCATAAACCTTAAACTAGATCTTAATGCAAGTGATGAAATATATGAAGATTTATGGCAAACATTTTATGATACAGTAGGAATAAAAGAAAGAAAAAATGATCGTGCCCGGCTAAATTTTATGCCTAAAAAATATTGGAAAAATATTATAGAAATGAGGAATGAATGTGAAAAAAGTAATCAGTGATGAAGATTTAAAATTAAAAATTAATGAAGCTATTAAATTAATATGTAATCCCACTAAAAGAACTTTAGGCCCCAAAGGTTGTAATTCTATTGTGGACCCTTTAGATTTAGCTCCATTTATTACTAATGATGGCGTTACTATTGCCTCGAATATTGCTAGTGATGATGTCGCAGTAAATACAATCTTAGAAATCATAAAAGAAGCTTCAATTAAAACTAATGAATTAGTCGGAGATGGGACCACTACCACTTTAGTTTTATTAGAAAGTATTTATAATGCCATTACTAAATTAATTCTTCAAGGTAAAAATCCTATTATATTAAAAGAAGAATTAGAAACTGCGACTAAAGAAGTAGTTAATTTGTTAAATAATAAAAGTAAAAAGCCTAGCTTAAAAAACTTGCAAAGTATTGCTAGTATAGCTGCAAAAAATAAAGAAATAGGTAAAAATATTGCCGATGCTTATAAAAAAGTTGGTCCTGGCATTTATTTAGAGGAAAGTCTTGATGAAAAAACCAGTATTGTTTTTAATAAAGGGTATCAGTTTGAAACCCTCTTAGCATCCCCATATTTTTTAAAATCTCAAGATGAAATAATTTATTCTAATCCTTATATATTAGTAACTAATGAAGAAATAAATTCTGCCAATATCTCGGCTATTTTAAAATTTATTTTTGATACCAAAAGTTCTTTAATAATTATAGCCAAAGATTATGATGATTATTTTCTTAATAATATACTAAATGACTATTTAGAAAATACAGCTAATATAATTTTGTTAAAATCTCCAGGATATGGCTTAGAAGAATTAAATATATTAGAAGATATAGCCACTATTAGTGATAGTAATTTAATGAGTAATAATTTTTGTGTATCTTCGTTGGGAAAAGTTCCTCAAATAAAAATTAATAAAGAAATAACTACTATTGAATTTAATCCTAGCCCCAAAATTAATAGTTATCTAAAAACTTTAAGTAAAAATACTTCTTCAGTTCGCAAAAATATGTTAACTAAAGGTTCAGTTACAATTAAAATAGGCTCACCAACTTCAACTGAGACTAAAGAAAAGAAAATGCATTATGAAGATGCTCTATGGGCTATAAATATTGCTAAAGATGGAGTATTACCGGGCTCAGGAATAACTCTTTATGAAATAAGTGATAATCTGCCAAATAAAACGAATGGTTATCAAATATTAAAAGAAGCTCTAAAAGCTCCTCTAAATCAAATTTTATTAAATGCTGGTATTTCCCCGGATACTATTATTTCTAAAATCCGCACCATTAATTTTACTAAGATATATAATGTTATGACAAATACATATGAAGATATAAAAACTACCGAAATAATAGATCCTAGTTTAGTAATTATTACGGCCCTAAAAAATGCTGTTAGTATTGCAAGTATCTTAGCTACCACTACCTCACTCATCATTAATGAACAAGCACCCATAAGTAAAGAAGATTTTAATTTATAAGTTTTTGATCAATATCAAATTCAATAAATTTTATTCCTGTTTTTCTAGCAATAATTTCTTTTTTAATGTTGGCCTCCGCATTAATTAAACTTTTAACTGTATAATCTTTTGCTAAACTTACATTAATAATTAGTTGACTATACATACCTCTTTTAATTAAAGTATAACTATTAAAAATAATTTTTTTATAATTTTTAAAAACATCTTGTAATGTCGCTTCTATTTTGTCATCTTTAATATTTTCCCCAATTAATAAACCAATATTTTCGCCAATAATTTTAATTGCTTGATATATAATCATTAAACCTATTAAAACACTGCCAACCATATCAGCTTTAGGAAAAATAAATGATGAACAAATAACTAAAATTAAAATTCCAGAAGACATGGCATCGATAAATGATTCCTTACTTGAAGTAATAAGAATATTACTATTTATTCTATTTCCCACTTTAAATAAAATTTTTGAACTATAAACCTTAAGTCCTATTACTAAGATAATTGGCATAACTACCAATAAATCAGGCCTTGAATATTTAACTTTTAAACCCATAAAAATAACAACCAATCCCACTAAAAATATCACAAAGCCCATAATCATTTGCATAATATATTCAAAGTTTCCATATCCTAAAGGATATCTTTTGTTAGGTCTTTTTTTACTTACTTTTGCGCCAATCATCGCTAAAACATCCGTAATTAAATCACTAAATGTATAAAAACCATCCGCAATTATTGAAGAAAAATTAAAAAATATTCCTGATAATATTTTGATAATTGCCACAAATAAATTAATAAATGCACTAAATATTAAAGTTCTTTTTTCTGCTTTCATTTAAATCCCTCTATTTTAATTTTAACATATTCTCAAAATATATCCAATCTTAAATAAAAATTTTTCTTTTCAAGCACTAAACTTTATAATATAATATTTATAAGGAGGAAAACTATGAAATTATATAATACTGAAACTCATCAAATAGAAGAATTTATTCCTTGGGACAAAAACCATGTTAAAATGTATACTTGTGGCCCAACCGTCTATAACTATGCCCATATTGGTAATTTACGTACGTATATTATGGAAGATATATTAGAAAAAACTTTACGTTTATTAGGTTATAATGTTACTAGAGTAATGAATATTACCGATGTTGGTCATTTAAGTAGTGATGCTGATACAGGTGAAGATAAAATGGTAAAAAGTGCTAAAAAAGAACACACAACTGTATTAGAAATAGCTAAATTTTATACTGATGCTTTCTTTAAAGACACTGCTAAATTAAATATTAAAAAACCTGATATTGTAAGTCCAGCGACTGAAAATATTTCTGAATATATTAAAATTATTACTAAATTATTAGAAACAGGCTATGCTTATTCCGCCGGTGGTAATATCTACTTTGACACATCTAAATTAACTAATTATTATCGCTTAAGTAATCATGTTAAAGAAGAATTAATAAGTGGGGTAAGAGATACAGTTGAAGAAGATTTAAATAAGAAAAATAAAACAGACTTTGTTTTATGGTTTACTAAATCCAAATTTGAAGATCAAGATTTAAAATGGGATAGTCCATTTGGCTTAGGTTATCCAGGCTGGCATATAGAATGTTCAGGTATATCTTTAAAATATTTAGGTGAATACCTTGATATCCATTGTGGAGGAGTAGATAATATTTTCCCCCATCATACTAATGAAATTGCTCAATCAGAATCTTATATTGGCCATAAATGGTGTAAGTATTGGGTTCATGGTGAACATTTAAATGACGCTAATGGTAAAATGAGTAAATCGAAAGGCCAAACTTTAACCGTATCTTATCTTGAAGAATTAGGCTTTGATCCTATAAGTTATCGTTTCTTTGTTTTACAAAGCCATTATCGTAAACAATTAACTTTTAGTATAGAAGCTCTAACTGGGGCTGCTAATGCTTATAAAAAATTAAAAAATAAAGTATTAAGCTTAAAAGATAATGAAGAAATAGATAAAACAATTTTAGAAAAATATGAAGATAATTTTAAAGCTTGTCTAAGTGATGATTTAAATACAGCCAATGCTATAACTTTGATGTATGATGCCATAAAAGAAAATACTACTGATACTACTAAATTAGAAATAATCAAATATTTTGATCAAGTATTATCTTTATCATTATGTCAAAAAGAGAGCTTGGCTGTTGATGAAGCTTATATCAAAGAAATGATTGCTAAAAGAAATATTGCCAAACAAAATAAAGATTATGCTTTAGCAGATGCTATTAGAAATGAATTGTTAGAACAAAAAATAGTCTTAAAAGACACCCGAGAAGGTACTATTTATGAGGTCCAATAATGGGTACCATAATAGAAATAACATTCGTTACTATATTAATAATTATAATTATTGCTAACTTAATTGCTAGTAATTATCAAAAAGAATATCGCCAAATGCATAATGAAGTAAATTTATCTGGTTTTGAAATAGCTAAATTAATTACAAATAAATTTTGTGATGAAGAGCCCCATATTATTAAAAAAAAGACTTGGCGTTTTTTAGATTATTATAACTCTAATCGTCATGTTATTAAATTAAATCCCGAAGTCTTTGATGAAACTAATATGTTAGCCACTTTTATTGCCATTACAACCAGTACTGAATTAATTGATGATAATAAAAGAATTGATATCATCCATAAATTAGGATCTTTTCTTTTACTAAGTTTTTATCTTTTAATTATAATTGGTGCTTTATTAAATAATTATTCGCTAATTAATCTTAGTTTAATAATTTTTATTATATCTTTTCTAATTGAAATAAGTTATATAATAAAATTTATAAATAATAATATGACGAGTGTACAATTAACTGATTTACTAAATAAAGAAAAAATACTTGAACCAAAAGAAATGTTAAATAATTTTAAAAACTTTTGCTTCATTATTAAAATAGCTAGTTTTCCCTATAACTTTATCAATTACTTTAACTAATAGGAGTAAAAAATTGAATAAGCTCCTTTTTTTTGTTATAATAAAAAATAGGAGTGATTAAATTGCGAACTAAAAAAACTTTTATAAATGCTTTATCAGTTTTAATATTTAATCTTATTATCGGTATTATTGGTTTTATAAAAGTTCGGGTTTTTGTAAATGGTTTAAGCAATGATATCTATTCTTTAAATCAACTTTTTTATCAAGTATTTAGTTATATAGCTATAACAGATATTGGCTTTGGCCTTTTATTAAATAAAGCTTTATATCAAGCCTTCGCTAATAATAATCATGATGAAGTAAATGAAATTTATACTACATCTCGTAGATTTTATAATATTATAGCTATAATAATGATAACTATATCACTAATTATTAGTTTTATAATTCATTATTTTACTAAAGCAAACGTTCCTAACTATTATATTCAAATCATGTTTATTGTATTTGTTATAAAAAATGTAGTAGATTATTTCTTTATTGCTCCTAGATATGTTTTAGAAGCTGATCAAAAATTATATAAAGTAAATCATTTTGTTAGATTATCTAAAATCTTAGAACAAATCGTAGAAATGATTTTAGTAATTATAGGAGTGGACTTCTTAATTGTATTAATTCCCGGTATTTTTATTACCATTATCTTAGATATATATATTAATAAAAAAATATATAGTTATTATCCATGGCTTAAAAATACTAAAAAATTTAATCGTCAATATTTAAAAGGAACTAAAGAAGTTATTTGGTTAAAATTAGCGGGTCTTCTCGGTTCTAATACGGATATTATTTTAATATCAACTTTTATTAATCCTCTAAGTGTTATTATATATACTTCTTATACATATATAACTAAATTTATAACCGATACTATTTATATGATATTTACGGCTATCTTACCAAGCTTTGCTAATGTCTTATTAAAAGAAAAACCCCAAAAAACTTATAATGTTTTTAATGAAGTAAATATGTTTTTCTTATTTTTAGGAAGTTTTGTCTTTATAATGCTTTATGCCTTTTTAAATAAATTAATTATATTTTGGGTTGGCCCTAATTATTTAGTTAATAATCTAACTTTATTTTGCTTTGCTTTTATAGCATTTCAATTAATCGCTGAAAAATCGACAATGTTAGTTATAAATAGTCGTGGTTTATTTAAAGAAACTAAAATAGCTACCATCATGGAAGCCATCTTAAATTTAATAATTTCTCTAATACTAGTAAATAAAATTGGTTTAATTGGTGTCTTATTAGGTACTATAATATCTAAATTATTAACTTCATTTATACAAAACCCTATTTATATTTATAAAAATATTTTTCAAGAAAAAGCTTTTACTTATTATTTAAAATATTTTCTTGTTTTAATAATTAATATAATATTTGTTATAATATTTAATATTTTAAATCTCAATATTAGTAGTGTTCTATCATTTATTATATATGTTTTAATATTTGCTCTTATTGTCAGTTTAATTTTGTTTGCTCTTTACTATGCTTTATTTAAATCGTTCCGTGCTTTATGCAAAAGAGCTCTAGAATTTATTAAAGTTAGAGGTAAATATTTAGAAAGTGAGGCTTAAAATGGCTAAATTAAAAGAAACTATCATAAATAAACAAATTATTGAAAAAACATTAATTATTTTTTTAATGCTTCAACCATTATTAGATTTTGCCTTTTTATTTAAAGAAAAGGTAGTTAATCTCTTTGGTTTTTCACCCTCAACTATCATCCGTATTTTAGGTCTTGGTATTATCTGTTTATTATTTATATTAGTAAATAAAAATAAAAAGGAATATAAATATCTAATTATATATGGCATATTAGTAATAATTTATGCGGTATTTCATCATTTAAATGCTTTAAAATTTACTGATTATTATAATGGCTATGACTTTGGTTATAATTTAATTGGCGAATTATTTTATATTATTAGAATGCTTTTACCCCTTAGTTTAATTTATATTTCAGCCCATTATAATATTGACGATAAAAAAATAGCTAAATTATTAACAGTTTTAATAATTTTAATATGTGGAAGTATTCTCATTACTAATTTAACTTTAACCTCTATAGGTTCATATAGTAAGCAAACAATTAAAGGTAGTATTATCTGTTGGTTTAAAACTGATCGTTGTAATTTAAGTTATTTTGAATTAGCATCCAAAGCCTTTTTTAACGATCCTAATCGTTTAGCATCCTTGCTTACTTTAATTACTAGTATTACTTATTATATCTTAATAAAAAATCCCTCAATTAAAAATAAAATATTAATAATCCTTCTTTTATTAGGTACATTTATATTAGGAACTAAAGTAAGTACTTATGGATTTACTATTCTATCATTATTTTCTTTTATAATTTATTTGTTTTTCTGCTTTGTTAAAAAAGAATTAAAATTTAGTAAAAATTTATGTATTTTCTTTGTAATAGTTCTTTTATTAGAAGCGTTTTTAATTCCCGTATCACCGGCTTTAAATAGAACTGAAACAGAAAAAAATAATATTGCTAATTTTGAAAAAGAAGAAGAAAAACTTTTAAAGAAACATATGAAGCAATTAGAAGAAGAAATAAAAGCTAATCCCAAAGATAAGTATAGCCTCCAAATTGCTTATATTAAAAAATATTATGAAGATTATCATATGAACCCTCAATTTATAATTGATTCTTACCCATATGAATATGATCCCGATTTTTGGTTAGCAATTATGAAAAAGCCTTTAGCTAAAAGAACAGATTTTAGATATATTGAAGAATTAATGTTAAAGAGAGTAAAAGAAAAAAATAATAATAAAATGGATAATTATTTTGGTATAACTTTTGTCCGAATGGGTAATATCTTTGATTTAGAAAGAGACTTTATTTCTCATTATTATACTTTAGGTATTCTTGGTCTTATTTTATTAGTATCACCTTATATTATTTTAACTTTAATATTTATAATAAGCATTTTAAAAAATATAAAAACTAATTTAACTTTAAAAAATACTTTCTATTTAATGGGCATGGGTATTGCTTTATGCGCGGCTTTCTATTCCGGCAATGTTTTAGATGGCCTAATCGTAACTTTAATTTTAGGCTTCTTTATTGGTCAACTTATGAATAGTTTGTATGCTAAAGAAAAAGAGGTATAAAATGAAATTTACGATAATCATGCCAACTTATAATGATGCTACAACAATTAAAGAAGCTTTGCTAAGCTTAGCTAATCAAACTTATCAAAATTGGGAATTATTAATAAGTATTGATGGATCTACAGATAATACTCTTACCATAATTAAAGATTTTATTAAAGAATATAAAGATCTGGATATTAAATATTATTATGAAGAAAATCAAGATCAATTAAACGCTATCTTAAATGTTTTACCATATATTACTGGGGATTATGTTTATGTTTTGCACTCTGATGATTTAATATGTCCCGATGCTTTAACTAAAGCTAATGCTATATTATCAAAAAACCCTAAGCTTGATGCTTTAATTACCGATAATTATATAATTGATGAAAATGCTAGTATTAAAGGTTATCATAAAACTAAAAAATATCATTTAAAAAGGAGTGTACCCCCTTTAGTATTATTATGGCTTGGTCGCAATCTATATGTTGATGTTGCTTTTCATAAAACAAGTACTTTTATTACTCAAGTAAAAGAAAATTATTTATTGTGGAATACTCCCTTTTGGTTAAACTTAAATGAGAAACCTTCTATGTTAAATGTAGAAAATGCTAAGTTTCCTAGCTTTCAATATCGCGTATTTTCTGATAATTATATAAATAATGAAATAGGTAAATTAAATGTTTTAAATGGTGAGCTAAGAACAGCCATTAATCTTATGAAATATTATTCTATTCCTTTTTATAAAATCCAATACTATATATTCCGCTTGTTAAATAAATTTAATATATCTTATTATCCCCTATATTTTTCTAAAGAAACAAAAAATAAATATAATATTATAAAATTTATTTTAGATAAACGTTATTGTAATCAAGAGTATTTAGATAATATTTATTTAAATAATTTATTGTTGTTTTATCAAAAAAATACTTCTCGCTCTATAACTATCCCTAAAATATCTTCTAAAGAATTTATTTATTATGGTAAAGATATGCGTAAATTTAATACTAATTTATTAAATAATAAACTATCAGATTTATATATGTTTATTATTAAAGAAATGGCCGAAGGCTTTAATGAAATAATAGCATCTGATCCTAACGATTTACCTAAAGTAAAGTTAATTATTAAATTTCTTTGTATTGAACCATCCGTGACTATAAAGACTTCTAAAATATCCGAAAATATTGCTACCCCATAATATTTATGTTAAAATCTAAATAAAGGAGAGTATATGACAAAAGAAAATAAAATTCCTAAAATCATTCATTATGTCTGGGTAGGTAATAATCCTAAACCCAAAGATATCCAAAGATGCATGAAAACATGGTCTAAATATTTAGCAGGTTATGAAATAAAAGAATGGAATGAAACTAACTTTGATATAGAAAGTCATCCCTTTGTAAAAGCTGCATATAAAGCTAAAAAATGGGCATTTGTTAGTGATTATATTCGGGCCTATGTTATTTATAATGAAGGTGGAATATACTTAGATACGGATGTTATTTTATTAAATAATTTTGATGAATACTTAAAACATGATGCTTTTGTTGGTTTTGAAAATAAAACTCATCCTTTTACCGCGGTTTTTGGTGCTAAACCTAAACATCCATTAATTAAAAAAATGTTAGATTATTATGATAATTTAGATAATTATGAATTTAATTTTGAAAATAATAATACTATTTCTGTCTCTGATATTTTAATTAAAGATTATAATTGTCTTACCAATAATGAATATCAAGAATTAAAAGATGGCCTAGCTGTATATCCCGATACTGTATTTTGTAATCCTTCCGCTAACTCTACTTCAATTCATATCTTTACTGGTACATGGTTAACAAATAAAAAAAGTTTAAAATATAAATTAGTTAAAACCCTTAAATTACATTTAACTACTAAAACTAAAGCTAAAATATATAATAAACTATTTCAAAGCAAGAAGGGATAATATGAAAAAAATTGCCATTTTAGGCCTTCATTTAAGTTATGGAGGAGTAGAGAGGGCTATTGCTAATCAAGCTAATGCTCTAGTAGATGATTTTAAAGTTGAACTTGCTATCAGTTATAATAAAGCTCCCGCTTTTGATATAGCTAAATCGGTAGAGATTAAATATTTAACAAATTATTGGCCTAATCGTCAAGAATTTATGCAAGCCCTAAAACATTTAAAATTAATCCAAGCTTTTAAAGAAGGTTTAAAAAGTATCAAGATACTTAAAGCTAAAAAAAATACTATGATTGCATATATAAAAAATACTGATGCAGATATAATTATTTCTACTAGATTAGAAATAACTAAATTATTAAATAAGTATGCACCTAAAAATACGATAACCATCCATGAAGAACATACTAAACCTCCAAAAGAACAAAAATATCTACAGAAACTAAAAAAAGCTAGTTCTAATATTTCTTATTTAATCACCGTATCTAAAGAATTAAAGGAAATTTTTACTCAAGCTCTACCTCATAAAAAAATTATATATCTACCCAATACTTTAAGTTATTGGCCAACTAAAACTTCCAATTTAAACTCTAAAGAATTAATCGCTGTAGGTAGATTATCTAAAGAAAAAGGTTTTTTAACTCTCATAGATACTTTTAAAATAATTAATGAATTAGATCCCACTTATCACTTAAATATAATTGGTGATGGTAAAGAGTATTCTAAAATTATTAAAAGAATTAATAAATATAATTTATCTTCTAAAGTAACTATGCATGGTTTCCAAAATAAAGACTATATTAATAAATGCTTAGCTAATTCTTCTTTGTATTTAATGACTTCCTATGAGGAATCCTTTGGTATAGTTTTAATTGAAGCTGCTTCTTTTGGTATACCACTTCTAGCTTTTACAAGTGCAACGGGAGCTAAAGAAATAATTAAGGATAATATAAATGGTTATCTAATTGAAAATCGTAATAAAGAAGAGTATGCTAATAAAGCTTTGGACTTACTCCATAATCCTGATAAACTTCAAGAATTTGGCCAAAATGCTCGTAGTATGGCTGAGGAATATAGTTTTTCCAATGTCAAATTAAAATACTTAGATTTTTTTAAAAATTTATAAAGGAATGATAATATGCTAAAAAAAATTATAACTAATAAATATTTTAACTATACTGTAATTGCTATATCTTATCTTTTTTTAGCTTTTATTTTTCGTCTGTTTACAATTAAAGAAACTCTTTTTTATCCGATCTATAGTCCTGGCCCCATATTATTTAGTCTTTCTTTAGTTTTCTTAAATTTATTAATTATTAGAATATTACCTAAAAAATTGTCAATAACTTATTATTTACTAACAAATATTTTTAATAACTTGCTAATAGCCATTCAATATTTCCATTATAAAGTTATTGGTACTTATTTTACTATTTCCGAAATATTTTTATCTAAAGAAGGTTTAACTTATATCGATGTTATAACTAAATACCTTGATTATAAATTACTTATTTTAATTATATTATTTATTATTTTTACGATTATTAGTTTAATAGGTTTAATAAAAATACCTAAATCCAAACTATCTTTTAAAACTATTATCATAAATCTAGGTGTTATTATTACTATCTATTTATTAGGTCTTGGTAGTCTACTCGTATTTAATCAAAAAGAAAAACCATCTAGTAGATTATCCCCAATTTATAATTATCTTCATTTAGAAGTTCCTTATCGCTCAATTCAAAGTATTGGTATTATAGATTATAATATTAAAGATGTCTTATCTTATATATACTCTGTACTAACTCCCCAAAAAGATCTTACGGTTTATGAAACTGAAATAAAAGAATATTTAAGTAATAAACCCAAAACCACTTCTAATGAATATACTGGTATATTTAAAGATAAAAATCTTATTTATATTATGCTTGAAAGTGGTGATGATTGGTTAATTGATGAAGAACATATGCCAACCTTATCTAAACTTCAAAAAGAAGGTTTAAACTTTACTAATAGGTATTCTCCTTTCTTTTATGGAGGCTATACATTTAATGCTGAATTTGCCGCGAATACTGGTTTATATTTAACTGAAGATTTTAATAATACTATCGATAATTATTTTCCTTATTCACTTCCTAATTTATTTACTAAATCCGGCTATATAGTTAATTCATTTCATATGAATAACCCAGAATTTTATGAGCGTGGAAAATATCATTTAACTTTTGGCTATTCTCATTATTATGGTGGTTATAATACTGTAGAATATAAAAATAAAGGTTATAATTATGTTGATGATACATCATGGATAACTAATCCCGAAACTTATAATTTATTAGTTCCAAAAAATCAAAAATTTATGAGTTTTTTAATTACTTATTCCATGCATTTACCATATATAAATAATGAATTATGTGATGCGGCTATTCGTAATAAAGAATTAACCTATAATTCATCTGAAGAATTAGAATTAAATTGTCTGCATTATTTATCTAGTAAAACTGATTTAATGTTAACTAAATTACTCGAAAAATTAGAAGAAGATAAATTACTTGATGATACAGTCTTAATCCTTTTTGCGGATCATGATACTTATGGTTATTCTAATAAAGATTATTTAGCTAAAGTAAAAAATACTCCTAATTTATATTTACAACAAAAAACTCCTTTAATTATTTGGAGTAAAGATATTGAGCATAAAGATATAGATATTTTAATGGATACAGCTGATTTAGTTCCAACTATTGCTAATATGTTTGGTCTTGACTATGATAATCAAAATTATTTATCTACTGATGTCTTTTCTAAAGATCATGATGATTATATTTATTTCCAATATGGTTATCAATTAAATTCTGATAATACATTTATAGATAATAGTAAAGCTCCTAAAGCTGTAGATATGATAAACTATAATAAATATATTCTAAAATCTGATTATTATAGAAAGGATTAAAATTATGCAAAATTATTATCAAAGATTATATTCTAAAACTAAAGAAGAATTTCAAAAAGAAGTGTTTACTAATTTAAAAAATAATAAAAGAATGTTTATTATTACTGCCAATCCTGAAACTTTTACATATGCGACTAAAGATCCCCTAATAGATAAAATGTTAGTTGATCCAAAAAGTACTTTAATACCTGATGGAATATGTATAGTAAAAACTGCTAAAATGTTAAAATATAATCTAAAAGAAAGAATAACGGGTATTGATTTGGCTACTGCTCTTTTAGAAGAATGTAATAAAAAACATTATAAATTAGCTTTATTAGGTGCTAAAGAAGAAGTATTAACTGCTCTAATATCTAAAATAAATTCTACATATCCTAATATATCTATTGTCAAATATCAAGATGGTTATACTAATAAAAATGATGAATTTTTTGAAGAATTAGTAACCCTTAAACCCGATGTTTGTTTAGTTGCTTTAGGTATTCCTAATCAAGAAAAATTAATCTATAAGCATTTAAATAATTTTAATAAAGGAGTTTTTGTTGGTGTAGGTGGTTCTTTTGATGTTTTAAGTGGTACTAAAAAAAGAGCTCCTAAATTATTTCAAAAACTAAACTTAGAATGGTTATATCGTTTAATTAAAGAACCCAAAAGAATAAAAAGGTTTTATAATAATAATATCAAATTTATGTTTAAAGTATTATTTATGAAGAAGTAGAGGTGCAATATGAACTTAACAGTAAATGGTTATTCTATATATTTAATTATTTTAGTAACGGTAATATCAAGTTATCTATTAACCTTTTTAGCCAAAAAAATCGCCGAGCATGTTGGTGCTGTAGATATTCCTAATGAACGAAAAGTCCATCAAAAACCTATGCTTAGATGTGGTGGTTTAGCTATATTTGGAGCCTTTTTAATTGGTTATATTCTTTATGGTGAAATAACTACTCAGATGTTATCAATCTTAATAGGTTCATTTATCATTGTTATGGTTGGCTTTGTTGATGATATTAAACCTATTAGAGCTAGAACTAAATTTATTTTTCAAATTCTAGCTGCTTGTATAGTTGTATTTTATGGTAAAACTTATTTTACTGAAATAACCTTTTTAGGTTGGCATTTTAATTTTCCATATTATCTAAATACTATTATTTCCGTTATTTATATAGTTGGTATAGTAAATGCTATAAATTTAATAGATGGTCTTGATGGCCTAGCCGCCGGTATAAGTTCTATTTATTTTGCTACCATAGCTATAATAGCTTTTATTTTAAATAAAATAGGTGGCTTAGATATCATATTATCATTAATTATGTTAGGTTCAACTTTAGGTTTTTTAGGTCATAACTTTCCCCCAGCCAAAATCTTTATGGGCGATACTGGTAGTTTGTTTTTAGGCTTTATTATCGCCGTAATTTCTTTACTAGGATTTAAAATGACTACTATAACATCTTTGGTAGTTCCCTTAGTTATCTTAGCAATTCCTCTTTATGATACGATCTTAGCTATCTTAAGAAGATTGTTAAAAGGAGAATCCATCGGCGCTCCTGATAAAGAACATTTCCATCATCAATTATTAAAAATGCAAATGGGTCCTAAAAAAACTATTTTATTAATCTATTTTATAAATATTTTATTTTCTATTGTTTCTATCTTTTATGTAATTGGCGATAATAAACAAGCAATAATATTATATATAATTTTAATGTTATTCTGGTTATATTTAGTATTAAAAACAGATATCTTATTTTCTCATAATCATAAAAAGAATTGACTTATTAAAGATACATAGTTATAATGAACTTAGAAAAAAGAGGTATATATGAGTAAAATTGCAGTATTAATTCCATGCTATAATGAAGCCCAAACTATTGAAAAAGTAGTAAAAGATTTTAAAAAAGAATTACCCGAAGCGGATATTTATGTTTATGATAATAATTCTAATGATGATACCGCTAAAATTGCTAAAGATGCCGGCGCTATAGTTCGCCATGAATATATGCAAGGTAAAGGTAATGTTATTCGTAGAATGTTTAGAGAAATAGAAGCTGATTGCTATTTAATGGTTGATGGCGATGATACATATCCCGCTACTCATGCTCGCCAAATGTGTGATTTAATATTAGAAGGCAAAGCTGAAATGGTCGTAGGGGATCGCTTATCAAGTACATACTTTACTGAAAATAAAAGAAAGTTTCATAATTTTGGTAATGTCTTAGTCCGTTTTTTAGTAAATAAAATATTTAAAAGTAATGTCCGAGATATTATGACTGGTTATCGTGCTTTTAGTCGTATGTTTGTTAAATCATTTCCCATAATTTCTGGCGGCTTTGAAATCGAAACAGAAATGACTATTCATGCGTTAGATAAAAAGATGAAATTAGAAAATGTTTTAATTGATTATCGCGATCGCCCAAGTGGTAGTGAATCCAAATTAAATACAGTAAGTGATGGTCTAAAAGTATTAAATACTATTGGTAAATTATTTAAACAATACAGACCTTTAGCTTTCTTTAGTATTTTATCAGCAATAAGTTTATTAATCGGTATTGGCTTTTTCATTCCAACCCTTATAGGCTATTTAAATACTGGTTTAGTTGAAAAATTCCCATCTCTAATTGCCGCCTCATTCTTTGGTATTATCTCTATTCAACTTTTTGTAGGTGGCATAATATTAGAAAGTATAGCTAGAAAAGATCGCCAAAACTTTGAACTACATTTAATAAATTTAGAATTAAATAAAAAATAATATGTTGCAAAACATATTTTTTTAAATTATAAAGAATGTTTAGAATTATCAATTTTCCCTAATAAATAATCCGCGGATATATTTAATTTCTCACAATAAGTATATAAAAAAGAAGTAGTAATAAATGTCTTCCCTTGTTCATATCTACACCAAACAGAATGATCAATATTAAGTAAAACTCCCACTCTAACTTGAGTTAAACCAGCATCTTTTCTGCTTTCTTTAAGTCTTTTAGTTAAAATATCTTTATCATATCCCTTTCTACTATTTATATAATTATAATTATTAGTAAACCCAAAAATATAATCTAAAGAAACATTAAAATAATCACAAAACTTAATTAAATTTTTCAAAGTAATAGTATCATGAGCCGTTTCATTCATTCCATACGTTCCTAAAGATATACCTAAAATTTTAGCTATATCTTTTTGCTTTAAATTATTATTTTCTCGTATTATTCGCAGTCTCTTTAACTCCATAGTCATCACCACGTTTATTCTAACAATATTTATTATTTCAAAAATAAATTATAGGGAAATAACACATTTTTCTTGACTTTAATAATAGCAAAGTATATAATTTAAATATAAATTAGGAATTTCTAATAATATTGATAATGGAAAGGGAATAAGAGCAATGAAATTAGAAAAATTGGAGGATAATACCTCCAAAGTAAAGGGAGTAATAATAGGGATATTACTAACTATAGGATTAGTAATATTAATAAACTATATAACGAGTTTAGCAAGATATCGAAATACAGAGAGTATAGAGCTAGCAAGTGGAAATATAAGTTATAATAAAGCAGATCTAAATATAATAGCAATGTATCAAGAAAGTAGTTATGGTACAAATGGCTATAAACAAATAGATGATGTACCAACTGAAAAATATACCTTAAGTAATAAAAGCTATTGTGAAGTAGGAGGACAAAAAGTAGAAGAAGCCCAAATAACATATGAAGAAGGGTATATAAGTGTAAGTAAAATAAATAAAAGAGGAACAAAATGCTATATATATTTTGATATGGATTATACATCAGAAGATATGTTAGCAAAACTAGAAGCAACAAAACAAAGCAAATATACCATAGACACAATGCCAAGCCCAATCACAGGACCATATGATGAGAATACAGAAAATCCAGAACATAAAGAGAAATTATATACAGCCGAAGATAATTATGGAACAAGCTATGTATTTAGAGGAAATAATAATGATGTAAATAACTGGGTAACATTTGCTAATCATACATGGAGAATAATCAGAATAAATGGCGATGGAACATTAAGAATGATCTATCAATGCGCAACACCTGGATGTACAGACACCGAAAGAGATAGTACCCAAATATCATGGGGAATTCCTTATAAATCAGCCCCAACTGATGATAATACCTATGCGGGCTATTATTATGGGGAACCAAACCAAGAAGAAGGGGAAGAAGGATTTAAAGAAACCCATTCAAATAAGTACCCAAATGATATTGTGAAAGTAATAAAAAATTGGTACACAACTGATCGTGGTAAAATGACAGAATACACAAAATATTTAAGCGGAGATACAGGATTTTGTAATGATCGAGTTGTTGTAAATGTTCCAGGTTATGGTAAAGGCACAGGCAAATCTATAACAATATTTGGATCATCAATTCGGCATAATAACATTAACAAATATAGAACTGAACAGTACCCAACTTTAAAATGCGGTGCAAATATTACCAGCCCTGAAATAAAAAATTTGACAAATTTTGAAATTGATGAAAATGCTTTAAAAAGAGATTTATATACATTAGAAGGATCTAGTCAAGGCAATGGGGTATTAGATATTCCGGCAGCAACAATCACAAATGATGAAGCAGTTATGGCCGGAGGCTTTATGGGAACAGCATCAACAAATTATTGGCTATATACTAATGGAGGCTATTGGACAATGTCTCCGGCTGGTTATAATATCAATAATTGGTCAAGTATATTCCGCGTTAATGGTGATGGAGCAATAACAAGTGGAAATGCACAAGATACATGGTTAGGAATTCGCCCAGTAATAAACTTGAATGCTGATGCTCAATTTACACAAGGAGATGGAACTCCAACTAATCCTTTTATAGTAAATACAGACATATAAAAAACTTGCCTATACGTCTTCTTCTTATTCTAAGTATAGGCAAGATATATTTATCAAATAGGGTTTACCCCTATTTTTTATTTTATTATACTTTTTGGATAGGGCTTTCTCTCATCAGTTTGATAAAGTAAATAATCAATACTAGTGTTATAATATAATGCTAGTTTTTTTAATATATCCGTAGGTATATCATTTGTTTCAACCTCATATTTTGAATAACCTGTTTGGGACATATTCAAATATTTTGCAACATCTTTTTGGTATAAGTCTCTATCTTCTCTAAGTTCTTTTAATCTATTCATTCTATATCCTCATAAGCACTTTATCATAATCTAAAATAGATTATTGACTTTTAACCCAAAATGGCTTATTATATTAATATAACCCAAAACAGGTTATAAAGATATATGAACTTTTTGTAATAAACGGATAATTATTACATTATAAAGGAGGAAAGGAAAGATATGAAATTAAAAGGGTTAAGTAAAGAAAAAGATAAAAAATTATTTATATGTGGTTTTATAGTATGTGCAATATTATTTATAGTAATAAACTATATAACCAGTTTAGCAAGATATAGGAATACAGAGAGTATAGAACTAGCAAGTGGAAATATAAACTACAATAAAGCAGATCTAAACATAATAGCAATGTATCAAGAAAAAGATAATAGCACTAAAGAAGAAAAAGAATATGTAAGTATAAGTAAGATACCTACAACAGGATATAAATTAAGTGAAGATAGTTATTGTGAAGTAGGTAAACAAAGAGTAGAAGAAGCAGAAATAATATATGATGGACAATATATAGGAGTAAACAAACTAAGTGAAAAAGGAACAAAATGTTATATATATTTTGATAGTTTAGTAAAAGAGATGTTAGGTAAATTGGAAACTTCAAAGGGAAGTAAATATAGCATAGATGCAATGCCAAATCCCATAACTGGAATGTATGATGAAACTACAGAAAATCCAGAAGGAAAAGAAAAATTATATACAACCGAAGATAACTATGGAACAAGTTATGTATTTAGGGGAAACAACGATGATGTAAATAACTGGGTAACATTTGCAAATCATACATGGAGGATAATCAGAATAAATGGAGATGGCACATTAAGAATGATATACCAATGTGCAGAACCAAATTGTACAACAACCGAAGGAGCTGAAACTCAAATAGGAAGAAGCGCATATAATAGTGAAAACAATGATAACACTTATGTCGGCTATTATTATGGAACAGCACATACAGATGAAAAACCAAATCCAAGTTATGACGAAACTCATTCAAATTCAACTCCTAGTACAGTAGCAAAAACAATAGAAACGTGGTATACCGACACAGGGAAAATGAATGATTATACCGATTACTTAGATGGAAATACAGGATGGTGTAATGATCGAACAGTGGTAAAAAATGTTTGGCCTGATTATAACGGAAATGGTACTGGTCAAACCGCAACAAGTTATGCACCTTCATCAAGATTAATTCCAACTAACCAAGGCTGGAGAACAAAACAATATCCAACATTAAAGTGTGGTGCAAAAATGCCCGAAACAAGTCCATCAAATGATACTGGATTTAGTAGTTTTGATGAAATAGATCCTATAGCTTTAAAAAGAGATTTATATACAATAGAAGGATCAAATAGAGGAAATGCAAAGCTTTCAGTTCCAGCTGCATTAATTACTAGTGATGAATATGTTATGGCCGGAGGTTTTGCAGGTGCTGTATCAACTAACTACTGGCTATATACTAACCAAACTTATTGGACAATCTCTCCAATTTACTACCTTGCCAATAATGATACAGTTCAAGTATTCTTTGTGCGTGCTGATGGTGCCCTCTTCGGTGGTTGGAGTGTGAATTGGACTACTCCTGGTGCACGCCCAGTAATCAACCTAAAATCTAATATTGAATTTAGTGGAGGTACTGGTAAATCTGATAATCCTTTTATAGTTAATACAGGTAATTAATACTTGCTTATATTGCTTTCTTATTCCAAATATAAGCAAGATATATTTATAGGGTTTAAAACCCTATTTTTTATCTATAAAATAAAACAGATAGATTGACTAAGAAAAGAATATTTATTATAATTTATAATAAGGAGGAGTTGAAAAGATGAAAAAGAAAGAGGAAAGAAGTTCATCAAAGAGAAATGTTGCAATCGAGCTATGGCGGTTTTTAATAGCTATTGCTATAATTGGTTTCCATGTAGGTTGGATAATCGCTCGTAGTTGCGATGGCACAAATGGCTATTGGATGCAATCAACAAATTGGTTCTTTGGTTCTAGTGAAGTGTTATTAATATTTACTTTAACTGCTGGTTATTTCTTAACATCACACTTCCAAAAGAAAAATGCTGACAAAGATTATCAAAAAAGAAGTGCATCATCAAAAGCATGGGAGTATACTTGGACCAGAATTAGAGGCTTACTACCTGTCTTAATTTTAGGTTATATTCTAGGTGTAGTAATAAGCACAAAATTCTATTATCCAAATTATACCTTCCAACAATCATGCGCTATGGTATTAAATAGTGCTTGGGAGTTCTTAGGTTTCCATGCTGCCGGATTAAGAAGTGTAGGCAATGAATTCTTTAATTTAAATGGACCATTATGGTTTATCTCAGCTATTATCATTGTCGGCTATTTCTTATATTATGGCTTAAGCAAAAACGAAGATACTATGCGTGGTTTAATTGCTCCATTCATTTTTATATTCTTAAGTGGATGGTGGGCATTTACAAATACGCGTGCTGCTCAAACAGCTTGGTCTACATTAGGCCTACAAACAGCCTCTACTAATGGTATGGGTGGAGCTGCTACTGGTAGTACAGCCTTTATTGGTTTCAATAATGGTTTATTATTCGTAATGCTTGGTATGCTTGGAGGAATGTTACTATATTACTTAATTAATTACTTAAAACAAAGAGAATATAGTAAAAAAGCTCGTCTAGCTTTAACTATTTTAAATCTCTTCTGCGCAGTATTATTATTATGGTATACAATTTACCCAGCAACATGGTTTAATTTAGATCGTTGGACAGTTTCATTATTATGTATCTTAGTAATAGGTTTAACTTTATTAAACAAAGATTACTTAACAGAGTTCTTAAATAATGATTACACTAGTAAAATATTCAACTATCTAGGAAGTATATCATTATATATTTACATGTTACATTATCCAATAGGTATTTTCATGCTAAGAGTTCTCGGACCAAATACTTCTGATACGATTTATTCATTCTGGCTCATTTTTATTCCAACCGTAATTATTACTGTCATTCTAAGTATATTAATAAAAATGATCTTAGATGCTACAATCTTTAGAAAGAAAGCATAAAAAGATAGTGCAAACTATCTTTTTTCTTGATATAATATATTTAATAAAAATAGGCTAACTAATATAAAAATATATTAGAAAAATAAAAGAGAAGAGGATGACTATGAAAATAATTGATGCGAAAAAAGTTGCTAGTTTAATCAAAGATAAAGATACAGTTGCTATTTCTGGAAGTGGTGGTTCAGGATCCCCTGAAGCTTTAGTTGCGTCTTTGATGAATTCTTATAAAAGAAGGAAAACTCCCAAAGACATAACAGTCGTTACCGGAATATCTCCAGGCAATTTAACTAATGATTTAGTTGGTATGAATATGTTAAGTGCTAAAGGTTTAGTTGGAAAAGCAATATGTGCTCATTTAGGTATGGGTAAATTATTTGGTAAAGCTATTGGTGAAAATGTTTTCCCGGCTTTTGCAGTTCCCCTAGGTGTATTAAATCATTTACTGCGGGCTACTGCTGGTGGTGAACCTGGTATAGTTACCCATATAGGTCTTGATACATGTGCCGATCCTAGAATAGATGGTTGTTGTGCTAATGAACTAGCTAAAAAAGAAAAACCTATAGTTGATGTTGTTAAAATTAATGGTAAAGAATATTTGTTTTATCATACATTTCCTGTTAATGTTGCGCTAATAAAAGCTACATATGCCGATGAAAAAGGTAATATTAGTTTTGAACATGAAGCTGTAATTGGGGAACAATATAATATGGCTATAGCTGCTCATAATTCTAATGGTATAGTTATTGTTCAAGTTGAAGATATTAAAAAATTTGGTACTTTAAAAGCTAAAGATGTTTTAATTCATAATAAATTAGTTGATTATGTCGTAGTATCAAAACCTGATGAAAGTCTAGGCGATTATAATCTACCTGTCTATCGCCCTGAATTAACTGGAGAAAAAAGAATATCTCTAGCTAAAATACCTAAAGAAAAATTAACTGAACGTAAGATATGTGGTCGTAGAGCGGCTCTAGAATTAAAGAAAGGTTATGTAATTAATTTAGGCGTAGGCATGCCAGATATTGTTGGTAAAATTGCCGCGGAAGAGGGCTTTTTATCAGATCTTACTTTATCTTTAGAATGTGGCCCTTTAGGTGGAATGCCTATTGGAGGAGTAGCCTTTGGCGCTTCTGTTAATCCGGAATCCATAATATCTACCGCTGAAACTTTTGATTTATATAATGGTGGTTTCCTTGATATGGCCGTCTTAGGCTTAGCTGAAGTTGATAAATATGGAAATGTTAACGTTTCTTCATTTGGTAATCGTACGACTGGTCCCGGAGGCTTTATTAATATTACGCAAAGTACTAAAAAAATTGTTTTCATGGGCACGTTTACTAATGGTGATTTAGAAATAAATGTTAAAGATAATAAATTAAATATCGTAAAAGATGGTTCTAAAAATAAATTTGTAAAAAAAGTTCAACAAATAACTTTTAGTGGTAAAAACGCTATTAAAAATAATTTAGAAGTATTATATGTTACCGAAAGAGCAGTGTTTAAACTAAAAAAAGAAGGCTTAGTTCTAATTGAAATTGCTCCAGGAATAGACTTAAAAAAAGATATCTTAGATCATATGTCTTTTAAACCCATTATATCCAAAGATTTAAAAGAAATGCCTTCAGCTATCTTTAATAAAGGTAAAATGAATGTGAGCATAAAATGAAAAAGACTTTAATAATTAAAATTTTATTATTAACTTTAATTCTAATAATTCCTATTGTATATTTTACTTATGTAAATTATATAATTATTTCTAGCTATACTGCTTCTAATATCGCGGGTATTGCCTCTATTGAAGATAATGCCCATAAAGCTTTTAATCTAATGGGTATTTATAATATAGAATATTTATTATACTGTCTATTAATAATTCTAAATTATTTTCTATATCAAAAAAAGTGTTTAAAAAGTTTACTTATTATAAACATTATAATCTTATGTTTAGTTACCATAACTATTTTAGTAAAAAGTATTACTTTTACTATACCATATGATCTATTAATATATTTAATCGCAAGTATCTTTGGTTTAGGCTTAGGTTTAACCTTAAAGTATAAAAAAACTAATTCTTAATTATTTTGAATTAGTTTTCTTTTTATCTAAATTTTTATTTACAAATCTAACTTTTACCCCTTTAACATGCCCAAATTGTTTTTTAACCCCATCAGGTAAGTTTTTCTTTATAGTTTTCATGAGTCCACCTCCACTTGCATAAATATTATAACACTATTTAAAAATATATGCTATAATAAATTAATTGAAAGGAAGAAAAAATATGTTAGAAGCCAAAACTACCTTAGAAAATATCCTTATAACCAATAATTATCAAGCAAATATTCAAGCTTTATTAGAAATTATTCCTGAATTAAAACTAATTACCTCTAAACCTCTTTTATGGCAAAATACTATTAGAGCTTTAAAAATATCTCCAAGTATGCCATTAGAAATAAAAATAGCTATTATTTTTCGTAATTTAGGCTTTAAAGATAATATCTACTATCCTGGCCTAGCCAGCTTTCTTGCTAAAAATACCTTACAAAGATTAGGCTATGAAGATGAATTTATTTATGAAGTAATATATTTATTACAAAACTCCCATACTTTAATTGAGGCAAATACAATAGATCCCACTATCGGCTTAAATTTGTTAAATATGCAATATGCTTTAGTTTTATCTGGAGAACCCCATAAAATAATTGATAGTGTTTTAAAATTAAATGCTATTAGAGAACAATTATTAATGCAAGTTCCCTCAAATTTGACAAAATAACTAAAAGATGTTAAAATAAATCTAAACAAAAGGGGGATTTATATGACAATAAAATATTCTAAAGAAGAGTTATTAAAATTAATCGAATTATATTATAAACAATATCTTCAAAATCCAAATGCAATTATTTCTGTTAATTTTGTAAAAGCCGTTAGTAAAAATGGTCATAACAGATATATACCTGCTATAGAAATAAAAGAAAACATTCAGATTAAAGATATTACTAAAGAAGCTACAGAAATCTTAACTAGAGAACAAGTAATTGAAATATTAAATGTTATCCATAAAGAATATGGTTATGAAGTTCAAAATGTTGCATTAATTGGTAATAACTTTAAACTTACAGGAAATGATTTAAAAGAAGCTGTAATTGAAGTAACTCGTCAAAAAAAAGAAAGTCTTAGCAAATAGTACTAAGACTTTTAAAATGGTTTTAATGCTCTTTCTAAAGCTTTATCTATCATTTGCAAGTTATTAGCATCTAAACTTTCAATTAATTCTGTATTATCCGCCACAATATTATATTTTTTATTTAAATGACTAGCTAATGTTAAATATCTTTTAGCTAATTTATAATCACCCACTGCAATATAAGCAAATCCTAATTTAGCATAAATAAATGGATAAGCATTAGGATTACTTGCTATTATTCTTAATAATTTAATACAATAATCATAATCTTGATTTACATAAGCTAAATTAGCTTCATTCATTAATTCTTTATAATTTGCTGTATTTAAATCACAATATCTTAAGGCCAGTATATTATCATTATCGCCTATAATCATTCTACTAATATATGGAATATCTTTAATTTCATCTAAGATGTTTCTGATTTCTTCATCATCCATTTCCTCAAAAATAAATAATCCATCTCTTTTAACTACATCTAAAACTTCAATTAAATTATTCTTTCTTCGTCTAGCATTTATTTCTTTAACTAAATCATTTAATATTAAATAAAAATAATTATCAGTTAAATCTTTAAATTTATTATTAGTAATAACTATATTTAAAGCTCCTTCATAATCATGTAAAAGTAAAGCTGATTTCAAATCTGAACTATAACCTTCTTCTTTTTTAGGTATTTTTCCAGTTGTACGTATATTAATTATTTCCTTAGCAATTAATAAATAATATTTATTAGATAAATTTAATACATGCATTTTAGCTTCTTCATCTAATAATAAAATTAATTCTTCATAATTTCTATCAATTACTAATTCACTAATCTTTGTATGGGTAGCAGTTTGTCTTTTTTTAGCCTTATATAATAAATTAACTAATTCTGGAGTATAAACTAATTTATCGTTATCATGCAATAATTGTAAATTTATTATCGCACTATAAAATTTTTGATTAATTATATCTTCTATAATAATACTTTTAAAAGTATCATCATTTATATTAATATCTAAATCATTTAATTTTAACTTTTTTACTATATCTTTATATTCTTGAGGTAAATCTAAAATATAACTAAATAATAATAAATAAGTATTATATATTTTTCTATTATTAATATCTCTATAATAAATAAAATCAAAATAATTAAAAGCTTCTTTAAAATTTTTAGTTTTTAATTCTAAATAAAATAACCTTTTATAAACATCTAAATTTTGAGCATTTATTTCTAAACATCTAAGAAAACATAATTTTGCTTTATTATAATATCTCTTACTAACTAACGTATTACCATAATCATATAAACCATTAAGATCATTAAAAATATACCATCCTATTTTATATCTTTCTAATATATTTTTATTAACTAAATTAGTTAAATCATTTTTCTTAAAACCATAATTTTGTAATTGTTTAGTAGTTAGAGGATCTTCCTTAATAACCCCTTCATATAAATTTATTAAATTATTTGTATTAATCATTTTTAAACCTCCTATTATCCATAATAAATAATTTTAATTGTAAAGTCAAGTTTATAAGCTGTTAATATATGTAAAAAATTCTCCTACAACTTGTAAACTAAATATATAAATGCTATACTCTAACTATTAAAGGAGCAATTATGAAAGAAAAAGTATATAAAATTACCTCTATTATAAGTTTTATTTTATCTATGTTATTATTAGCTGTGTATTTAATATTATTTATATTACCTAGATATAATTTAAATGCCTCTAGTATAGTGGTGTTACTAGGACTATCAGTTATTCTTTTTTATCTAGGTAATTTATTTATAAATAAATATCATCATATTTCTAAACCCTTAAAAATGACTTTATATTATATTCTAATTATATATGTCTTATCTTTATTAAATCTAACTATTTTTGACTATCAAAGAGGTTTTAATTTCCAATTTTTCTTTAGTAATAAAGAATTATTTCATGGTTATCTTGATACTTCTGTAAGACTTATTCCTTTTTCTACAATTATTGGTTATTTTAGATCTTTATTTAATCATAATATAAATGTTTATATCTTTGTTTATAATATAATTGGTAATCTTATATGTCTTATTCCTTATGCTATCCTACTTCCTCTTTTATTTCCTAAACAAAATAAAGCCAAAGTTTTTATTCCTACCATTATATTTTTAAGTATAGGTATTGAATTACTTCAACTTATAACGTTATCTGGTACATTAGATATAGATGATGTAATTCTAAACTCTCTAGGCGCAATTATCATTTACTTTATTCTAAAAATCCCTAGTTTAAAAAAATTAATTAATCATATATTTAATTTTAATACTTCTAAAATAAATAAAAAAGATATTAAAGTTTATATAATAACTCTAGTTATTACCATTATCTTAGCTAGTACTTTATTTTTAACTTTTAAATATTTTCAAAGTAAAGAATATAAAGGATACTCTTATGATTTTTTTGATAAATCCACATCTTGTGATAATGTTAAAGAATTATTTTATGAAGATGATTATTATACTTATTACTTTAATTGTACTAAAAGTGATGATGTATATATAATATTTAATAATAAAGATGAATATTTATTAAAAGATTTCTTAAATAATAATCCTAATCCTGAATATCAATTAAATAATTTAAATATTATTCTTAAAAATGCTAATATAGGTGTAATAATTGAAGCAAAAATTCCTAAATTTAGTTTTGAATACGAAGGCAAAGATATTTATGCATCTTATATAATTGATAATCCCGAAATATTAGAACTTGAACATGATATAGGTATTATGGGGTCTACTACTTTTAGACAAGACTATTTTATTAAAGCTAAAAAACCCGGCACAACTAAAGTTATCTTTGAAGTCAAAGACTTCAATTATTTACCTGAAACTAAAATAATAGATACAGTTGAATACTTATTTACAGTAAATAATGATTTAACAGTTAAGTATACTAAAGTAAGTTAATCTAGAAAAACTTGCAATTTTTCATAAAATAGGCTATATTAATACTAGAAAGAAGGGAATTATATGCAATATCGTACTTTTGAAGATCATGAAAAAAATGGTCATGGCTATGCTTATATTTTTGATAAAAAAAATCAGGAAACTTATGAATATAATAATGGCTTAAGAAAGGGTCCCAAAACTGATGATACCCCATTATATGCTCCAACTAAAAAAGAACAAGACTTTTTAAAAACAAAAGAAGCCATGGTAGAAAGTGTTTATAATACTTGTAAATATAAACTAGGGATGACTGATGAAAATGCTTTAGACGCTGCTCATTTAGCTGCTAACTTATGCTATGATAAACATATTAAATATGAAGATGCCATAAAAGAAGCCATTAATCATGTTAGTAGCTTAGCTAAATTACAAAGCTATAATGAAGAACAAACTCATCATAGATAAAAAATAATAATTTTCCAAAAAGTTTTAATACTAATAACAAGAACCTTTTAAAGTTCTTGTTTTATAATGTTTAACGTGTTAAAATATTTCAAGATATATCTTTTTTATTTAAGGATGTGGTAATATGTTTGAATTAGTATCAAAATATAAACCTAGTGGAGATCAACCAGAAGCTATAAAAGAATTAGTCGAAGGTATTAAAAATGGCAAAAAAGAACAAGTTTTACTAGGCGCAACCGGAACAGGTAAAACTTTTACGATTGCTAATGTCATTAAAGAAGTAAATAAACCTACTTTAGTTTTAGCTCATAATAAAACCCTCGCGGGACAACTATATTCTGAATTAAAAGAATTATTCCCTAATAATCATGTTGAGTACTTTGTATCATATTATGATTATTATCAACCTGAAGCTTATGTTCCTTCCAGTGATACATATATTGAAAAGGATTCCTCAATTAATGATGAAATAGATGAATTAAGGCATGGAGCTACTAGCAGTCTTATTAATTATCAAGATGTTATTGTTGTATCTAGTGTATCATGTATTTATGGTATAGGTGAAAAAGAAGAATATGAAAAATCAATGTTAGTTTTAAATTTAGATCAACAAATAAAAAGAAATGATATTATTAGTCGTCTAGTAGATATGACTTATGAACGTAATGATTTAGATTTTCATCGCGGCACATTCCGTAGTCGTGGGGATATTATTGATGTCATTCCTTCAAATGAACATGCTCATGGAATCCGTATTGAACTATTTGGTGATACAATTTCTCGTATTTGTAGTTTTGATCCTGTAACCGGAGCTATTGTCTCCAATAAAAAGACTGTTACTATCTCTCCAGCTTCTCACTTTGTTACTTCCCCCGAAAAATTAAAAGAAGCTTGCCATCGTATTGAATTAGAACTTGAAGAACGCTTAAAAGAATTAAAAGAACAAGGAAAACTAATTGAAGAACAACGTTTAAGAGAAAGAACCAATTATGATTTGGAAATGTTAAAAGAAACAGGTTTTTGTAGTGGAGTAGAAAATTATTCTCGCCATCTTGCCTTGCGTGGCCCTGGAGAAACTCCCACTTGTTTAATTGACTTTTTCCCCAAAGACTTTTTACTAGTGGTCGATGAATCCCATGTTACTTTACCTCAAGTTCGAGGCATGTATAATGGAGATAGAATGCGTAAACAAACTTTAGTTGATTATGGTTTTCGTCTTCCTAGTGCTCTTGATAACAGACCCCTAAATTTTAAAGAATTTGAAAGTAAAATAAATCAAGCTATTTATGTTTCTGCCACTCCGGGAGATTATGAATTAGAACATACTGAAGGAAAATATGTTGAACAAATAATCCGCCCAACAGGTCTATTAGATCCCACGATTGAAATTAAACCAACTATGGGCCAAATTGATGATATAATTGAAGAAATCAAAAAACGTATTGCGCTAAATGAAAGAGTATTAGTTACTACTCTAACTATTCGTATGTCTGAAGAATTAACTAATTACTTAAAAGAAATGGGTATTAAAGTCGCCTATCTTCATAGTGAAATTAAAACTTTAGAAAGATTAAAAATAATCCGTGAATTACGTTTAGGTACTTATGATTGTATAGTTGGTATTAACCTTTTAAGAGAAGGCTTAGATATCCCTGAAGTAAGTTTAATATGTATTTTAGATGCCGATAAACAAGGCTTTTTAAGAAGTGATCGAAGCTTAATTCAAACCATAGGTAGATGTGCTCGTAATGCTAATGGTCATGTAATAATGTACGCGGATACTACTAGTGAAGCTATGCAATTAGCCATTAAAGAAACAGCTAGACGTCGTAAAATTCAAGAAGAATATAATGAAGAACATCATATAACTCCAACTACTATTCAAAAAGAAATCAAAGAAGTAGTTTCTAATGAAGTTGAAAAAGTTTCAGCTAAACCTAAAATGAGTAAGAAAGAAAAAGAAAATATTCTAAAAACTATTGAAGAAGAAATGCAAGAAGCAGCCAAACAATTAGATTTTGAACGAGCTATGGAATTAAGAGATATATTATATGAAATGAAAAAAAGTTCATAATATATTGCAAGCTTAATTAAATTATGATAAATTAAATTTAAGGTGAAGTATATGTCTAAAGTAAAAATATTTATATTAAGTATTTTAACTACTTTATGTTTATATAGCGAGCAAGTAATTAAAGAAATGGTCATAGTCTATGAAAAAATAAATAAAATAGATCTTACTAAACTTATTAAATTTAGTTATTCTAATACTAGCTTTTTACTTATATTATTATTAACTATTATTCTTTACTTATTTTATCAAAAATATCTCAATATAAAAACTAAAAAAGCTTATAATATAATTAGTTTAATCTTTACTTTTTTCTTAGTCTTTGGTTTTAGTTATAGTATTATTGGTGATGCTAGTATTGTATTAGGTAATTTTGTTTTAATTATTATATCTATTATTAAATTTATAACTTATTATATATTTATAAAAACTCTTCTTAATTTTCTAATTCCTAAAATTATTAACTTTAATTTATCTCCAATAAAACTTCCTAAATTTCTCAAAAAATTTCAAAATTATTATGAAAAACATCCTTATAAAGTAACTATCTTAATTTTATTAATTGCTTATCTACCCTATATAATTAGTTTTTATCCCGCTATACTATCTCCCGATCCTTCTAATCAAATAAAACAATATTATAATTTACCAACTCATTATATAGAAGGAGTAAAATTAATAGATAATAATGTTTTAATAACTAATCATCATCCTGTATTTCATACTTTTATTTTAGGAGGCTTTACTAAATTAGGTGATAAATTACTAAATTTAAATTTTGGTTTATTCTTATTTAGCTTATTTCAAATTTTCCTTATTATAAGTGCCATGACTTATTTATTAGTATATCTAAAAAATATTAAAGTTCCTTTTATAAGTCGTTTTATTATATTATTAATATTTGCTTTAGTTCCAGTCTTTCCATTATATACTTTAAGTAGTGTTAAAGATACTTTCTTTGGAGCGTTATTAGTCTTTTATCTTATTGAAATGCATAAATTAATAAAAGGTAAAAAATATAGTTTAATTGAATATATATCTTTAGGTTTATTATGTTTATTTATGATGTTAGTTCGTAATAATGGTTTGTTTATTATTTTGTTTAGTTTCCCATTTTTAATTCATGAAGAAAAAAGGCAAAAATTAATATTAATTTTAGTGCTATTATCAACTATCTTAGTTTATGAAGCTCATAATAAAATATTATTACCAGCCCTTCATATTACTAATGGCAGTGTTCGTGAAGTATTATCAATTCCTTTTCAACAAACTGCTAGATATGTAAAATATTATCCCAATACTATTACTAAAGAAGATCAACAAGTTATTGATAAAATATTAAATTATGATACTCTCGCCACCAGATATAAACCTAATATATCTGATCCTGTAAAAAATGAATTTAATAAAGAAACAACCACCCAAGATTTAATCGCTTATTTTAAAGTATGGCTCAAGTATTTATTCCGTCATCCCGGTGTTTATATTGACGCTACTATCAATAATGTATATGGCTATTTTTATCCTAATACTTCTAATTGGTATGTTTATTATAATTATGATGAAAGATTAATTGAAAGTTATTTAGATTATCACTATAATAATTTAAATATTACTCGTAATATCTTAAGTTCTTATGCTGTTTCATTCCCATATATCCCAGTTTTAGGAAGTATTGTAAATATTGGTTTTGTTGTTTGGATTTATATTATCTTACTTGGAGTATTCATTACTGAGCATAAAAAACAATTAATCGCTTTATTAATACCAGCCTTAACTTTAGTATTAATTTTAGTCGCCGGTCCCGTAAATACTTATTTTAGATATGTATTTCCAATCGTGTTAACTTTACCATTAATACTTAATATAGCTTATATAGAATTAAAGAAGGATTAAATCCTTTTTTATTTGTTCAAAAACTAATAGAATCATCAATTCTTCCCATTAAATAATCCGCGGATATATTATATTTTTTACATATATCATATAAATATAAAGTATTAATAAGCATTCTCCCTCGTTCATAATCAGAAATAACTGATTGAGTAGTATTAAGTATATTTTTTAAATCATTTTGTGTTAATTTTTTTTCTTTTCTAAATTCTTTTAATCTATTCCCAGCATCTTTATTATCAACATCTAATCGTATCCTATTATAATTTTTATCTTTAGTAAATCCAAATATATAATCTAAGGAAATATTAAAGTAATTTGCTACTTTAATTAAATGCTTAATAGGCATTATATAATATTCTCTTTCATATTGCCCATATACATCAATATCTAGTTCTAACATAGTAGAAACAGCCCGTTGGGTAATTCCTAAATTTTCCCTAATTTCCTTCAACTTTTCGCCATATATCATTGATAAATCACCTAAAAATAATTTTCTCATATAAAGTATTTTAAAAAATAAAAACGAGAAAATAGCGATATTTTTCTTGACTTTGATAATAGCAGATATTATAATTTAAATATAAATTAGAAATTTCTAATAATATTGAGGAAAGGAAAGATATGAAATTAAAAGGGTTAAGTAAAGAAAAAGATAAGAAATTATTTATATATGGTTTTATAGTATGTGCAATATTATTTATAGTAATAAACTATATAACAAGCCTAGCAAGATATAGAAATACAGAAAGTATAGAACTAGCAAGTGGAAATATAAGTTATAATAAAGCAGATTTAAATATAATAGCGATATATCAAGAAAAAGATAATAGTACATCTGAAGAAAAAGAATATGTAAGTATAAGTAAGATACCTACAGCAGGATATAAACTAAGCAATAAAAGTTATTGTGAAGTAGGAAAACAAAGAGTAGAAGAAGCAGAATTTACATTAAATGAAAAAGGAATAACAATAGCAAACTTACAAGAAAAAGGAACAAAATGTTATATATACTTTGATAGCCTAGTAAAAGAGATGTTAGGTAAATTGGAAACTTCAAAAGGAAGCAAATATACAATCGATGCAATGCCTAATCCGATTACTGGAGTATATAATGCAGATGTAGAAAATCCCGAAGGAAAAGATAAATTATATATTAGTCCAGACAATTATGGAACAAGTTATGTCTTTAGAGGAAATAATGATGATGTAAATAATTGGGTAAATTTTGCTAATCATACATGGAGAATAATCAGGATAAATGGAGATGGCACATTAAGGTTAATATTTCAATGTGCAGAACCAAATTGTACAGATACAACAGGAGAAAAAACTATTGCATTAGGCGGAACTGCTTATAAGCCTACCCAATTTGATGATAATACCTATGTAGGATATTATTATGGAACATCAAAAGCAAATAAAGGAGATGCCGGAGATCCAACATATGAAGAAGCTCATTCAAATACTACACCAAGTAATATAGCTAATGCAGTTCAGACATGGTATAACGAAGCCGGAGCGATGAAAAATTATACAGAATATCTAGATGGAAATACGGGATGGTGTAATGATCGAACAGTAGTAAAAAATGTTTGGTCTAATTATGACGGAAATGGTACTGGTCAGACTGCAACAGGTTATGCCCCGGCTTCTAGATTAATAGTAAAAAATGAAACTTATGGAGATTTTCGAACAAAACAATATCCAACGTTGAAGTGTGGAGTAGAAATGCCAGAAGAAAACCAATCAGAGGAAACGGCATCAAATGATTTTATTAATTTTGATATAAATGATGCATTTCTAAAAAGGGATTTATTTACAATAGAAGGCTCAAGTCTAGGTAATGCTAAACTTCCAGTACCAGCTGCATTAATCACAAGTGATGAAATAGTAATGGCAGGGGGCTTTGGAGGTACTGTATCAACTGATTACTGGCTATACACTAACCAATATTATTGGACAATGTCTCCGTATCACTATTATATTACTGATAAGTGGGCTGCCGTGTTCGTTGTACGTGATAGTGGCATCCTCGGTGGTGGCGCTGTGAATTGGACTACTCCTGGTGTGCGTCCAGTAATTAATCTTAATGCCAATATAGAATTTAGTGGAGGAAATGGTAAATCTAGTAGTCCATTTATAGTAAATACAAGTAATTAAAAATATGCCTATACTGCTTTCTTATTCCAAGTATAGGCATATTTATTATTTTTGAATACCTTTTTGGTATTCTTTTTTTCTTTAAAAACTAATAGGTTCATCAATTCTTCCAAGTAAATAATCTGCAGATATATTATATTTCTTACATATTGTATATAAAAATGGTGTAGAAATTAAATATCTACCTCGTTCATAATCCGCTATAACAGATTGAGTAGTGTTTAAATAATTAGCAAGTTCTAATTGGGTAAGTTTAAGACTTTTACGCCACTCTTTAAGATTTTTACCAGCTTTAATATTATTTGCTTTTTTCTTAATATTTTTATATTCTTGAATAGAAGTAAAACTAAAAATAAAATCTAAAGAAACATTAAAATAATTACATAAAGTAATTAAATGTTTAATTGGAATAGTTTGTTTTTCCTTTTCATATCTTCCATATAGACTTTTATCAATTTCTAACATTTTTGACATTTCAGTTTGACTAATTCCAATTCTTTCTCTCATATTTTTTATGTTTTCTCCATAATTCATACTATTCACCAAGATAATTTTCTCATTAAAATAGGTATTAATAAAAAATAGTGGATAAATACCGATATTTTTCTTGACTTTGAGTATATCAAAGTATATAATTTAAATATAAGTTAGGAATTTCTAATAATATTGAGAGAGGGAAAAGAATGAAAATAGAAAGGTTAGATACAGATAATAAAAGGAATAAAACAATATTTGCAGTAGGTTTTATTTTAGCAATAATATTAGTAATAGTAATAAATTATATAACCAGTTTAGCAAGATATCGAAATACAGAAAGTATAGAACTAGCAAGTGGAAATATAAACTACAATAAGGCAGATTTAAATATAATAGCGATGTATCAAGAAAGTAGTTATAGTACAAATGGCTATAAACAAATAGATGATGTGCCAACTGAAAAATATACATTAAGTAATAAAAGCTATTGTGAAGTAAATAAAGAAAAAGTTGAAGAAGCCCAAATAACATATGAAGAAGGATATATAAGCGTAAGTAAAATAAATAAAAGAGGAACGAAATGCTATATCTATTTTGACTTAGATTATAAAGCAGATGATATGTTAGGCAAATTGGAAACTTCAAAAGGAAGTAAATATACTATAGATGCCATGCCAAATCCCATAACTGGACCATATGATGAGCAAAAAGAAAATCCTGATGGAAAAGAGAAATTATATACAACCGAAGATAACTATGGAACAAGCTATGTCTTTAGAGGAAATAATGATGATGTAAATAACTGGGTAACCTTTGCTAACCATACATGGAGAATAATCAGAATAAATGGAGATGGCACATTAAGAATGATATTCCAATGTGCAACTCCAGGATGTACAGATACAGAAGGGTCAATAACCACAATAGGTAATAG